>NZ_JBNHHC010000040.1:0-43027 GCF_059091865.1 Arthrobacter sp. B0316-1-20 | reverse complement strand
GGAGCTGGACGTGCTGATGGCCGGCCTGGAGTCGGCCTTCGCCGATCCGTCGGCCGTTCCGGCTTTGGTCAGCTGTGAAGGCGCCTTCTCCTACCTGGCCCGCGACGCCGGGCTGCGTGAGGCCTATCTCTGGCCGGTGAACTCCGATGCCGAGGGCACGCCCCGGCAAATCAGGGACGTGATCGGCCAGGTCTCCGAGCACCGGATCCCGGCGGTGTTCTGCGAATCGACCGTCAATCCGGAATCGATGCAGCAGGTCGCCGCCGCCACCGGCGCCCGCCTCATCACGCCGCTGTACGTGGACTCCCTCTCGGGACCGGACGGCCCGGTGCCCACCCACCTGGAGCTGATCCGGCACGACATCTCCCTGATCAAGGAAGGACTGGCCCCGTGAGCACCCCCGACCTCCCGCCCGGCGCCGCCGCCATCTCCGTGCTCGGCCTCACCGTGGCCTACAACGACGTCGTCGCCCTGGACCGCGTCTCCGCCACGGTGGCACCGGGAACCATCTGCGGCCTGATCGGGGTCAACGGCTCCGGGAAGTCCACCCTGTTCAAGTCGCTGATGGGACTCGTCCACCCGGCGTCGGGCACGGTGGAACTGTTTGGGCTGTCGCCCCGGCAGTCGAGGAAGCTGAACCTGGCCAGTTACGTGCCGCAGTCCGAAGACGTCGACTGGACTTTTCCGGTCTCCGTGCGCGACGTCGTGATGATGGGCCGCTACGGTCGGCTCGGACCCATGCGCCGCCCCCGCCGCCGGGACCGCGAGGCGGTCGACGCAGCCCTGGAACGCACCGGCCTAAGCCACCTGCAGCACCGGCAGATCGGCGAACTCTCCGGCGGCCAGCGCAAGCGCGCCTTCGTGGCCCGCGGCATAGCCCAGCACGCCGGCCTGCTGCTGCTCGATGAGCCCTTCGCCGGGGTGGACAAGGCCTCCGAGGCGGTCCTGATCGCCCTGCTGAAGGAACTGCGCGACGAGGGCAGGACGATCCTGATTTCCACCCACGACCTGGCCGGCATCCCGCAGCTGTGCGACGAGGCCATCCTGCTGCACCAGAAAATACTCGCGCACGGCCGGCCCGCAGACGTGCTCACCAACGAAAACCTGGCCCTGGCCTTCGGCTCCGCGCTGGCCGGTCCGGGGGAAGGAACACGCAGTGGAGCTGTTTAACTGGCTGCTGGAACCCCTGCAGTACGGGTTCCTCACCCGCGCCCTGGTGGTAACGCTGGCCGCCTCCGTCGTGTCGGCTGTGCTGTCCTGCTGGCTGATCCTGATGGGTTGGTCTCTGATGGGCGACGCGGTCTCCCACGCCGTGCTCCCCGGCGTCGCGCTGGCATACATCGTCGGGGTGCCGTTCTCGCTGGGCGCCTTCATCTTCGGCGCGGCGGCGGTGGCGCTGATCGGCGGCGTGCGATCCTCCACCCGCTTGAAGGGCGACACCGTGATCGGCGTGGTGTTCACGGCGTTCTTCGCGGCCGGACTGGCCATCATCTCCAAGACGCCCAGCCAGACCGACCTGCAGCACATCCTCTTCGGCAACGTGCTGGGCGTCAGCGACGGCGAACTGCTGCAGGTGCTCATCCTCGGCGCCGTGGCGCTGTGCGTGCTGCTGATCAAGCGCCGCGACCTGACGCTGTTCGCCTTCGACCGCATCCACGCCCACGCCATCGGGCTCAGCACCCGCTGGCTGTCGGTGCTGCTGCTCGGGCTGCTGGCGATCACCGTCGTCGTCGGGCTGCAGGCGGTCGGCATCGTGCTGGTGGTGGCCATGCTCATCACGCCGGGGGCGACCGCGTTCCTGCTGACCCGCAGGTTCGATGCCATGCTGGCGATCGCCGCCTCCGTCACCGCCGCCGCCTCGGTCGCCGGCATCTACGCCAGCTACTACCTGGACGTCGCCACCGGCGCGGCGGTGGTCCTGGCCCAGGCCCTGGTCTTCCTCGTGGTCTACCTGGGCGCGCCGCGGACCGGGGTAATCTGGCAGTTGGCCCGGCGCCGCACGGGGCGGGGCTCCCCCGCGCAGCCCGGCTCCGCCGCCGCCAACCTGCCGTCCTGACACGTTCGACGAGAGAGTGAGACGCATGCCCCCGGCCAGGAAAACCGCGCTGAGCAGCGGCTCATCCAGCGTGCAGGACTACGTCAAGGTCATCTACGCCTTCACCGAGTGGCAGGACAAGCCCATCACTTCCTCGCAGCTGGCCGGCCGGCTCGGGGTGGCCAATTCCTCGGTCTCTGAGATGGTGCGCAAGCTGGTGGAACTGCAGCTGGTGGACCACCGGCCGTACAGCGCCATCGAACTGACCGACGCCGGCCGCCGGCTGGCCCTGACCATGGTCCGCCGGCACCGGGTCCTGGAGACCTTCCTGGTGCAGGAACTCGGCTATGCCTGGGACGAAGTCCACGACGAAGCCGAGCTGCTCGAACACACCGTCTCCGACATGTTCATCGACCGGATGGCGGCCAAGCTGGGCCACCCGCAGCGCGATCCGCACGGCGACCCCATCCCGGCGGCGGACGGCACCGTCCACGTCCCCAGCGCGGTGCAGCTGGAAGAACTCGACGGCGGACACACGGGCCGGATCACCCGGATCAGCGACGCCGATGCCGACCTCCTGCGCTTCTTCAGCGCCGAGCGGATCGGACTCGACGACCGGGTGGAAGTGGTCGGCCGGCGCCCCTTCGGCGGTGCGCTGGTGGTCCGGTTCGGCCCGGACGGGGCGGGCCGGGAGCTGGACCTGGGCGACCAGGCCGCCGCCGCCCTGTGGGTGCACGGCGATCCGCACCCCGGCTGCCGGCTCGCTTCGTGAGCACGACGCCGCGCGGGCGGCTTCGCATCGCGGCGGCGCCGTCTGCGCTGCCGGGCCCGGGCGCCTGGGCCGCCGTCGCCGTCGGCGGCTTCGCGGGCGCCGAGGCGCGCTACCTGCTGGGCGTCGCCTTCCCCGAAGACGGCTCCATCCCGTGGACCACGCTGGCCATCAACGTGGCCGGCAGCCTGCTGCTGGGCGTCCTCACGGCGCTCTGGACCGAACGTCCCGGCACCGCGTTCTGGCTCCGCGCCGCGCTGGGCCCGGGGCTGCTCGCCTCGTTCACGACGTTCTCCGCCGTTGCGCTGGCCGTCGACCAGTTGGCGGCGCAGGGCCGCCACGCCGACTGGCTGCTGTATCTGGGCCTGTCCCTGGCCGCGGGCCTGGCCGCCGCCGTCGCCGGGCTGCACGCCGGCCGCACGCTGGGCCGCCGGATCACCCGGGCGGCCGCCGCGTGACGGCGCTGCTCGTCGGGCTGTTCGGCGCCGCCGGAGCCCTGCTGCGCTTCGCCGCCGACACCTGGCTCGCCCGCCGGCAGGCAGCCCGCCGGCGGCCGGAGCAGCACTGGCCGTGGGCCACCCTGCTGGTCAATGTCACCGGGTCGTTCATCCTCGGGCTCGTCGCCGGCGGCGTGGTGGGCCAGGAGCCGGGCCTGGCGGAAACGTGGCGTCTGGCCGAGCCCTGGCGACTGGCGCTGGCCAGCGGCCTGGCCGGCGGACTGACCACCTTCAGTTCCTTCACCGTCGCCACGGTTAAGCTGTGGGCAGAGCGGCGGGCGGGCGCCGCCGTCGTCAATCTCGCGGCGAATCTGCTGCTGGGCACCGCCGCCGCGGCGCTCGGGCTCGCGGCAACTGGCCTGACCGTGCCACTGTCCTGAGCAATCCGTGCCCCTCACCAGACGGCTGTCCGGCAGGGTTCGGACGGTCCCGGCCGTGAGCATGACCGCCCGCAGATCGGTTAGGCTCGGCTTGTCTGAGCGTCGGCAGAAGAAAGGTGCCCCATGGCAACTCTGGGAATTGAGGAAGAATACCTGCTGCTGGATCCGGCCACCGGCTTACCCGCCCCGGTGGCGGACAGGGTCGCCGAAAACCTTGAAGGCTCGGTACAAGTAGCCAGGGATGAGATCCAGCGGGAGTTGCTCACTTGCCAGATTGAAACTGCCACCGCGGTCTGCTCCACGCTCACCGAGGCCGAGGAGTCGCTGCTCAACTTCCGCCGCGAGCTCGATACCGCCGCCCGCAAGACCGGCGTGCGCGCGGCGGCCACCGGCACGGCCCCGCGGATCCAGGACGACTACCCCGAGGTCACGGACAAGGAGCGCTACCACCAGCTCAAGGCCAGCGCGAAGGGCATCGTGGCCGACCAGTTCGTCAACGGCCAGCACGTGCATGTGTCCGTCCCCGACAAGGAGGCCGGGGTGCAGGCCTTGAACCGGATCAGGCCGTGGCTGCCGGCGGTGGTGGCGCTGGGCGCCAACTCACCGTACTGGCTGGACCGGGACAGCGGGTTCGGCAGCTGGCGGATCGTCCACTACCGCCGCTGGCCCATCCAGGGCTGCGCGCCGGTCTTCCGCGACGCGGCCGACTACGAGCGCCGGATCCAGCGCCTGGTCGACTCCGGCGTGGTCATCGACCGGGGTGTCATTACGTGGCTGGCACGGCTGTCCGACCGCTACCCCACCCTTGAAGTCCGTGCCGCCGACGTGCAGCTCGAGGCCCAGGACTCCGTGCTGATCGCGGCGGTTGTCCGGGGACTGATCTCCACGGTGCTGACCGATGAGGCTTCCTCCCGGTCCTTCCTGCAGCCCGAGCCGGAGCTTCTGGACGCCGCCGTCTGGCAGGCCGGACGGCAGGGCCTGTCCGACCGGCTGGTGGATCCTGAGTCCGGCGTGCTGCTGCCGGCACGGGATGTGGTGGGCATGCTGCTGCGCTACATCCGGCCCGCACTCGAGGAAGAGGGCGACTCGGCGTGGGTGGATGCCAGCATCGAGCGGCTCTTCGCCACGGGCACCGGCGCCGACCGGCAGCGCAGGGCCATGGAATCCGGCGGGCTGCCGGCGCTGATGGATTTGTACGCCTCGTCCCTGACCGCGGAGCCATAGCCCGCGGCGCACTGGTCCTTTTAGGCGGGCGGCCGGCTGCCCGGCCCCGATCTGCCGTCCGCCGCAGCCGGCGGCGCGAGCAGGGGTGCCATGAGGTTCATGATCTTGGCCGAAGGCTCCACCCCATAATCCTTCCGCAGCCGGGAACTGAAGGCCTCGAACGCCCGCAGCGCCTGGGCATAATTGCCCTCGGCGATCTGCGCCTGGAGCAACAGCCGCTGCGCGCTTTCGCGCAGCGGCTCAATGGCGACGGCGATTCCCGCTGCGTCCGTCGCCCGGTCGATCTCGCCGCGCTCCAGATACTGGCCGGCGAGGCGTTCCAGGGCCTTCAGCCTCAGCTGCCTCCACCGCTCCTGCTCGGCCATGACCCAATCCTCATACCACCCGGGCAGCAGTTCGGCCGTGCGCAGCAGGTCGAGCAGGGCCGGCCGCTGGCCAACCCCGCGGTCCCCGTCGAGGGCGGCCAGCCGCCGGCGGACTTCGTGAACGTCCACTGTGACGTCCGGAGCGAGTGCCAGCGGATCCCTGCGCTCCTCCAGCAGTCCCGGCAGCTGGTGGGAAATCATCCAGATCGCCTCCCGCAGGCTGCCCGCCGCCTGCCTCTCCGAACTGTCCGGCCACAGCAGGCCGGCCAGAAACGCGCGTGGCTCGCTGCCGTGAAGGGCCAGGGCGGCAATCAGGCGCTGCTGCCGGATGGTGACCCTGACGGGAAGCGTTCCCTGGCGAATCTGCCATCCCCCCAGGAGTTGGACCTCCCACGGGCGTTCTGTTGCATTCATTTCCGTGCCCTCCCCCAAGGGCATCAAGTAGCCCCCAAGCAACTGCCCCGCTTCTCCCCGATTACAGCTTCCCACCGTGTTCAACGTTGTCAATGCGGCCCCCGTCGGCGGCAGTCGGCCCGGTAACGCCGCCGTAACACCGGACGTCGTCCAATGTCGTCTAGGGGCCCGTCGTCGCACATGGCTAGACCGTCGCACATGGCTCGACGCACTGCCCGGCACGTCGTCGACTCCCGAGGCTAGGAGGACTGCCATGGCGGCACATGCGCACTTCCCCACGCCCGCCCAGGAGACGCACGCCGCCTGCGGCTTCCTGGTACAGGCGGTCCGGCAACCGGGACAGCGGGGAGCGGCATGAGCGCTCCGGCAGGGCGCAGCGCCCGGCGCCGCCTGACCGAGACAAGCCACCGGCCGAAATCTTCCAGCCGCGCCGAGGCTGCCAGCACCATCCTCACCGGCGCCCCCGGCAACGGAAGGGTACGTTGGCACGATGGGGACAGGCTGGAACGGCTCTTCGAGGACCGCTGCGACGAACTGCGGCGCGACGGCGAGGGGGGACAGCTCGCCGTCGACGGCGTTGGGTCGTCGCTGACCTACGATCAGCTCGACGCCCGGGCGAACCAGCTGGCGCGGTACCTGATCTCGCGCGGCACGCGGGCGGGCGACCGGATCGCGCTGCTCTTTGACCAGCCAACCCGGTCCTACACGGCCATCCTGGCGGTCTTGAAGGCCGGTGCCGCATATGTCCCGCTGGACGCCGGATACCCCTCCGACCGTCTGGCCTACATTGTTCAGGATGCCGGCGTGAGGCTTGTCCTGTCGCTGTCCCACCTTCGTGACCGGATGCCCCAAACGGGTGCGACCATCCTCTGCCTCGACGAGGAGGACCCGCTGGTGGCCGCGCAGGATTCCTCGCGGCTGCCCCGGGGAGAACAGGCGGGGCCGCCGGGCGGTCTGGCCTACATCATCTACACCTCCGGCTCGACGGGCCGCCCCAAGGGTGTGGCCATCGACCATCCCAGCATCTGCAACTTCGTGCTCGTGGCAGCCGAAGTCTACGGCTATCGGCCGACGGACCGCGTCTACCAAGGGATGACGATCGCCTTCGACTTTTCGGTGGAGGAGATCTGGGTCCCGTGGATGGTCGGTGCAACCCTGGTGCCCAAGCCCGGCGGCGTCAGCCTGCTTGGCATGGAACTGGGCCAGTTCCTGCGGGACCAGCGGGTGAGCGCCATGTGCTGCGTTCCAACGCTGTTGGCCACCCTCGACGAGGACCTGCCCGACCTGCGGTTCCTACTGGTCTCCGGCGAGGCCTGCCCGCGTGACCTCATTACCCGATGGCACCGGCCGGGCCGCAGGTTCCTGAACGTCTACGGCCCAACGGAAGCAACCGTCACTGCGACCTGGGACGCGGTCCATCCGGACAAACCGGTGACCCTGGGCACTCCCCTGCCCACGTACTCGGTGGTGGTCCTCGATCCGGATGAACCGCGAGCGCTGCCACCGGGGGAACTGGGCGAAATCGGGATCGCCGGGATCGGGCTGGCCCGCGGATACATCAACCGTGACGATCTGACCGAGCGGGCCTTTATCCACGACTTCCTTGGCATCGATAACAATCCCTCGGGCCGGATCTACCGCTCGGGCGACCTGGGGCGGTTCACCGAGAGTGGAACCATCGAGTACCACGGCCGGATCGATACGCAGGTCAAAGTCCGTGGTTACCGCATCGAACTTACTGAAATCGAGTCCGTCCTGCTGCAGGTGCCCGGCATCGCCCAGGCGGTAGTGAGCACCTACGAGCCATCCCCCGGACTCGTGGAGCTGGTTGCCTACTACACACTGCGCCAGGACACCGCGGCGGTCGACGAGGCCGACATCGCCGAAAAACTGAGCGAGACCCTGCCCGGCTACATGGTCCCGGCCTACCTCGAACGCTGCACCGAAATCCCAGTCATGCCCAGCGGCAAGGCCGACCGGAAGAAGCTGCCGCAGCCCGGCAAACCCCGGCTCACCGGCGGCACTCACGAGTACAGCGCACCGGTAACGGAGGCGGAGGAGATACTGGCCGGTTGCCTCGCGGGGGTCCTGGGCGTGGAGAAAGTCTCCGCCACGGCACACTTTTTCAACGATCTCGGCGCCAATTCGCTGCTCATGGCCGGTTTTTCGGCCGCCGTCCGGCGCCGGGCTGCGCTGCCGCCGGTGGCCATGCAGGATATCTACCAGCATCCGACTGTCCGCCGGCTCGCCGTCGTCCTCTCGGCTGCCCAGGCCGCGGCCGAGCCGTCGGGAACCCCTGCGGGCGAGACGGAGCCGGCCCTGCGGCCTGCGCCCAGCGCGCTCCGGCACATCTTGTGCGGCGTCGCGCAGTTGATGTTCTTCCTGGGCTACACCACCTACGCTGCCTCTTTGCTCGTCATGTCGTTCGTATGGGTTTCCGATGGAACCGGCTTGATCGACATGTGGCTGCGATCCGTCGGATTCGGCGCCGCGATGTTCCTGATACTGTCCGTCACCCCTATTGTCCTGAAATGGGTTCTGGTCGGCCGCTGGAAGCGTCAGGACATCCCCCTGTGGAGCTGGGCCTACATCCGGTTCTGGGTCGTCAAGACGCTCAATCGGAGCAATCCCCTCGTTCTGTTCGTCGGCTCGCCCCTTTACGTTCTCTACCTCCGGGCGCTCGGGGCAAAAATCGGCAAGGGCGTTGCCATTTTCTCGCGCATGGTGCCGGTATGCACCGACCTGGTCAGCATCGGCGACGGCACGGTCATTCACAAAAATTCATTCTTCCTCGCCTACCGCGCCCGCAGCGGCGTCATCGAAACGGGCACGGTAACGCTTGGCCGCGATGTCCTGGTGTCGCAAAAGACGACGCTGGACATCGACACGGCCATGGGCGACGGCGCTCAGCTGGGCCATGCGTCCTCGCTGCAGACGGGCCAGGCGGTACCGGACGGTCAGCGCTGGCACGGCTCCCCCGCGGTCCCTACGGCAACGAACTACCTCAGGGTTCCGCCGGTACGCTGCAGCACCCGCCGCAGGGTCATTTTCACCCTGCTGCAGCTTTTCAACCGGCTGGTCCTGGTCGCGCCGGTCGGACTCATCGGCCTGTCAGCGCTGCTGCCGCCCTATCTCGACAGCGAACACCTGAAAATGGACAATCCGTTCTTCTACCTCGACACCCTGCTCATCACCCTGACCCTGTTCCTTGCCTCCTTCTTCGGCGGCCTCATCGCGGTCCTGACCATCCCCCGGCTCCTGAACCTCGCTCTCAAGCCGGACAAGGTCTACCCGCTGTACGGCGTGCATTTCACGCTCCAGCGGATGGTTGCCGGGCTGACGAACGTCAAGCTGTACAAGGATGTTTTCGGCGACAGCTCGTACATCGTGCATTACCTGAAGGCACTGGGCTACAACCTCGGCAAGAAGGTGGAGCAGACAGGGTCGAACTTCGGCCCCGAGGTGTCACACGATTCGCCCTACCTGAATACCATCGGATACGGGACCATGGTCTCCGACGGCCTGAACATGATGAACGCCGATTACTCGAGCACCTCGTTCCGGCTGTCCCGTGTCAGGATCGCGGGCCGCAACTTTCTGGGAAACGACCTCACCTTCCCGCTCGAGGCACGGGTTGGCGAGAACGTCTTGCTGGCAACCAAGGTCATGATCCCGGTCGACGGCCCGATCCGGGAAAATACCGGCTTGCTGGGATCCCCTCCGTTCGAGATTCCGCGCTCCGTTCAGCGGGACGGCCGGTTCGATGAGCTAAAGATCGAAGAGGCGAAGAACAGGCGGCTGCCGGCCAAAAACCGCCACAATATCGCGTCCATGGGAATCTTCCTCGGTGTGCGCTGGTTCCTGTTTTTCTCCGGGACGCTCATCGCCGCAGCCTCCGTAACAATCTACGATGAATTCGGCGCGTTGGCGGTTGCCGTAGGAACGTTGGGCTTCGTCATTTACCTGGTCCTGCTGTCCGTCCTCGTCGAGCGCCTGGTGATGGGCTTCCGCAGGTTGAAGCCGCAGTACTGCTCGATCTACGACCCGTACTTCTGGCACCATGAACGTCTGTGGAAGATGCTCGCCACTCCACCCTTCAACGGCACGCCCTTCAAATCACTCGTCTGGAGGATGCTCGGCGTCAGGGTGGGCAAGCGTCTCTACGACGCCGGCTGCAACATCCCCGAGAAAACACTTGTCTCAATCGGCGACGACTGCGCCCTGAACGAAGGCACGGCCCTTCAAGGCCACTCGATGGAAGACGGTACATTCAAGTCGGACTACATCGCGGTGGGAAACCGGTGTTCCTTTGGCGTCGAGTCCTTCGTCAATTACGGCGCCGTGGTGGGCGACGGCGTCTCACTCGAGGCCGACTCGTTGCTCATGAAGGGAGAAGACGTGCCGGAGAACGCCATCTATGCCGGCAACCCGGCCCGCGACACGACGGACACCGCCAGACCCAGGCGGTTGACCGGCGCGGCGCAAGGTTGATGAAGTAAACGGGCGCGGAGCAGTGCGCCCGGCGCAGGCGCACTGCACGAAGTTGCTGCAGCTGGACTCCCGGTCCATGGTGGTAGGTGATGATTACCAGACGCGAAGCAGCCCAGTTCCTCGATATCCCACCGGAGATGGCGAAACGCCACGGGATCCCCTCCCGCATCTCCGAGGAGGAACTCGCCGCGATGGACGCGGACCCACCGGCCTGGCTGGCCCAGTCGCGTGCCAATCGCACGGGCAAGAGGCCTGTCTGGACACCACTGCGGTGCTTCATTTGCGGCTTTACCGAGTCTGCCCGGCCCAAGAAATGGTGGCCCGAATTCACCTATGTTTACTGCCGGCACCATGATCCCGCGGAGCTGCCCGAGCTGCCCCCGGGATGGGTCCGCAGCGAGTATGACGGCATCGGCACCAGGTTCACCGGAATCGTCGACGTGGCGCTTCCCGGAGACTGACCCCTGGCGGCGGGCGCTGCTGGGCGAGAGGTTTAGAAGAAAGTCGAATCGCAAGCCGAATCGCCGCCGGTCCCCGCGCCGGACTCGGCCGGCTCCCGCCTGCACGCAGAGGGGCGGCCTCCCCGCAGGGAGGCCGCCCCCGATGGCGGAGTCGGCTAAATTACTCGACCTCGCCGACGCCCTTCTCGGCGGCCTTGGCCGTCTTCCACACGGCCTTTCCTTCGGCCTTGGCTGTCTTCCAGTCGGCCTTTCCTTCAGCCTTGACGGCCTTCCAGTCTGCGCTTCCCTCCGCCTTCGCGGACTTCCACGCGGCATCAGCCTCGGCCTTCGCCGATTTCCACGCGGCGTCCGTTTCGGCCTTCACGGCCTGCCAGGCGTGGGTCGGCTCCTCAACCGGAGCCGGGGCCGGCTCTTCCACGACCGGCTCCTCAATGGGGGCCGGTGCAGGCTCTTCCTCCACCGGAGCCGGTTCCTCGACCGGAACCTCCTCTACCGGCTCTTCCCCGGGGACGGGCTCAACGGGCTCTTCACCCTCGTCCGGGGTTGGGGCTTCGTCCTCGACCGGTGCCGGGGCAGCCGGCTCCTCAGCGGGGGTTTCCTCCGCGGGACCGTCCTCGACGACCGGTTCTGCTTCCTCGACCGGGGCCGGCACGATGGTTACGTCCCCGGCCGTGATGGCCACGAACGAATCCTGTGTTTCGTGAGCAGAAGCGGCTCCTGCGCCTCCGGCAGTCACCACGCCTGCGACGAAGACTCCAGCGGCCAGCTGCCGTGCCTTGGTTTTAGCAAACGATGACATGTGTTGCTCCAATCGTTGGGGATGTTGCAACTTAATCGTTACATCCGGCGACGAGGGGCTTGCAAGCGGAAGCGGTGAATAGCCACCGATTGGCCTTGAGACCAGCGTGAGGTCTTTACAGGCCGGCGGGAGTCCGTCACACTCCGCCGCGGCCCGGTGGTGACCGGTTCGAGCTTTGTCAGGGCTGTACCACCGGGGGATAATCGTTACACTGAACCGCGTGGGCGCAACGTCGCATCCCGTCCGTCCTGCACCAACTTCCCGGGACCCCGCCCGTAAGGATGACACCCATGCCTTCGCCCCTGCCCCGCCGCTTCCTCGCCGGACTGGCCTCGTTCACCGCCGCCGCTGTCCTCGGCGGAACGCTCGCCGCCGTTCCGGCTTCGGCCACCGCTGAGTCTGACCCGCCCCTCGCGCCGAGCAAATACCTCAGCGCCCGCGACATGCCGACCGACCGGTTCATCGTGAAGTTCAGGGACAAGGCCGGGGGCAGCTCCGCCGGTAGGGGGAAAGCCTACGGGCGTACCGCCAAGAAGCTGGGCGTCAGCGTTAAGGAACTGCGCGGCACCGCCACCGGGGCCCGGGTGATCAGCACCGGCAAGGCCCTCACAGACTCTGAGGCCAAGGAACTGGTCGCCGGGCTCGAGGCGGATCCGGCCGTCGAATTCGCAGAACCTGATCAGCGGATGCAACCGTCGACGACGCCGAACGACGAGCACTTCGGCCTGCAGTGGGACCTTTTCGAGGAGACGGCCGGGATGCGCGTGCCGGGAGCCTGGGACGTCAGCCGCGGCGACGGCGTCACGGTCGCCGTCGTCGACACGGGCATCACCGATCACAGCGACCTCAACGCCAACGTGGTGCCCGGCTACGACATGATCGCCGACCCGGTCGATGCCCGCGATGGCGACGGCCGGGACCCAGACCCCCGGGATGAAGGCGATTGGAACGACGCCAGTGATTGCGGGTACAACGACTCCTCCTGGCACGGCACCCACGTAGCCGGCACCATCGCCGCCGTCGCCGACAACGGGCAGGGAGTCGCCGGGGTCGCCCCTGGCGCGAAGATCCTGCCCGTCCGCGCACTCGGAGCCTGTGGCGGTTACATGTCCGATATCGCCGACGCCGTGATCTGGTCGGCAGGTGGCAAAGTCCCAGACGTCCCGCTCAATTCAAACCGGGCCCGTGTCATCAACCTGTCCCTCGGCGGCTCCGATCTGTGCTCCGCCACCTTCCAGTCAGCTGTGAACATCGCCGTGAACGCCGGCTCCGCCGTCGTGGTGGCGGCCGGCAATGAGAACCAGGATGCCTCCCTGTCCACCCCGGCGAACTGCAAGAACGTCATCACGGTGGCGGCCAGCGGACGCGAAGGCAACCGCGCCCCATATTCGAACTTCGGAGCCATGATCGACGTAACCGCCCCCGGCGGCGACGGGAGCACCGGCGCGGGCAACGGCATCGTCTCCACATACAACCAGGGCACGACCACCCCGGGCGCCGAGGGCTACTCCTACCTCCAGGGCACGTCGATGGCCGCACCGCACGTCGCCGGCCTGGCCGCCTTGATCCTTGCTGCACGTCCGAATTGGACGCCGGCGCAGGTCGAAGACCAGCTCAAAAGAAGGTCCCGCCCGCTTCCCGGTACGTGTACCGAAGGGTGCGGTGCCGGGCTTGTCGACGCCACCTCGTCCCTCGACTTCGGCCACCTCCCCTTCGGCCCCCCGAAAATCTCAGGAGTCCTGCGCGTCGGTAACGTCCTGTACGGCACTGAGGGAGACTGGAGACCGGAACCGGTCAGCGTCGCCTACCAGTGGTACCGCAGCGGAAGCCCTGTCCCCGGAGCCACCGGTCGCACATACACCCTGACAGGCGCCGACGCCGGGCATACTTTCACCCTGAAGGTCCACGCGACCATGGACGACGACGCGGCCGTCAGCGCTGCCTCCGCCACGACGCCCCCTATCGCCGAAGGCGTTTTGGCCGGGTCCACGCCGGCGATCAGCGGAACCCGCAAGGTCGGCCACGCACTGACCGCGGTCCCGGGCAGCTGGACCGCGGGCACAACCTTTACGTACCAGTGGTACCGGTCCGGGACGGCCATCAGCGGGGCCACCGGAAGCCGTCACCTCCTGACCGCGGCCGACGCCGGGAAACACCTGAGCGTCCGCGTCACCGGCGCCGCCCCGGGCTACACAACCGCTGCCATGACATCCGGTTCCAGCGGGCCCATCGCCTACGGCACCCTCACCGGAGCGGTTCCCACGGTCACCGGCACGAAGAAGGTCGGCCACACGCTGACCGCCAGCGCCGGGACCTGGACCTCGGGCACCACGCTGAAGTACCAGTGGTACCGCGGCACCACGGCGATCTCACGGGCGACGGGCCGCACCTACGTGCTCACCGGCTCCGACGCCGGCAAGCAGATCTCCGTCCGGGTGACCGGATCCAAGAGCGGCTACACCAGCTTGAACCGGTACTCGGCCAAGACGTCTGCGATTGCCAAGGGCACCCTGCGCACGTCCGCACCGGTCATCAAGGGCACGCTGCGGCCGGGCTACACGCTGACCGCGTATCCGGGAACCTGGACGGCGGGCACCACCCTGAAGTTCCAGTGGTACCGCTCCGGCACGGCCATCCGCGGCGCCACCGGCAAGACCTACCGGTTGACCGCCACGGACCGCTTCGACACGATCAGGGCGCGGGTCACCGGGTCCAAGACCGGGTACAACACGGCGAACAGATACTCGCTCTCCACCGCACGCCTTCGATAGCGCCTGCCAGCCCAGACCTGGAAGGATGTCCCAGCCACAGGCGTGCGGCAGGCGGGGCGGGAATTCCTCCGCCGGACAGGCTCATTGCATGCTGAGCTCACGTAGGCTGCACTCAGGCTGGCTTCGCCTCAGCTTGCTTTTGGCGGGGCCTGAGCGGCGACGATCTCGGCGATCGCGTACTCGCAAACACCCGCCGCTTCCCCCACCTCCTCTTCGGACAAGCCTGAGGAGAGGGCAGCGATGATCTGCTCGTCGCTGGCCGCCTTTGCCTGGTCCAAAGCCCATTCGGCTGCTTCCACTTCGCCGGATCTGCACAGGACGGCGGCCAGCATGCTCCTCTGCGCGGGCGACTTGCCGGTGGGCAGGCCGGGTACCTCAAGGCCTTCAAGATGCGGGTGCGTGCCTTGCCCCAAGTACACGCCCGAATCGAGGCTCGCGATGGAAAGGGCATGGGGGTGGGTTTTGATGTGCGACTCCATGAGAGCCACCTTTCAGAGAATGAAACCAGGCTCCCGGTGGCTCGAAAGAGGGCTTCACAATGGGCAAAACCAGTTGGCCGCCTGTTTCGACCGTACGCGTGGCTGCCCTCGATGACAACAGGCGGGCTGTCGGCGAACCCCTCGCTAGCAAGGCCTCTTGAACATCGTCTTGTCAGTTTGGTGTCTTCCTCGTAGGTTGCGCCCCTTATCTCCTCCGCGAAGCTCTTTTCGGCCTGACTTGGCGGTAGGCTCGGCGAATGTTGCGTAGGGTTTGGGCTGATAGTTGGTCGCCTCGGCCCGCGGCCTGCTTGAGAAGCGCCCTACCCTCCTTAGCCTGCCCCGATTCCCAGAGCGCCAAGCCTAGGTTATGCAGTGCGTTCGGTTCGCCTTCAGAGACGCTGCGCCGCAGAAGTTCGATTTCTTTGTCACGTCTGCCTGCCTTGGAATAGAGATCCGCTAGAGGGATTAGGACATCAACCTCACCGGTGTCGAGGTGTCTTTCGAGGAGCTGAATCGATGTGTCGAGGTCCAACTGGTCCGTCGTGGTGACCAGTTCTACGGCCGCCTCTGCGCTGAGCTCGCTGCCTTTTCGCAGGATTTCAACCGCGGAGCCTTCATCCCCTACGGCTCGGTATGCTCTGGCCAGCCGGAGTGGGACTGATGGGTTCTCACCGGCGTCGCTTAGCCATCTGATCGCCTCGGCCGGTTTCCCAAGGTTCAGGTAGGCCTGCCCCAGGGCTAACGCCGCCTGCGGGTCCCCTGCCCTATGTGCCGTCTCGTATTGCTCCAAGGCTTGCATGGCCCGATGCTGCCCTTCGAGAAAGGTCCCGTAGTTGAGGTGTGCTTCCTTAACCCCGTGCTCAATCGCTAGTCGATACAGGGCTTCGACCGCTTCAGCCGCGGGTATCTGCTGCAGGTCATTTGCGGCGTTGAAGAGACCGTCGGCGTCGCCTGAAAGGATCAGTTCGGCCGATGCGCGAAAGTCGACCGGCACGCTCTGCTCATTCAAAATCACTCGTCTTGTTCCTGCCGCTCGAAGGCCTCGAATTCATCACGATCCTAAAGCCGTCCGGGCGACCAGGGGTGACCAAAGCTGCGTGGCGCGCTGTCATAGTTCCAGTGATCGTTTCCCAATGAGTCGGGACACCGTTTACCTGCTCCGGGTGCCAGCATGAGCCATGTCGAAGACCCGGACCGGAACTACCAACCCAGACAAAAGAAAACACCCCGGTTCGAAGACCGGGGTGTAAACGATGACCCGACTCACCCGTAAAGGATGTCCCGACTCATCACATAGTGGAGATGGGGGGAATTGAACCCCCGTCCGATGTTGTGTTGCCAGGACTTCTCCGGGCGCAGTTTGCTTCGGGTTTTCTTGGCCCCAACCATCCCGCAAACAGGTGGTTGACCCGGGCCCAGCCGTCTAAATGTCCCGAATACCCCAACGGCGAAGGTATTCAGCAGTGGCTCTCTTAATGACGCCAGCATCCGGGGCGAGAGCATCCCCGGGCTGACGGACTTGCACCGCTACTTAGGCAGCGAGTGCGAAGTCAGTGCGCTTAGATTCGGCACTTATTGGTTTGCAGAGAGCGTTTCCGAGATAACTCTGCATCCTCGGCCCGCTTCCCCTGGCGCGACTAACATCGTCGAAACCTGTCATCCCCGTATGTAGTTATCAAATTAACCATTGCTGCCGGGCAGTTACCCGTCCCGGACCATCCAGTGTAACCCATGTTTGCGCCGGGCTATTCCCGCCGCCCCGGCATAGCCAGCGTGCGGTCGCGGGACTTAGGCTCAAACCATGGTTGTGGGCCGGCTTCCAGGCACGCCGCCGCCGGCGTCCACCCCGGCAACGTTCGGCATCGAAGAAGAATTCCTGTTGATGGACCCGCGTACTGGCTTGCCGGTGACGACCGGCCCGGCGGTGCGGGCCGCCCTGCGCCTGGGAACCACCCCGGAATGGGTGAGCTACGAGTTGCTCGACTGCCAGGTGGAAACCTCGACCCCGGTGTGCCGCCAGCTGTCCGAAGCTGCGGACGCCCTGCTGGACTTCCGTCACGAGCTGGCCCTCAGCGCCGCCGCAACGGGCGCGGCCGCGGCCGGCATCGGCGTGATTTTCGACGCCGACCTGCGTCCGGCATCCGTGACCGACAACCCCAGGTACCGCAGCATCGCCGAGCGTGCGCCGGCCCTGATCGCCGACCAGTACGTGACGGGCATGCACATCCACGTCGAAGTGGCAGATCCGGAGGTGCGGCTGCAGGTCCTTAACCGGCTGCGTCCCTGGCTCCCGCTGCTCACGGCGGTAGCAGCCAACTCACCGTACTGGCGGCACGCGGACAGTGGCTTCGCCAGCTGGCGCACCATCATGTACCGCCGCTGGCAGGTCCAGGGCTGCCCGCCGTTCTTCGCGGACCTGCACGACTACGGCGTCCGCGTGCGGCAGTTGTACGCCTCCGGGGTGGTCCCGGATCCCGGGCACCTCTCCTGGCTGGCCAGGCTGGCCGACCACTACCCCACTATCGAGGTCCGGGCCGCCGACAGCCAGCTCACCGCGGCCGACAGCGTGCTGCTGGCCGGGCTGGTCCGCGCGCTGGTCGCCACCGAGCAGGCCGCCGTCCTCGCGGGGCGCCCGGTCACCAACTTCCATCCGGAACACCTGGACGTGGCGCTCTGGCAGGCGGCCCGGTTCGGGTTGTCGGAGAAACTGGTGCATCTGGACTCGGCCACCCTCTGGCCCGCGCACGATGTCCTCGAACTCTTGCTGCGACATATCGATGAGGCGTTGGAGCAGCACGGGGACGGCGGCTGGGTCCGCGAGCAGGCCGCACGGCTGCGGCTGGAGGGCAACGGTGCGCAGCGCCAGCGGAAGGCGCTGGCCCGCGGCGGCCTGCCCGGGTGGCTGGACTTGGTGCGCCGGTCCCTGACGGCGGGCTGATGCCACACAGGGCTCTCCGGCCGGCGGCCGGGGCGGCAGCGGAAGGAACAGGGCGTCTCCCGCCCGCGGCATGGCGGGGCGGCAGCGGTAAAGCAGCTGCTCAGGCCCCGCGGTTCTTTTCCCGCATCGCGCGCAGGGCCTCGCGGTTGTCCTGCTTCTCGCGCAGCGTCTGGCGCTTGTCGTAGTCCTTTTTGCCGCGGCCCACGCCGATCTCCACCTTGGCCAGGCCGTCGTTGAAGTACAGCTGCAGCGGAACAATCGTGTAGCCCGACTCCCTGGTCTGGCGGGAAATCTTTTCCAGCTCGGCCCGGTGCAGCAAGAGCTTCCGCCGGCGCCGGGCGGCATGGTTGGTCCAACTGCCGTTGAGGTATTCCGGGATGTAGACGGATTCCAGGTACAGCTCATCGTTATAGAAGATGGCGAAGCCGTCCACCAGCGAAGCACGGCCCTCGCGCAGAGACTTCACCTCGGTCCCCATCAAGACCATGCCGGCCTCGTAGGTATCCATGATGTGGTAGTCGTGCCGGGCCTTTCGATTGGTGGCCACTACCTTTCGGCCACTTTCTCTGGGCACGGGGTACTCCTTCGTCGTCGGAACGTTCCATTATAGCGGCGCCACGGCAGGAGCGCCGCCGCGGTGTTACCGCCGCATAATCCGCCGCGGCGTCACGGCCGGATAAGCCGCAGCACGCCGGGTGCCGCCGCCGAAACCTAGAGCAGGTTCATCGGATTGACGAAGCTGCCGTTGACGATGGTTTCGAAGTGCAGGTGGCAGCCGGTGGAGTTGCCGGTGCTGCCCACATAGCCGATCAGCTGGCCGCGGCCGACGCTCTGGCCGGCGTACACCACGTAGCGGGTCATGTGGTAGAAGTTGGTGTCCAGCGCGTTGCCGCCGACCACGCCGTGGCTCATCGTCACGCTGTTGCCGCCGCCCCAGACCGTGCTGTCCGCGCGCGCCACGGTGCCCGCCGCCGGCGCGTAGATCGGCGTGCCGCAGGCGGAACCGTAGTCGATCCCGCTGTGCATGTAGCCGCCGGTGCCGTAGAAGTCCATCGTGCCCGCCGGAGTGGGCCGCCAGCCGTAGCCGGACGTGATGGGCCCGTTCACCGGGTTGATCAAGCCGAAGGACGACGGCGCCTGGCTGGCCGGAGGGGGCGGCGGCACCCTCGGGACCAGCTGCGGCACCGGCTGGCCGCTGTTGCGCGCCGCCTGCTGTGCCGCCTTGATCCGGGCCTGTTCCCGCTCCCAGGCCTCCTGGGCCTTGCGCCGCTCCTCGGCCTCGCGCCGGGCCTTCTCCGCCGCCTCGCGGCGGAGCCGTTCCTGCCGCTCCTTGATCTGCGAGAGCACCTGGTTCTGGGCCTGCTCGGTCTTGGCCAGCTCCTGCTCGATCTGCGGCTTCTTGGCCTGCAGGCTGTCCGACAGCGCCGAGGTCTCGGCGATCAGCTGGTCGACCTTCTGCTTTTCGGCGGCCGCCTCGTCGCGGGCGACTTGTTCGGCCGCCAGCGCCTCCTCGGCCTGCGCCTTCAGGTCCCGGATTTCCTCCTCCACGGCTTCCAGCCGCGCCCGGGAGTTCACATTCGTCGCGTTCTGCTGGGCCAGCTTGTCCAGTGCCGCGTTCTGGCTGCGCAGCGCCTGGTCTGCCAGGTCGATGGTGCTGGCCAGGTTGGCGTCGCCGTCGGAACCGAAGAACAGCGAGAGGTTGGACGGCACCCCGCCCTGCTTGTAGGCCTGGGTGGCGATCTGGCCGATGACCTTCTTGGTTTCCTCCAGCTCCTCGGCATCGCTGGCCAGTTGCTGGTTGATCTTGTCCTTGGTCTGCAGCGCCAGGTCCACGCGCTGCGCCAGTGCGGCCACCTTGTTGGCGGCGGCGTCCACCCGGCCCTCGGCCTCGGAGAGCTTTTGCTGCGCCGCCGGCAGCCGGCTCTGGTGCTGCTTCAGCTCCTTGACCGCCTCGACGATGTCGGCGTTGAGGAACTCCAGCGACGATTCGATCTGCTGGATTTCCTGGTCGAGGGCGGCCTTGCGGTCGTCGAGGTCGTCTGCCTGGGCGGGGCCGGCGGAGCCCAGCGAGAACGCGAGCAGGGCGGCCATGGCGGCACTCAAAATCCCTTGCGGAAGGCATTTCTTCCGCGGCTTAGTACGGCTCACAGCCTGGCTCCCCAATGTCAAGTTCTGTGCACGTTTCATGAGTCTAGACCTTAAGGTAGCGGCGCAGGGTCAAAAGGGACGATATTCCGGCCAGGACGGCGCCCAGCAGCACCAGCGCGGGACCGATCACCAGCATGGTGCTGGAGGAAATGAAGGCCGTGTCGGGGTATTGGCTGGCCAGCCAGCCGCCGATGAAGAAGTGCGCCACGGCCCACAGGGTGACCGAGGCCAGCAGCGCCCCGAGCACGGCGGCGATCACCCCTTCCAGCACGAACGGCAGCTGGATCACGGCCTTGGATGCACCGACCAGGCGCATGATGCCGGTTTCCCGGCGCCGGCTGAAGGCGGAAAGCCTGATGGTGGTGGCGATCAGCAGGATGGCGCAGACAATCATGACGACGGCGATGCCCACCGCCACGAGCGAGGCGATGTTCATGACGCTGAAGACCTTTTCCAGGATCTCGCGCTGGTCCACGACTACTTCGACGCCGGGCAGCGAGGAGAAGATCTCGTTGATGACCTCGTACTTCTGCGGATCCACCAGCGAGACGCGGAAGGACTCCGGCAGCTGGTCGGCCGTCACCGAGTCCACGATCGGCGAGTTCGCGAACTGGTCGCGGAAGTGGCCCAGGGCATCGTCCTGCGACTCGTACAGGTAGGTGTCCACGTACTGTTCCACGGCCGGACTGGTCAGCGTGGACTCGATTTCCGCACGCTGTTCGTCGGTCACGGGGCCCGCCGCGCAGCTGGCCGTCGTCGAGGTGTCGACGCACAGGAAGATGGCTACCTGGACCTTGTCGTACCAGTAGCCCTTCATCTGGTTGATCTGCATCTGCAGCATGCCGGCCGCGCCCACGAAGCTGAGCGAAATGAAGGTCACCAGCACCACGGAGACCACCATGGACAGGTTGCGGCGCAGGCCGGAACCGATTTCGCCGAGGATAAAAGCCAGCCTCATTTGGCCTCCTCCGGTTCGCCCAGGTAGATGCCTTCGGACTGGTCGCGCACCAGCACGCCGTCGCGCAGCTCGATCACACGCTTGCGCATTTCGTTCACGATCACGTTGTCGTGGGTGGCCATCACCACGGTGGTGCCGTTCTGGTTGATCCGGTCCAGCACCTTCATAATCCCCAGCGAGGTGGTCGGATCCAGGTTGCCGGTGGGTTCGTCGGCCAGCAGGATCCCGGGCTTGTTCACGACGGCGCGTGCGATGGCGACGCGCTGCTGCTCGCCACCGGAGAGCTCGTGCGGCATGCGGTGGTCTTTGCCCTCCAGGCCCACGGTCTTGAGCACTTCGGGCACCGTCTCGCGGATCACCGCCCGGCTGCGCCCGATCACCTGCATGGCGAACGCCACGTTGGCGAAGACTGTCTTGTTGGGCAGCAGCCGGAAATCCTGGAACACCACGCCGATGCCGCGGCGCAGTTTGGGCACGCGCCAGCTGGGAATGTTGGCCACGTTCTGGCCGGCGACGTAGACCGAGCCGCGGGTGGCGCGGTCTTCTTTCAGGACCAGGCGGATGAACGTGGATTTCCCGGACCCGGACGAGCCGACCAAGAACGCGAAGTCGCCGCGGTCGATCTCCAGACTGATCTTGTCCAAGGCCGGACGAGAGTTCTGGTCGTAGATCTTCGTGACGTTATCGAATCGAATCATGACTACTTTGTGCCTCAGGCCGAGGACGAGGGCTTGTGCTTGGGGGAAGAAACCTCAGCCTCTCGACTATAGGCACGCAGTCTTGAGTTTATCCTGCAGCTTGTTCGGTGTGTCGTTTCACCGGACCGGCCCCTGGCCCGCGGCCCGTCCCGCCTCCCGGCCGGACAGGGCCTCGCGCACGGCATCCGCCACCGCCGCCGCGCCCGGGCTGTCCATGACGATGGTGTAGTGGTTGGTTCCGGCCACCTCGCGCACCCGCAGCGCCGGCAGCCGGCGCGCCCAGCCGTCCACGTATCCGGGCGTGTACAGGCCCGCGTCTTCGTTCAGCAGGCCGCGCGGGGCCCGCAGCAGCACCGCCGGAACAGCGAGTGATTCCAGCGCGTCCATCAGGACAGCGCCGCTGTTCAGGTCGGCCGTGTCGCGGGCCATCGCCTCGTAATTTGTCGCCGGCCGCAACAGCGGCGGCTCGCCCGCGAGGTCGTAGTCCACGTAGTCCTCCACCAGCGCGTTCCAATGCTCGGCGAAGGCCGGATGCACCCGCCAGAAGTCCCGATACGCCTCCCTGCTGGGGAACGTCGCGGCCAGCCGTTCGGCCGCCGGACCCAGCACCGACTGGATGACCTCCTCGTCGCTGAGCCCGGCCGGCACCTGCAGCGGCAGGCCGCCGTCGACGAGCACCAGGGACTCCACCAGCCGCGGGTGGCGCCGGGCCAGCACCACGGAGGCAAACGCCCCCATGGAATGGCCGACGACGACGGCCCGGCCAACGCCGTGCGCCGCGAGCACCTCCGCGAGGTCGTCGGCGTGCGCGGCCATGCCGAACGGGCCGGGCAGCCCGTTGCTGCGCCCGCGCCCGCGCAGATCCGGGGCGATCACCCGCACGCCGTCGAGCTCCTGCGCCAGCAGGCCCCAGGTGCGATGGGAGGCGGTCACGCCGTGCACGGCCAGGATGGCCGGTGCCTGGGCGTCCGGGGGTCCCCACACGCCGGTGCGCAGGGTGCCGCCGCGGACCGGCACGTCCAGGGCGGCGTAGGGCAGGGCTGCGGGTTCGGCGCTCATCGGCTGGACCATCCCCCGTCCATCGTGTAGGACGCGCCGGTGACCATGCCGGCGTCGGGCCCCGCGAGCCAGCACACCAGCGAAGCCACTTCGTGCGGCTCGACCAGGCGCTTGACGGCGCTCTCGGTGAGCATCACCTTGGCGACCACTTCTTCCGCCGGCAGCTGGTGCATCCGGGCCTGGTCGGCAATCTGCTTCTCGACCAGCGGTGTCTTCACGTACCCGGGATTGATGCAGTTGCTGGTCACCCCGTGCGCGCCGCCCTCCAGCGCGGTGACCTTTGAGAGGCCTTCCAACCCGTGCTTGGCGGAGACGTACGCGGATTTGTAGGCCGACGCCCGCAGCCCGTGCACGGAGGAGACGTTGATGATCCGGCCGAAGCCGCGCTGGTACATGCCCGGCAGCGCCGCGCGGATCAGCAGGAACGGGGATTCGAGCATCAGGCGAAGCATCAGCCGGAAGGCCTCCGGGTCGAACTCCTCGATGGGGTTGATCCGCTGGATCCCGGCATTGTTGACCAGGATGTCGGTGTCCACCGCCGCCGTTTCCAGCGCCCGGGTGTCGCTGAGGTCCACCTGCCACGGGACCCCGCCGATCTCCTGCGCCACCCGTTCGGCGGCCGCGCCGTCCAGGTCGGCCACGGTGACCTTCGCGCCTCGGTCGGCCAGGGCCCGCGCGCAGGCCTCGCCGATGCCGCTGGCCCCGCCGGTCACCATGGCGCTGCGGCCCGTCAGAGTCTTCTCAGCCATGGGTGGGTCCTTCCGTCGTCTGCTGTCCGGGCGCCAGCGCCCGCTCAATGAACTGCATCATCTCTTCGAATACGTGGTCGGGCACTTCCCGCGGGACGGGCTGCGCACCGTCGTCGTCCTCCCAGAGCACCCAGCGCATGCCGATCAGTTCGCCGATGCCCATCAGCGCCCACGCCGCGACGTTCGGGTCCATCGGACGGACCTCGCCGGTGGCCTGCGCCGCCTTCAGTCCCTCAATGTAGCCGTTGACAATGCGCGTGTAGTGCATCCGCAGGGCGCCGGGCGATACGAACTCCGCCTGCCGGATGATCCGGTAGAGCGCGGGGTGTTCGGCCGTGAAGCGGAAAAACGCCTTGAACCCGGCCCGCTCGGCCTCCAGCCGGTTCTCCGCCGACCTGGCCGCCTCGGTCATCGCGTGGCGCACCCGCCGGTTGAGGTCCTCGACGACCTCGTCGAAGACGGCCTGCTTGCCCTCGAAGTAGAGGTAGAAGGTGCCCAGCCCGACGTCGGCCTGCTCTGTGATCTTGACGATCGAGGCCTCGTGGTAGCCCACCGACGCGAACACCGCTTCGGCCGCCTCCAGCAGCTTGGCCCGCGTCCGGGTGCCCCGGGCGGTGCGTGGTGCAGCGCTCATGATTCCTGCTCCGATCCTGCGGTCAGCGGGTGGCGGCCGGAGCGGACGGCGGCCTCCCGCAGCCTCCCCCGGACCACCTTGTTCAGTGCGGTGCGCGGCAGCGCCGGCACGAAGGCGAAGCGGCCGGGGACCTTGAAGGCGGCCAGCTGCGCCCGGCAGTGCTCGGCCAGTTCCTCGGCGTCGGTGATCCGGCCCGGCCGGACCACCACGTAGGCCAGCCCGGTCTCGCCCCAGCGTTCGTCGGGAACCCCGACGACGGCGGCCTCCGCCACCGCGGGATGCGAGAGCAGGACCTGCTCCACCTGGGCCGGGGCCACGTTTTCGCCGCCGGAGATGTAGAGGTCCTTGATCCGGTCCACGATCCGGAAGAAGCCGTCCGCGGTGCGTTCGACCAGGTCGCCCGTGCGCAGCCAGCCGCCGGCGAGCGCCGCCGCGGTGGCGTCCGGGTTCCGGAAGTAGCCGGCGAACACGCCCGGTCCCGAGACCAGCAGCTCACCGGTGGCCTCGCCGTCCAGGATCTCACCGGTGGCCGGGTCCGCCACCGCCACGCTGACGTGCGGGTAGGGCTTGCCCGCGTAGCCGATCATGGAGGCCGCGTCTTCGTTGGGCAGGCAGAGCACGTTGGGCGAGGCCTCGGTCAGGCCGTAGCCCTGGCTCAGGGCCACGCCCCGCTTGTGCCAGATCCGCAGCAGCGGCGCGGGCATCGACGCCCCGCCGACGATCGCGTGCTGCAGGCTGGACAGGTCGGCGGACGCGAAGCCGGGGTGCTCGGCCAGCAGGGCGTACTGGGTGGGGACGCCCATCATGGTGGTGACCCTGCGTTCGGCGATCAGCTGCAGCATCCGGCCGGCGTCGAACGTGCGTTCCAGCACCACCGTGGCGCCGGTCCACCAGGCCAGCAGCGGCTGGATGTTCCAGCCGCCCACGTGAAACTGCGGCAGCGCGGCCAGCACCACGTCGGAGCTGGAGAGCTCCATGGTCCGCGACAGCGAGAGGTTGGTCCAGAAGCAGTTGGCGTGCGTGAGGATGGCGGCCTTGCTCGGCCCCTCGGTACCGGACGTGAAGATCATCAGGAGGGCATCGTCGTCGCGCACGTCCCGCTGGACGGGCGCCCCGGTGCTGTCCAGCCGGCGCGTGGGGCAGGGCACGTGCCGCTCCACCCCCGAGGGCCCCAGCGCCGCCGTGCGCGGCGGCAGCGGGAGCATCGTGGCGGCGGCCGCGGCCAGCGCGTCGAATTCATCCTCCACCAGCAGCAGCGCCGGGTCCGCCAGCTGCAGCTGCTCGGCGATCTCCCCGGGCGACAGCCGCCAGGACAGCGGGACCAGCACCAGGCCGGCCTTGGCGCAGGCGAAGAACAGCACCACGTGGTCGGCGGAGTTGCCGGTCAGCGTGGCGATCCGGTCCCCCACCCCGTAGCCGGCGGCGCGAAGGCCCGCGGCCAGGGCGACGGCCCGGGCATCGAGGTCGCGATAGCGCAGGCTGACCCCGCGGTCGTCGATCGCCACCCGGTCGGGGGTGGACACCGCGCGGTCGGCGGTCCAGCGGCCGAGGGTATGGAGGCCGCCGGCGGGCGGATGGGGCTGCAGGTTCACTCGGCTTTCTCCAGGATGTCGCGCTGCCGGGCGGCTGCCTGGCGGCGCTGGCCGCGGCTGAGGGTGGCCCGCTGCACCGCGCCGGTGATGCCGCCGGGCAGGAACAGGACCACCAGGATGAACAGTGTACCGAGGATGAACAGCGGCTCCGAGAGCGGGATCCGCAGGATGTCCGGCAAATTGGCGATGGCCTCGGACTGCGCCAGCGCCGTCAGCCGCTGGTCCAGCAGCGTGTAGAAGACGCCGCCGATGACCGCTCCCCAGCGCGAGCCCACGCCGCCGAGCACCACCATGACCAGCAGGGTGATGGTGAAGTCGGCCGAGAGGCTGCGCGGGACGGCACCGGACTGCAGCAGCAGGTAGACCATGCCGACCGCCGAGGCCAGCACCCCGCCGACCACGAACACCAGCAGCTTGACCAGGTAGGGCTGCAGCCCGATGACCCGCACGCGCAGCTCATTCTCGCGCACCGCCGCGGCCACGTGGCCGGCGCGGCTGAACTGCACCCAGCTGACGACGGCGAAGACCACCAGGAGCACGATCAGCGCCAGCCAGTACAGGTTGCGGGTGTTGGCCACCCCCAGCAGGGCCTCGGGCAGGTTCTCCGTGGCCAGGGTCAGGCCCTCTTCGCCGCCGGTGGCCTGGCCGGGGTTGCGGCCCACCAGCACGTGGCCGGCCTCCGCGAAGGCCAGGGTGACCATGGCGAACGGGATGCCCGTCACGCGCAGGCCGACCGCGCCGACCACGTGGGCCAGCACGATGACCAGCAGCAGCGTCAGGCCCATGGCCGGCAGCAGCGGGATGTCGAACGTGTCCAGGATGACGCCGAGCCCGTAGACCCCGGCGCCGAAGTACAGCGCATGGCCGAAGGACAGCAGGCCGGTGACGCCGAGCAGCAGGTGGTAGCTGAGCGCCGCGGCGGCCATCAGCATGCACATGGCGATCAGCTGCAGCGAACCCGGGGTGTAGGTGGGACCGGGCAGCACGCCCGGCAGGGACAGGTTCAGCAGCGGCAGCAGGGCCAGCAGCACCACGGCCGCACCCCCGGCGGCCCACTTGAGCAGCCCGCGGACCCCGCCGGCGGCAGCCCCGCCGTCGTTCCTGCCCTTCCGTCCGCGCCGCGGCGTCTCGCCTCCGGCGGCGCCCGGGGCCTCGGCGTGCCCAGCGGTTGCGGCGGCAGGATTCGGCTGCGCGTCCGACTGGGGGTCGGTCTTGCTGGTGGTCATGATTTCCTCCCGAGCAGGCCGGAGGGCCGGAAGAGCAGGACAAGGGCCAGGGCCACGACGACGACGAAATCCCCGGTGCCGTTGAGGTAGAAGTTCGCGAACTGCTGCAGCAGCGCCACCACCACCGAGGCGATGGCCGCGCCGGTGAGCGAGCCCAGGCCGCCGATCACGGTGACGATGAAGGCGAAGATCAGCAGCGATCCGCCCAGCAGCGGCGAGACGTAGCCGAAGTAGTGGCTGGCCAGCACCCCGCCCAGGCCGGCCGCGGCGCCGCCGATGGCGAAGACCAGCGTGAACGCCTTGCGGACGTCGATGCCCAGCGCGGTGACCATGGAGCGGCTTTCCACGCCGGCGCGGATGATCATGCCGTAGCGGGTGCGCTTGAGGAAGAACACCAGGCCCAGCAGCACGAACACCGCCGCGATGATGGCCACGAAGCGATCGTTCGCGATGTCGGCGCCGAGGATTCTGGTGGTCTGGCTGAACCATTCGGGTCCGGAGATATAGACCGGGTCGGTGCCCCAGATCCCGTCGAACAGCGCGACCGATGCCAGCGAGAGGCCGACGGTGACCAGGACCTGTTCGATGTGCCGCTCGTACAGCTTGCGGATGAGCACGAACTCGGTGAAGGCGGCGAACAGGGCCCCCACGACGGCGCCCACCAGGAGGGAGCCGAGGAAGGTCCACCAGTTGTCGGCGCCGGCGCGGCGGGCCACTTCCCAGCCGGCGAATGCGCCCAGGGTCAGGAAGGAGCCGTGCGCGAAGTTCAGCACGCCCATCAGCCCGTAGATCAGGCTCAGCCCGGAGGCCACCAGGAAGTAGAGCGCGCCCAGGCCCAGGCCGGTGACGGTCAGCAGGACGATGGTACTCACTTGTGCACCCCGTTCGGGTCGGTGCCGGTCTCGGAAAGGGATACGGCGGTGGGGGCCGTGTCCCGGCCGCCTGCGCCGGCGGCGGGGCCGGCCTCGTCGTCGTGCCCGCCTTCGGCGTGGACGCCCAGCAGCCGCTGGGTCAGGTCTTCGTTGTCCAGGAAATCCAGCGCGCTGTCGGTGGTGTGGACCACCCGCCCGCCGGACAGCACCACCGCGCCGGCGGCCAGCTGGCGGACCACCTGCAGGTTCTGCTCCACCAGCAGGATCGGCACCGTTGCGGCGGCCCGCTCCAGCGTCTCGGAGACTTCCTGCACGATCTTGGGCGCCAGGCCCTTGGTCGGCTCGTCGATCAGCAGCAGCTTGTTCTCATTCAGCAGCGCACGCGCCAGCGAGACCATCTGCTGCTGCCCGCCGGAGAGCGTCCCGGCCATCTGCGAGGCGCGCTTGAGCAGGTCGGGAAAGAGTTCCTCCACCAGCTGCCGGCGCGGTGAGGCGTCCCGTTCGGCCAGCCGCAGGTTCTCCGCCACGGTCAGCTTGGAGAAGACCTCGCGGTCCTCCGGGACGTAGCCCACGCCGCGGCGGATGATCTTGTAGGTCGCTTCCTTATCGATCCGAGTGCCGTCCAGCGTCACGCTGCCGCTGCGGGAGATCAGCCCGATGATGGCCTTGATGGTGCTGGTCTTGCCCACGCCGTTGCGGCCCAGCAGGGCGGTGATGCCGGTGGCCGGCACGGAGAAGCTGACGTTCTCCACCACCTGCTGGCCGGCGATGTGCGCGCTGAGCCCCGCTACCTCCAGCACCGGGCGGGCGTGGCGGTCCGGCCGGGTCGCGGCCGGCGACGTGGCCGTGGCGGTCGCGGTGGTCGTCGTCGCAAGGGGTTGGGCAGCGTCCTGCGGCGCGGCCGCGCGGGGTTCCGGGTGCTGGCTCATACGGGTTCTCCCAGGTAGGCGCTCTGGACGGTGGGATTGGCCATCACCGCGTCCGGGGTGTCGATGGCCAGCAGCTTGCCGTGGTGCATGACCGCCACGCGGTCGACCAGCCCGAGGACCACGTCCATGTGGTGCTCGACCATCATCACGGTGCAGCCGCGGTCGCGGTGCATCCGGCGGATGATGGCGCTCAGCCCCGGCACGTCGCCGGAGGCCACGCCGGCCATCGGTTCGTCGAGCAGGATGACCGAGGGGTTGCCGGCCAGGAGCATGGCGATCTCCACCTTGCGCTTGTCGCCGTGGGCGAGGTCTCCGGCCGCGGTGTGCAGCTTGTCCTCCAGCCCGACCTCGGCCACGTTCTGCTTCGCGGCGGCGGTCGCGGAATCCGTCCGCGAGGGGAAACGGAAGACCGTGACGCTTCCGCCGAGGCCTGCCTGGGCCGCGAGCCGGACGTTTTCCAGCACGCTGAGCCGCGGGAACAGGCTGGAGGTCTGGAATGTCCGGCCCAGGCCAGCGCGCGCGCGGCTGTGGATCGAGGCCGACGTGACGTCCTTGCCGTCGAGCGTGATGGAACCGGCCGTCGGCTTCAGGACGCCGGAGATGAGGTTGAACAAGGTGGTCTTGCCGGCACCGTTCGGTCCGATCACGCCGACCATTTCTCCGGTCGCGACGGAGAATCCGACATCCTCGAGGATGCGGGCGCCGCCGATCTGCAGGCCGAGGCCTTGCACCGTGAGCGCGGGCTGATCTGGGGAGGTCATCATGTCACTTTCTGTCCGGTCGAGGACCCTGTCCGCGGGCCGGGGCGCCGCCGCCGGTTAGGTCGGCGGCGCCCCGGTACTGCAACAGTGCGGGCCTGCCTGTGGTTGTGCTGCGGTTACTTCGCTTCCGGCGGAGCCACCGCGTCGGCCGGAATGGCCTTGATGAGCTCAGGCACCCACTCGCCGTCCTTCTCCACCAGCTTGGCCTGGTACATCTCCTGCAGCAGCGCGTGGTCGGAGGCACGGATGGTCGTCTCGCCCTTGGGCCCTTCGAAGCTGTAGCCCTCCAGCGCCTCGACCATGGCGTCGACGTCGTTGCCGCCCTCCTTGACCGCCTGCACGATCATCTGGCCGGCGACGAAGCCGTCCGGGGTGAAGAGGTCGGCCTTCTTGCCTTCGGCCTCAACGCTTTCGATCATGGCCTTCTCCACGTCGTTGCCGGCTGCTCCCGGGAAGTAGTGGTTCAGGAAGCTGATCTTGTCCGAGGCCTTGCCGTAGGCGCCGAAGGTGGCGGCGTCGCCCAGGCCGGTCACGATCGGGGCGGCGTCGAACGCGCCCTGCTGGCTCAGTGCCTGCCACATGGATCCCGACGTGGCGCCGGCCCAGGCCACGAAGACCAGATCCGGCTTGGCGTCGATCAGTTGGCGGGCGAACGGCGTGAACTCGGTGGCGTCTTCGGGTACGAGCACGTCATCGACTTCGGCGCCCTGCTCGCCGAGGACGGCTTCGACGGCGGCGAGGTTGCCCTGGCCGAACGCGTTGTCCTGGCCGAACACCACGACCTTCTTGCCCTTGAGGTCGTCCACGAAAGTGCCCGCGGTTGCGACGTCCTGCAGGCTCTGGCGGCCGGAGCGGAAGGTGTAGTCGTTGATGCCCTGCAGCGCGTCGGTGGCGGCGGGGCCGGAAATGTAGAGCACCTTGTTCTGCGCGGCCTGCTCCGCGAGCTTCAGCGCGATGCCGGACACCACGGTGCCGGCCAGGATCTTGTAGTCCTTGCCGATCAGGTCCTTGGCGACGTTGACCGCCTTGTCGGGGTCACCGCCGTCGTCGTGGTAGGTCAGGTTGAGCTTAGTGCCGTTGACCTCGCCGGTGCCCTCGGTGGCGTAGTCGATGCCCGCCTGGAGACCTTGGTAGTAGGCCGCGCCGTAGGCGGCCAGCGGGCCGGATTCGGAATAGACGATGCCCACGTTGATGCTCTCGGGGGCGTTGCCTTCCTCGCCGGCCGCTCCGGCGGTGTCGCCGCCGGCTGTCGGCGCGCACGCGCTCACGGTCAGTCCGGTGACCAGCGCCGCGGCCATCAGGAACTTCTTCGTTGCCTTCACTCCGATGCCTTTCGTTGAAAAATCTCTTGAGGAGTAACTCTGGAACTGTCTGAACCTGATGGTCAGGCCCCCCAACCTGAAAGGTGATTCAGATTACGGCAAATCTATGGTGTGGCTCACAGAGGTGTCAACAGTCGCGCCGGGTCGCGAAGGTCACGATTCGGTTGCAGGCGGCTGAGGCCCGGGTGCAGGCGCACGCCCAGACGACAAAAGCCCGGCCGCTCCTGGTGGAGCGGCCGGGCTTCGGGCAAAACGGCCGGTTGCTAGTTTTCCGCGTGCCGGCTGGTGGCTAGTTTTCCGCGTTGCGGTTGTTGGCGCGCCAGCGGATGCCGGCGTCGATGAAGTCGTCGATTTCGCCGTCGAGCACCGCGCCCGTGTTTCCGACCTCGTGTTCGGTGCGCAAGTCCTTGACCATCTGATACGGGTTCAACACGTAGGAGCGCATCTGGTCGCCCCAGGACGCCTTGACGTCGCCGGCGAGTGCCTTCTTCTCGGCGTCCTGCTGCTCCTTCTGCAGCAGCAACAGCCGGGACTGCAGCACGCGCAGCGCGGCCGCACGGTTCTGGATCTGGGACTTTTCGTTCTGCATCGAGACGACGATCCCGGTGGGGATGTGGGTCAACCGCACGGCGGAGTCTGTGGTGTTCACCGACTGCCCGCCCGGACCGGACGAGCGGAACACGTCCACCTTGATCTCGTTGTCCGGGATGTCGATCGAGTCGGTCTGCTCGATCAGCGGGATGACCTCGACGGCGGCGAACGAGGTCTGCCGCCGCCCCTGATTGTCAAAGGGGCTGATCCGCACCAGGCGGTGCGTGCCGGCCTCCACGGAGAGGGTGCCGAAGGCATAGGGTGCCTTGACCTCGAATGTGGCCGACTTCAGCCCGGCCTCTTCGGCGTAGGAGGTGTCCAGCACCTGGGTCGGGTAGCCATGGCGTTCGGCCCAGCGCAGGTACATGCGCATCAGCATCTCGGCGAAGTCGGCGGCATCGACGCCGCCGGCGCCGGAGCGGATAGTCACCACGGCCTCGCGCTCGTCGTACTCACCGGAGAGCAGCGTGACGACTTCGAGTTCAGAGAGCGCCTTCTTGAGCGAGGTCAGTTCGCTGGCCGCCTCGGCCATGGAGTCCGCGTCGCCGGCGTCCTCCTGGCCCAGTTCGACCAGGACTTCCAGATCGTCGATCCGTGCCGCCAGTTTTTCCAGCCGTTCCAGTTCACTCTGGCGGTGCGAGAGCTTGGAGGTGATTTTTTGCGCCGCGGCCGGGTCGTCCCACAGGTCCGGCACGCCTGCCTGCTCGCTCAGCTCGGCAATATCTTTGCGGATCGCCTCCGCGTCGGAGACGGCTTCAATGGAGTCATACGTGGCGCGCAGAGCGCGGATTTCAGCGGGAAAGTCGATCTCAGCCATGGTTCTTCCAGCCTACGCCATGGCGGGGAATCCGCCGTCCCGCCAAGAGGGCGCCGGACTGCCCCTAGCTCAAGCGCGGGCCCGTGCAATAACCTTTGGAGAGTGCGGGGTGCAGGTGCCGCGTATGGGGCTGGGGCCTGATCTAAATCCACTTATTGGGGGAGGCTGCAATGCCCAGTCAAAGTCACGGATCTGTTCAGGGCCTGCGGAAGAGGCAGAAGCCCGAAAGCCGGCGCGAAGGCCCGCGGTCAACCACGTCGCGAAAAATCCTGGGGGCTCTCGGCGCGCTCGTGCTGGCCGCAGCAACCGCCGTCGCCGCTTCCGGACCGGCCGCCGCCGGCGGACCTGCTGCCGCTGGATCTGGCGCAGCGGGGGCCGCCGCCGCGAGCGCCGCCGCGGGGGCCGCCGCCGCGAGCGCCGCCGCGGGAGAAGAACACGGCTACACGGTCGTCCTCAAGGACAGCATCGGGAATGTCGGTTCCACCGCCACGGCCCACGGGGAGAAGTACGGGTTTACGCGGTCCAACACCTACGAACACGCGCTGAAGGGATACTCCGGCACCATGACGGCCTCGGAGGCGCAGCAGCTCGCCGCCGACCCGGCCGTTAAATATGTTGCGCCCGAGCGTCAATTCGCGTTGCCGGAAAACGTGGGCGGCGCGAATAACGGAACCAGCGGCGCCGAATTCCTCCCGCCCGGGTGGTTGCGGGTCGGCGGCACAACAGAGGAGGCGGCCGAGGACGGCCGGCAGATTACGGTCAACGCCGCCGTGATCGACACCGGTATCGACAGCACCCATCCGGACTTGAACGTGCGCGGCGGGGTGGACTGCTCGTCCGGCACTCCGGTCGAGGTAGCTCCCGTCGACCTGTTCGGGCACGGAACCATGGTCGCCGGGATCCTTGGCGCGAAGAACAACAACGCCGGGATCATCGGCACCGCGAGCGGCGCCCCGCTGTGGTCCGTCCGCGTTATCGCAGACGACGGCACGATCACAGAAAGTGCCCTACTCTGCGGCGCCGACTGGGTGGTCTCCACTCACACGGACGAGGACCCGGGCAACGACATCAGGGTGGCGAACATCAGCATCGGCAGCCCGGGCCAAGAGCAGGGAACCTGCGGCAACGGGGTCGATCCCCTGCACCAGATGATTTGCCAAGGCGCCGAGCAGGGGGTGGTCTGGACGGTCGCGGCCGGCAACGAGACCGCGGACTTCTCGAACACTGTTCCGGCCGCTTATGACGAGGTGCTCACCGCCACCGCCATGGCTGACTTCGACGGCCGCCCCGGCGGTACGGCAACAGCGAGCTGCAGCGGATACCCTTTTCCCACCCCCGACGACGAGTTTGCCCTCTTCTCCAACTTCGCCACCCAGCCTGCAGACCAGGAGCACACCGTCGCAGCTCCCGGGGTGTGCATGACCTCTACGGTCCCGGGCGGCCGGTACGCAAACGCACACGGCACCAGCTTCTCCAGTCCGATCGTCGCCGGCTCGGTGGCCCGCTGTCTGGAGAGCAAGGTCTGCCAGGGCGACGGGACGGCCGTGATAGAGCAATTCCGCGCAGTGGTCGCGGAGTACGACCAAGAGAATCCCCAGTATGGGTTCATCGGCGACCCCCTGCGACCGGTCCCGGGCCGGTACTACGGTTACCTGGCCACCGTGACGCCCTTCTGAAAAGACAAGCAGCCAGGTGCGTCAGTTCCGCCGCGGGGAGCCGGGTCGCGTCCTCGCTGGTAGCCCCTTGCGCCCCCTCTCTTGGTCGCTTCTGCCAGCGTCCCGGTCAGCGTCTGAGTTCCGAGCGCGCGTCGCTGGAGACTGTAAGCGGTACCCTATCTAGGGGGCCAATGGATACGCTCTATGTCTGTCAGGACTGTGGGTGGGCGACGTCAAGCCCTCCGGATAGTTCCTTCCGGTTATGCGCCCCCGCACTCCTATACCGTAAGGACCATGATCGAAGCGCTGGTCTCGTTCCCGCTGACTGTTCCCATCCTGACCGCGCTGTTCGCGCTCGGGGGTAGCTGGCTCGGCGCGGTCCTGGGCAAATCGACCGAGCATCAACAATGGCTGAGAAACCAGAAGCAAGAGGCGTACTGGGAGTACCTAGAGCTTTGCCAGCGCAGCATCCCACGTTACGGTCAAAGGCGGCAACTGAAAACCGAAGAGGCTTACATTATTGGTCTATCCAAAATTCACCTTCATGGCTCGCTTAAGGTCTATGACTTAGCTTCTCTAGCGCACGACCAGATAGAGGAGCTAGCCAAGTGCTACGAAGAGTACGACTCTGGAGGCTCAGATCACGGATACAACGCTGAAGCCTTCCGACCTTTGCGCGACGAGGTCGCAGACATCCTCTCGAAAATGTCCGCCGCTATGCGTGAAGATCTCGGTGTCAAGAGCAAGTGATTAGCGGACGGGACCCATGCCTAGGGAGGGTAGAGACCCCCGGGGTGGGCATATGCGGCCTTCACCGGCTTAGACGCATCTTTGTGCGCAAACTACAGAGGCTTTGACATTGTCACAAAGCGGCGACACCTAGCAACAGCGTCTAACTCTTGGTTTAGGGTCGTTCATGGTCTATGACAGGCTAGCCATTATTTCAGTGAATACTGTCGGCAGGCGCCATTCTCGATCCATTTCTTCGAATTTGCGGCTGTACGAATTGGCTTGTTCCAGAGTAGCCATCGCGGCCCGATACACGTCGGCTACTTGTTCAGGACCGCAATCAGTGCCGTGCACTTTCATATTAATAAGACGCTCTTGCAGAGCGCGGTAGCCATCTTGCAAGTCCATAAGGAACGGTGGGACCGCGCGGCCGTCATGAGAAGACAACGGGTCGTATATGTCCAGAGCAAGAGCCCTACGGCAAAAAGTCTCTAGCACATAGAAGTCTGGCGACTCAACAAACGACTTTCCGTCCACGAATGCTCGCGCACCGTTCAAGTACCTGAACTCACCCAACTGGTAGGCGAACAGCCCGAAAGCTGCATACAGCTTGGAACGGCGTCCGAGGAACTCTACATCGGCAAAGTCAGCGATGTCGGCATCGAGCACGTTTCGCTTAGGGACGTAAATCGTGTGGGATTTTTGTTTTTGGTAATTGCGGTTCTCAGGCAGCAGGATCTTGTCTATGTAGTCGTTGAGGCAGACATAGTAAACGTCCTCAGTATCGTTATCGACGCACAGAAGCAGAACGGGAACACCAACGCCCATCGCTTCGATGGTCTCCAACTCTGAAGTTTCGATGGAACATTTCACAACGTCAATATCGAACGTCTCGGGGCTATCACTTGGGTCTGTGAGGGGGAACTTCGCCACGTTCTTCCGCGATACTGCGGTATAGGTGTGGTGGGAGAACTGCTTCTTGGTTTTTACCTGAGCGAAAAAGTGTTCTCCCCTCGTCTCCCAAGTTCCCGCCTTACCAACTGGTCGGAAGATCTCTATGTGAAGGTCGAGGCCGTAGTCACGGTCCACTTTTCTGACGACCCATTCGTCGGGAAACTTGGAGATGGCGATCGACTCTCCTCGGTCCCCCATGATCTGGTTCGCCGTACGCTTCTTCGTCGTCAATGCTGCCCCTTAATTTCCATCACAATATCCAGCCAATTCTCCACCATCGAAACCCGTCCGGTGACCGTCTATTCTCCCTCGACTCGGTAGGGCTGGAGGCCGCCGCCGCCGGTAAGAACGTCGACAAGGCCGTTACCACCCTCGCGGTTGCCGAAACCAAAGCCCGGCGTCCTGCGGAAAACCGCCGTCCGCGTCGTCCACGACCTCGTCGGTACAGCAGCCCATCTCGCATGCGACCTCGTCGTCGGCGTCCGTAAGGCGCTCTACGCCCCGGGGTTCGCTGAGCTTACCGAGATCGCCAAAGCCGTCCCGTCCGGCGCCACGGTCGACAGCCTGATCCGCGCCGGACACCACGAGTTGGCCTCCAAGCTGGCGACGGTGCCCGTCGCTTTGGACAAGCTCCACAAGAATCACGCACTCCTCGCCAATGCGCCTGGCCATAGCGGCGCAGACCTCAAGTTCAAGGACCGCCCAGCCACGACTACCTCAGCTCGGCGTCCGTGGCTGCGCTCCTCAACGCCATCCACGCCGCACCGATCCATGGATGCCTACCTGCGCAGAGGAGGAGGAGCTCGACGCCGCCAAGCGCAAGGAGCGCGAAGACGCCAAGCATCCGCTTTCCGCCGTACTACGCGGCGAGGCTGGAGCAACTACTAAACCAAGGGCACTACAACCGCCGGCGGGGGACTCCCCGCCGGAACACGGCACGTCCGTGGATGTATCTCGTGGAAAATTCCCCGCCAGGGTTTGTTTGTGCCCGGCGGGGGATTTTCTTCGTATCCGAGGCCTAGTCTGCCCGCCGGTCTCAACGCACTTCCAACGAACGGGTTTTTGTCCACCAAGGTGGTCGCCCTTCGTATGGGATGGTCCGGGGAGGTCGCTGCGACAAGCTGCGACGACGAGTGCGCTAGCGTGTACCTCAACCCACTACCTAGTACCTAAGGGATGAACATGCGGGACCGCAACCCCGATACGATGCCCACGCCCGATGACCCCAGTGGTCCGTGTCCGTGGTGCAGCCGAATTGCGCATTTCAAGGTTGCCCGACATGACAGACCGCTCGAAACGGACTCAACGCATTCAGCTGAATTCCCGATCCACACTCGCCGACTTCACAGCTTGACATGCTCAGGGTGCGGGAGAGGAACGGCAGTGGTCACCGACCAAAATGGCAACGGACTACACTGGTGGCCCGCCCCTGGCGCCGGAACTCTCGATCCGGCCGTACATCCAGGCGTAGCTTCCGCCTATGACGAAGGTGTGCGTTGCTTAAGTATTCAGGCGAACCGGGCTGCGGCAGTTATGTTTCGTTCTGCGCTTGCCCTATTCGTAAAGGACAAAGGAAGCGACCGGGCGAAGGGCGAGCGGCACTTAAAGTCGGCTTTGAAGCACATGAAGAATGACGGAGACCTGCATAAATCGCTATGGGACTGGGCCGACCATCTTAATCAACTCGGCAATGAAGGAGCCCATCCGGAGGACTACGACGACGTGTCCGCCGCCGAAGCCGCGGGGCTGGGTAAGTTCGTCCGACACCTTATCCGTCACGAGTATGAGTTGCCTGCCCAACTGCTTCGGGATATGGGCACCCTCGGCAGCGCGGCGTCGTAGTTATTGCCCACCATGAAGTCATTGGGTCTAGGCCCGCTGGCTGTAGGTCGTCCTGCACGTCGACGCCGACGGCGCCTTCGTTCGTACCGCGTCCCGGGACTGCCGCGAGGTTCTGGGCGCTGACAAGTTTCGCGCGGATTAGAAGCGCAAGTATGGTCGCCGCCATTTCTGCCGCCCCTGTCGCCGCCGCGCAAGGGGCAGTGACGGGAGCAACGCGGACGGCCGCAAGTGCTTTGTCGCGTTCAGACGAATTTAACCAGCAGCCCGTTCAACTAGCTAGAATGGCGCTCTCAGCTTGGGAACCCTCGTCTGCATCGCCTTGCGCTGCATCAAGGGCGGATCCGATAGCTTCCCCTAACGCTTTTGCCATCAGTGGAGGCACCGCATTTCCAATCATTCGCGAAACAGGATTTATTAACGGTGGAAATACGAAGTCATCATCAAAGGACTGCAGCCGTGCAGCTTCTCGCATCGTTATCGCCCGATCCTCCGAAGGATGGGCAAACCTGCCAGAGCCAACGTGATAGACCCAAGTTGTGATCGTCAACGCCGGCTGATCCCACATCAACCTTCCATAAGCACTCCCGTAGAAGGACTTAGTTTGCAGGTGTGGCTCGATATCGCGCATCCGGCCGGTTCCGACAGCGCGAACTTTCTCGAGACTGCTCGCGCTCAAATGCCGGGCGACGTGGTTAGGAACGGCACCGGTTTCCGATCGTAATAGTTGGGCATACTCTGTTACACGACCTGATTGATATGGGATGCTCGGCAGTTTGTGCGAATATACTGGTTTCGGCAAATCAATAATCGCATCGGAAACAGTTCGATACGGTTCAGTAAAGATGTCGCCAGCGGACGAACAAACGGGCTTTGGCCATTCGACCTTTATGCCATCGCGGGACGCAATAATTATCATCCGATAACGCAACTGTGGGACTCCATAGTCTGCCGCACAAACGATTCTAGCCTCGGCGGTGTAGCCCAATTCGCCGAGTCGCTGAAAGAGGTCATCGCGAAACCTCCCTCCGGCGGCATTCAAGAATTCTCGTACATTCTCAATCAAGACAACTCGGGGCATGGTCATCTCCAGAACCCGCAAAAACGCCTTATAGAGATGGTTGATCGGCCGATCGTAAAACCGCTGCCCACTCTCTTCGTACTCGCGGACCCCGTTTCGGCTGAACCCCTGACAGGGCGGCCCACCAGCCAACAGGTCCAATGACCCTGGCTCATCCAATTCCGCCCGCGAAAGATGTTCATTTAGCTTCCGGGGATCATCAACAAGCTCATGAATGTCGCCCACAAATACATCGGTAGGACGGCCCGTCCTGTCAGTCAAATTTGCTGCAAAGGCGCGCGCAGCGTGGGGCTCGATTTCTACGGCAAAATCAGTCGCGAACTTTCCGGTGCGATGAAGCCCCCGGCTCAGACCACCGCACCCCGCAAATAGATCCACTGCGCTGTACTTCACTAGATTCGCCCCCTTAGGCTTCGTGTAATCTTCTTCACCTTTTCGCCAATGGTACTCATAGTCCGTCGATATTCGCCAAGGTGGATGCAAGCGTCTCTGGGTGACGAAGATACAACCTCTGACTGACAACGAGCTCGATCCCCCTGCGGAACCGAACCTTCAGGCCTTCGGACGACGCCTTCGAGATCTGCGCCGCCGCGCACTCCTGACCCAAGAAGGCCTAGCGCACGCGTCCGGTTTGGATCGTAGCTACGTCGGGCAGGTCGAACGCGGAGAGCGAAACATCGCTCTACTAAACATTATCCGATTGGCCGAAGGGCTGGGACTCGATCCCGGTGAGCTACTCAAAGGCATCAGCTCGGAGTGTGACGAATGACATACCTCAGCATCTCCGAGTCGACACAGATGGTTCGCATGATGAAAGTGTTCTTCGCACTCCCTTATTCGACCGACCTCGATGGTAAAGACGTAGAAAAGATCATTAGGACCATTAAAGGGTTGGATGGACCACTCTCAAAGCGCAAGGAGCTTTTCGACATAGTCGACTCAGAGAAAAAGGTAGGGTATTCGGTAAAAACTTTGTTTAAGAACCCCAAAGCACCCGTTGTAGACCTGCAGGAGCAAAGGTTCTGCGATAAAGCAGAAATGGATAAAATTCGAGCCCAGGTCTACAAATCTCACGCCGCGTCAGCTACAGCCCAAGGCGGGGTTTTGTTGAAGTATATGCGTGACCGTATTCGCGAACAAATGGCCGAGCGTGAACTCACAACTGCCAGGTCGGCGATATTGCTTAAGTATTGGAACAAGGACAAGACAGAGTTCCACATGCGGTATTGGGAAGAAGACTTCTTAGGTTATATAGATAATCTTTGGGCTCGTCACGCGCAAGGCGATCTTAAATGGGTCGAGAAACCCGCTGGCCTACACGCGCAGGATCCTGCCTCCGGCACACGGCTGCTGCGAATGCATTCGAAGCATAATCAGATTTTCACTGATCACGATATTCCCGGAGATGCCACGAAAATATCATTCAATGCCTATGCGAGGAACTGGGATGAGTTGTATGACCAGATTTATTCCTCGGAAGAGGTCCTAGTAGACGATAAACGCATAGACCCTTCTCCTGCCTCGGCCGATTCACCAACCTCTGACTGACGCTCTGCTGTCGAGCGTGCCCATGGTGCGCGCTCGACGGCCACGGTGATTCCGTCGACGAACCGCACCAGCGCTGGCAAGCGGGTGCGGTGTGAAAAGTCCTGCAACGCCGCCAGCATCGGCATACCGGATCGCGTTTGCGCACGCACTACCGCAAATTCGCCCGCCAGTTCGCCCTGCGCGCTGCGGCAGATTCTCTCCAGTGCTCCCTTAGCGCTCTCTCCAGCGCTGACGGCGAGTGCCATCAACTCGGCCAAGCTGGGAAATTCCGCCAGCATCTTCTCCTCACGGCGTTGAATCACGCAACGCCGATGACGAAACCCGCGGCCACCCACAGCAATCGTTCGGCTGCGACGGCCGGATGCTGCGAGTGCAAACACGATCAGGAAAGTTGCAGCTGCCAATGGCCACGCAGCTGGCTAAAAGTGCAGTCGGCGATACCCTCTCGATGCCCGCCTGGCTGATGGCCCACTGGAGCCGGCCGGCCGCTTCAGCCGCACCTGCGGGCGGCTTTTCCCAGCAGGACCACCAAATTGAGAAGAGCCCCATGGCGCCAAGGAGCCCCGCCGCCGTCGTCATGGCACCGGTTCCAACGGCTGCATGACTTCATATCCTGCGCGCGCGAACTTCTCCTCCGCGGGGCTGGCAGAAGCACTCACCGCAAGCTGGCCGTCCTGGCAGCCGAACACCGCGGACGTTTCGATAATCCCGTTCTCCACCCGCCGGCCCAGCGAAACGATCTCCGTGACCTGTCTCCTGCCGTCCGGCCGGCGGACACACTGGACCACGAGGTCGATGCTATGGCCATGCGAACCGAGGTTGTCCAGGTCCAGAAAGTCAGCAAATGCTGGGCTAACCCGCTGCCTATCATGGCCATCCTGCTATCAGTAGGCACTCTGGTTTGGACTATTTGGGACAAACGCCGTGACGACGCCAGCCTACAACTACGCGCCATTCCCACAACTTCTTTTTGGGCCCTCTAAACATGTGGTTTGTGTCCTTGGCAGTGCGGAACGTTGGGCGCAGCCATTCAACGGTCGTGAACTCCGTAACCCTCGAATTGCCAACCGGCGAAAGCATGCACCAGCTCGAAAGCCCGGACCGGTCGCCGTGACTCTGCCGAAACGAATTAAGCCAGGCGCATCGTTCCGTCTCCTGTTCGGCGTTGGACAGGTCGACATTGCCATGAATGAGCGTCAGGCCGACCCATCGCGTGTCAAAGCCGTTGTTAATTCGGCCACGTCACGAAAAAGGGCCAGCTATCCCGGCATGCCGTCCGGGTGATCAGTAAAGAAATGGACGAACTACGCCGTCGATCCGAGGAACTCGCAGCACGACTGAACCAGCAGACAGATAAAGAAACCGGTCAGAATATGACGACGCCGCCGAGTTCTCCCTGACGGCTGGCGCTGTACGGACTGCAAATGTGAGGCAAAATAGTTTGATGAGCAAACTATCCGAGATCATTGACGCAGCCAGCGACGACGCTTTCAGTACCGCGAATCTCCTTCGGAAGGTGCAAACCGTCGCCTACCGTTTGCGCGCCGACAACATCTCGGACTGGGTAAAGTTCGAGCTCTTCGGCTACCCCTCCGGGGACTTGGTTCCCAGCTACCGCGGCCCCTTTCACACTCCGGTCCAAGGCACGTGGGTAAATCCAGCACGGCACATCACCACCGCAGTCTCTCCCGTGGGAGTCCCGTCTGATTTTCTCGACACGTGTTTCAGGTACACGGCCACCCAGCCAGCTGCCACCCTTGAAGACCTGTTAGAAAGCGACAAAGACGCCTCGCGCCCTTGGGACCCCTACGCAGTGTTTGAGTACAACCGCCTCGTGCACAGCAAGAAAGGTGGCGCTGGCTTCGAGCTCATGGAGCTAATATCTGCAAGCCAGACACTGCCAAGGAATCACATCCGCGGAATCATCGACGCCGTCAGAACCACAGCTCTACAACTGGCTCTTGACCTGGAACGCGTTTCTTCCGATGCCGGCGAACCCGACGGCCCGACCACGGACAATCCGGAGGTCCGTCAAGTGACGCAAAACTTCAACTTCACTATCCACGGCGACGGCAACAACATTGCCGCCGGCTCCGAGATACGCCAAAAATCCAAGGTAGAGAAGGGGGACTTGCGCGGCTTGCTTGGTGCCGTCAAGGAACTTGGCCTTGGTCAAGACGCAGTGAATGACCTAGAAGCTGCGATTGCGGATGATGGCGGGCTTGTTGGAGAGTCAGCAAATCGGTTCTTGGACAAGTTGAAAAGCGGCGTCTACTCGATAGCCAGCGGAGTATCCGCAAATGTCCTTGCAACGCAGGTATTGGCCCTCATGGAGGCCTTCAGCGGTTAGGCGTCATGGCCAGCTCCCGCTAGTGAAGGTTTGATTGTCGCCAAGTACTTACATCATCGAAAGGACGCCCGCTGCAGCGGTTAGAATCGTCCCAGTTCTTATCCAAAGCAGGTCGCCGACTAGGCTTTTTACTTGCTGCTTCAGTTGATCACGCAGCCCGTCGTGCTGTCACCGTTCATGACCGAGACCGGCCAGTATCTCCTCGGCAATGAAGCGCTCGAGGCTGGCAGTGTCGGCAAGCAGGTTTGAGGGCGTGCCGAGCGAGCTCGAGGTGTTCGCTCACCTGTCGGAGCCGGTAGACGAGTAAAAGTACCTGCGTCAGTCGGCGCGAGACAACAAGGCCTGCATCGTTACGGCTGACGGGCTCAAGCCGACCTCGGTCATGAACGCCGGTTCGGTGCTGACTCCGGTCCCGGTCGAGGGCGAAATCGTCGCGCTGGGCCGTGTCCCTGCCTCACTGCTCGAGGTCCTGCCCGTCCTACAGCACGGCTCGCCGGCGTTCCTGTGCAGCCTCCCTGGATGTCGGAAGCCTCAGTATGCATGGACGTGGTGCACCGCCCATTGGGAGCGCTGGCGGAGGCACGGCGACCTGCTCGGCGGCGGGGCGGTGAGGCTGGCCGGATTGCCGGCTGCAGGGCGGTTCCGCCACTACACGACCAGGGGCGATGTAGGCTGCATCGAATGGACGGGGCGCGTCTGCCAAGCGGATTCGATGATAGACCAAGGCCGGGACGCGTCGGGCGGTAAGGCGCTGGCGGACTGTCTGCTGACCTAATCTGCGAATCCGAGGAGAGCGGGGCTGCGGCCGAAAAACTTCTAGACCCGTTCGCAACAAAAATCGCTGACTACATCCGATGGTCCATCAGGCGGGAAGCGGGTCACCCCCCCCCCC
>NZ_JBNHHC010000039.1:0-44583 GCF_059091865.1 Arthrobacter sp. B0316-1-20 | reverse complement strand
ACGAGGTCCTCAAAGCACTCCAGGAACACCTCGTCCAACTGCTTAGCCGCTGCCCCTACTGCCAACACGCACCACCGACCTAACAAAGTACTACTAGTAGTGGAAAGCAGCAGTTAATCTGCAATCCCTAGATTCTTTGGAGGATGTCTTCTACGCGGTCTTTGGCGTCGCCGAAAATCATCTGTGAGTTTTCGCGGAAGAAGAGTGGATTCTGCACGCCGGCATAGCCTGAGGCCATGGAGCGTTTGAATACCACGACGTTGCCGGCTTCCCATACGCGCAGTACGGGCATGCCGGCGATCGGGCTTGCCGGGTCCTCGGCTGCGGCCGGGTTCACCGTATCGTTGGCGCCGATGACGAGGACGACATCCGTTCCGGAGAGTTCGTCGTTGATTTCGTCCATTTCGTGGACGATGTCATAGGGCACTTTCGCTTCGGCCAGGAGGACGTTCATGTGTCCGGGCAGTCGGCCGGCCACGGGGTGGATGCCGAAGCGCACGTCCACCTGGCGCTCCCGCAGTTTACGGGTGAGCTCGGCTACCTGGTGTTGTGCCTGGGCGACGGCCATGCCGTATCCGGGAGTGATGACCACACTGGAGGCGTTCTTGAGCAGGTCGGCAAGTTCATCGGCCGTGATTTCGCGGTGGTCCCCGTATTCGGTGTCGCTCCCTTTGGTGGCCTCGATGCCGAATCCGCCGGCGATGACGGATAGGAAGGAGCGGTTCATCGCTTTGCACATGATGTAGGACAGGTAGGCACCCGAGGAGCCGACCAGCGCACCCGTGACAATGAGCAGGTCGTTGTTCAGCAGGAAGCCCGCGGCCGCGGCCGCCCAGCCGGAGTAGCTGTTGAGCATCGAGACAACGACGGGCATGTCACCGCCGCCGATGGAGGCCACCAGGTGCCATCCCAGTGCCAGGGCGAGGGCAGTAACGACGACCAGCAGCCACAGCCGGGAATCCAGCACGTACCAAACAGTCAGTGCCACAAAGGCCAGCAGCGCTGCGACGTTGAGGATGTTCTTGCCCGGCAGGACCAGCGGGGCTGACTTCATGCGGGCCGACAGCTTCAGGAACGCCACGATTGAACCGGTGAAGGTCACGGCACCGATGAACACACCGATAAATACCTCCGCGTGGTGAATGTCTTTCAGGGCGCCGGAGAGGTCCGGTGCCTCAAAGTGGCCGTTCCACCCCACGAGCACGGCGGCAAGGCCGACGAAGCTGTGCAGCAGCGCGATCAGTTCCGGCATGCCGGTCATCTCCACGACGCGGGCCCGCCACAGACCGATGGCCCCGCCGATGACCACGGCCCCGACAAGCAGGGCGATACCGATCATCCCGGCCTGGCTGCCCCAGGCATTCTGCAGTGTCAGCCAGATCGTCGCAGCCAGCGCGATCCCCATGCCGGACATGCCGTAGACGACACCTGCCCGGGACGTTTCATGTTTGCTCAGCCCGGCGAGGCTCAGGATGAACAGCAGGGCCGCCACGAGGTACGCGGCACCGGCGAAGGATTCTGCGGTCAACAGACCGGACATGGTGTTAGACACTGTTGGCTTCCTTGATCAGTTCAGGCATCGGACCGGTCGTCATTTGGCAAACATCCCGAGCATGCGCCGGGTAACGGCGAAGCCGCCGAAGATATTAATGCTCGCAAGCAGGATCGCAACGGCGGCCAGGAGCTGGATGAGGAGGTTGCCGTGGGTGACCTGAAGCAGGGCACCGACCACAATGATCCCGGAGATGGCGTTGGTAACGGACATCAGCGGTGTGTGGAGGGCATGGTGGACCTTGCCAATGACGTAAAAGCCGATCACCACCGACAACACCAGCACCGTAAAGTGCTGCGGCAAGGGCGCCGGGGCAATCGCGGTGATGGCCAGCAGGGCGGCGATACCTGCGGCGATGAGCCCTGCCCTGCGGGAGGGCGTGAGCCACGTGCCCTTGGACGAGCCGCCGGCCTCGGCAGGTTCACCGACCGGGGCAGCGGCCGGTGCCGTGGGGGCAGCGGAAACCTGGACCGGAGGCGGCGGCCAGGTCGTCTCGCCTTCGCGCACCACGGTCACGGCACGCTGCACGACGTCCTCGAAGTCCAGAACCAGCTGCCCGTCCTTACCTGGTGTCAGCAGCTTGAGCAGGTTGACCAGATTCGTGCCATACAGCTGCGAGGCCTGGGCAGGCAGCCGTCCTGCCAGATCCGTGTAGCCGAGGATCACCACCCCGTTGTCAGTAACGACCCGTTCACCGGCGACAGATCCTTCGACGTTGCCGCCCTGGGCAGCGGCCATGTCCACGATCACGCTGCCCGGCTTCATGCCCGCGACGTCGGTGGCTGTGATGAGCCTGGGGGCCGGGCGGCCCGGAATGAGGGCGGTGGTGATAATGATGTCCACCTCGCGGGCCTGCTCGGAGTACAGTTGCCCAGCGCGCAGGTTGTAGGCCTCGCTGGTGGCCTTCGCGTAGCCGTCGGAGGACGTCATTTCAAGGTCGACTTCAACCTTGAGGTACTCCCCGCCGATCGACTTGACCTGATCGGCCACTTCCGGCCTCGGGTCGGTCGCACGAACGATGGCACCGAGACTGCTTGCAGCACCAATCGCGGCCAGACCCGCCACACCTGCACCGGCAACCAGTACTTTCGCAGGCGGCACCTTACCCGCAGCCGTCACCTGCCCGGTGAAGAACCAGCCAAACTCATTGGCTGCTTCAACCACTGCCCGGTACCCGGCAATGTTCGCCATCGAACTCAGAACATCCATGGACTGCGCCCTGGAAATACGGGGCACCGCGTCCATCGCCAAAGCCGTGACCGAACGCGCCGCCAGCGCCTCCAGCAGATCCGGACGAAACGCCGGGCTCAGCAAACTGATCAGAGTCGCTCCGGCCCGCAGCAAACCGATTTCTTCGTCGGCGGGCGGATTCACCTTCAACACCACCGAACTGGCCCACGTTTCTCCCGCAGCGCCGATCGCCGCGCCTGCTCTCACATACGCCTCATCGGTGAACGAGGCGGCCTCTCCCGCACCCATCTCGACCATGACCTCATACCCCAGGCCAATCAGCTGCTTCACCGTGCTCGGCGTTGCCGCCACACGGGTCTCCCGGCCCGACTCGGCCACGATCCCGATGCGTTCCACGTTTCTCTTCCTCTCCGTCCTAATTTATTGCCGTTACAGGCAAAGATCTTTGTCTTGCGGCTTGCCAGTAAGCCCCCGGGGACCTCATGACCACTTCAGTGGAAAGCTCAAATACGCCCGCACGGAAATCGTTACGCTCGACCTCCGGCACACCGGCGCGCAATGCGGTCGAAGCGCTCACGATGGCGGCCCAGGCGTCCAAATCTCAGCAGACGCGAGCACCTGCCCTACGCAGGTATGCACCCCAAGTGCCGGAGGTGAGGTTCATGCCAGCCTCCATCTTCGAAGGTGCGGGATCGACGCGTCAGCACCAGCGAAGGCCACCGGCTTACCCTGCATGGTCCCGATCGTCTCCATGGCGCCCAGGTGCGTCCCCCCGCACTTCCTTGAAGCTGACTAGCTCGTCGGCAAACACGAGTTCACGCATTCCCAGGTCCTCCTCAATGAGCCACAAGACACCCTGGGCGCGAAGAACCTGTTCGATGCATCCAGTCCGACGTCGTCCATCGAGCCAATGAAGCTCGACAATGTCATCCTTCAGCTCCCAAAGCCTTGCGAAGGCAGGGTCGTCATACTTGATATGTGTCACGTAGGGGTTGCTGTGCATAGGGCTTTACCTCGTACTTGGAGACATCATGGTTTGGTTGCCCGGACCAAGGTTGGCATCGGGAGGCATATACGGTAGCGGCCGCGGATGTCGAGCAAGGCCCTGCGCAGCCTCCCTGGTGCGACAGTCCCACCCTTTTTGTTGACACCGTGTGTCAACGCGGCCAAGACGACTCTATTGATTTTGGACACCGAAGGAGACGCACCCATGACCTTCTGGGATGACACCGAAATCATCAGCGTTTATCCATCATCAGATACCCGCACCAACCAGCGACAAAGGAAGGTGCCAACCAAATGGCCGACTATTACTGGTACCCCGGTCGTCCACCGGCGAGGGCACGGCGACAGAGAAGGGACCGGCTTCAGCCGTGCACCGGCACCGCGAGCAGGTCCTTGAGTCCGACCGATACGTCAGCGAGCGCATTACTGGATCCCTCGTACCGCGACCCGACGACGATCTTCCCGTGTGCAAAATCCTTCACAAAATTGATCGCATCGATCGCGATGATCTGTGACTCCTTGAGGTACACCACGCTGAAGCGACCATCAGCAGGATTGCCACGAACCACGAGATCGTCGTACCCGGTGAGAAGCCCGACCGTCTGAAGCCTCTCCTCGAACTGGTGCGACCAGAACCAGGGCTTCGGGGCATACACCTGCGGCGATCCTAGGATGGCGCCCGCCACGGACTTCGCCTGATCGGCGGCGTTTTGCACCGACTCGAGTCGCACTCGCGCACCGCCGTATAGCGGGATCGGGAAGCTCGCGCAGTCACCGATCGCGTACACGTCTGAGAGCGATGTGCGGCCGAATTCGTCCACTTCGATGCCATTTCCGATGACGGCGCCGGCTGTCGCCATGGCATCGATGTTCGGGATCAGCCCGACACCGACGATAACGATGTCCGCTGGAAGAACCTCGCCGCTGCTCAACCGGACGGCCGTGGTATGCCCGGCCTCGCCGATGATCTCCTCGACCCCCGTGCCGAGGCGGAAGTCGACGCCGTGCGCCCGGTGACGGTCTATGAAGTAATCGGCGACAACGGGGCTGGTGACCCTCGCGAGCAGGCGATCTGCGACTTCGATGACCGTGACCGTCAGGCCGAGGTTCCTGAGCGCAGCCGCTGTTTCCAGGCCGATGTAGCCGCCGCCGATGATGACGGCCGCTTCAGCCTTGGCCGCCTCGTCGCGCACCCGTTGTGCGTCTTCAAGGCGGCGGACCGTGTGAACTCCGGCCAGGTCCGCGCCGGGAACCGATAACCGTCGTGCGTCACCCCCCGCGGCCCAAATGAGCACCCCGTACTCGTAGAGCTCACCCTCCGCCGTCTCGACCAGGTGCTGTTTCGGATGAACTGCGACGACCGTGACCCCGCGAATGAGCTCCAGGCCCGGCTTCTGCCAGAACTCAGGTGACCGAAGGAGGAAGTCATCGTCAGCCAAACCCTCGTCGAGGTACCCCTTGGAAAGGGACGGGCGGTCGTACGGCAGGACCGCCTCGGCGCTCAAGACGGCGATTCCCCCCTCAAAGCCACCGGAGCTCAGCGCCGCTGCCGCCTGCACGCCGGCATGACCGCCGCCGACGATCACGGTGCCGTAGCGCGCCTTGACCTCGCCGATCATGCGGATTCCTTCACCGTCTCGTCGGCCTGGATCAGGGTGAGCGCCTTGACCGGGCAGGACTGCACCGCTTCACGCAGCTCGTCGAGGCTTGTGCCGGGAATTCGATCCTCGTGAATGACGAGTTCGCTGTCCTCATCCAGCTCGAAGACGGACGAGGCCGTCTCGCAGACACCCAGGCTGACGCACTTCGAACGATCGACATTAACTTTCATAGCTCTTCTCCGTTGAAATCACTAACCCACTGGTCCTAATGATTGGGCACACCATCGTGGCCCGTTCCGGTGCACCTGCTTACCGCACGTTTCGGGCAGCTTCGAGCAGCCGTTCGCGGGCACGCTCCACCGTCGCGACGTCGGTCCCCGGGCGGAATCCACGCAGCACAAGGTGCAGCGTCGGGGAACCGTCCTCACGAAGCACGGGAGCCGTGATCGAACGCACCGAATCGACACTCTGTGCGTCGAGCGGTCGAACGTTGCCGAGATCCGCGGTCAGCTCCCGCCCCGCGTCGACCAGCTCGCGTTCGAGCGTAGGAGTCGAACCGATTTCGGCGATATCCTCCAGAACCCTGCCAACCGTGTTCATTGGGTCGTTCGCGTACGATACCGTCCACCCTTGTTCGCGGATGCGATCGAGCTGAGCCTCGAGCACGGCACGCTGGTCGTCGGAGACTCCTCCGGGGAGCGCGCCATACCACGCGTCGCGCACCTCACGATTGCCCCACGCTGCGAAGCTGATTCCGAAGGGCGGGCAGAAGGGCAGGATCATGCCGACTCGATCGGCCGGTCCGGTGTATCCGGTGGTCATGACGACGACCAGCTCGTCGCGCTCATGCGCGAACACCCTGCCTTCGACGCCGAACTCAGCTGAGATCTGCTCAAGCTCGGGCCTGAGAGCCTCGGCAAGCCGCGCTGATTCATTCAGGCTCCCGCTAGTGGCCAGGACAAGCGAGCGCAGAGTGAACGTGCCGTAACCACCTTGGAAGAACACCAGTGGGAAGCCCGCGGTTTGCGTCTGCAGATCCAGGACGCGCCCGATGACGATGTCGTGGTCGCCCGCTTCATGGATCTGGACGATTTCGCAGTCGATCCAGGCGAGGCTTCCCTCGATGATCGGGGAGTCCGTCTGTGGCGCCGGACGCCAGTCGATCGTCGCGAAGCGGTCGACTCCCCGCGTTGCGAAGGTTCGACTGACTTCCTTCTGATTACTCGAGAGGATATTCGCGCAGAATCTGCCTGCCTGGCGGATATGCGGGAATGTCGATGACGAGCGGTCTGGAAGAAATGCCACCAGTGGCGGGTCGAGAGACACCGACGTGAATGACCCGAGGGTCATGCCGACAGGAGAGCCGTCCACCGCAGAGCGCGAAGTGATTGCCACGACGCCCGTGGGCAACTGGCCCAAGACATTTCGGAAGTGACGTGCCTCTACGGCGTCCAACTGTTGAGCTGACATGAGAGTGACCTCCTGGGATCAAGATGAGGCGAGGATGCGGTTCTGGGCGAACCGGGTATCGATCTCGCCCTGGGCAGGACGACGGAAACTATCCGGAATATGTCCGTCCAGATCGGCCTTGATCAGCAGCGCGAGGCGTTCAGACTGCGGCCGGGCACTGTTGATACCCGCACCGTTCAACCAGAGGCCACGCTGCCCGCTCTGCCCCCAGAAGCCGCGCCACTCCCCGATCTCGTCAAGCACGCCGACCTCGCCGAGCTTCGCAGCCACCTCCGCACCAAATTGCTCGACCAACTCGACCCTGCGCCCCTCATAGCCGGTTGCGAACACGAACAGCTCCGCCTCGACGACCGTCCCGTCATCCAGCTCGACACCGTTGCGCACAACCCGCACGATCCGGTCGGACTGCAGCACATCGATCTTGCCCTCGATGATCCGCTGCGAGGTTCCCTTGTTCAGGTAATACCCGCCGCCGCGGGTCCAGTACAGACCCAGCCAGCCCATTCCGTTCGGGCCATCCCACAGCTTCACACCCGCCTGCTCGAGACCCTCCAGCAACTCCCGGTCCATCTCGATCATCTTCTTGTGGCTACGCTGGGCGTTCTGCACCCGCAGCGGATAGATCCAGCCCATGCTGTACCGGATATCGACCAGGTCCGTCGGCTGTTCCGGATCGAGGAAGCCGCTGTACACCATCTGGTTCGCCGTCTCCAGCTCCGTCACGATCACCGGACCGCGCTGCACGATGGTTACGGGCATGCCGTTCTTCGACAGATCCTCGGCCACATCGTTCCCGCTCGTGGCGACGCCGAACACGATCGCCCGCTTCGCGTCATAATCGGCCGCGCGGCGGTACTGCTCGGAATGGATCGTCGTGCCCTCGTAGTCCTCCAGCCCGGGAATCGTCGGCAAATGCCGCTTCCCGCCGAATCCGCCGGTGCAATGCACGATGTGCTTCGGGTGCAGCACCCGAACGCTGCCGTCCTCCCGCTCCACCGTCGCGGTCCACTCATGCTTGACATCGTCATACACCGCATTGACGAACTTCGTCGACAACCACACATCGAGATCCAGGTACCGCTGATAGATCTCCAGCCAATCCCCCAGCACATCCTTCGGCAGATACTCCGGGTAATGATCCGGGAACGGCAGGAACGGGAAATCATTCATCTCGATCGGGTTATGCAGGAACAACGAGTCGTACCGGTTCCGCCAGTTATCCCCCACCCGTGGATGCTTCTCGATGATCAACGCGTCCACACCCAACCGCTTCAGATGCGCCGACAGGATCAGGCCCGCCTGACCGCCGCCGATGACCAGCACTTCCGGATCACGGTCCACATACTCCAGATCACGAGCCCGACGATCCTGCCAATGCTCATCAGGCCTTCTGGGCTCGAACCCGATCCCACGCGGATACCGCACCGGCGGCTCCACGCCCTTCACTGCCTCGATCCGCGTGAACAACGCGAACACGTCAAACCCATAGGGGGACTCCGAATTCAGCACCGCATGGAAAAACGCCGTCCCGGACGCTGCGTCCGTCTCGAAATCCGCGAATGCCTCCAGGCGCTCGTCCGCACCCTCGCCCACAAGCCGAGGACCCGGCCAGCGCCGCGACAACACAAATCCCCGCGGATGATTCACCTCCGTGATCTCCATCAGCGCCGACACCGTCGCGTCACGACCATGGAACTGCAGATAATCCCACGTCAAGACACCGTTATCCCGCAAGTAAGACACCTCAGCGAACAGGCCCTCCAACCCCTCACGAGAACCTGCCGCCAACACCGCCTCAAAATCACGGAACCAACGCTGAACACCGTCAATAACCACATCACTCACCATCGAGCACCCACTCCCTCACAGATTTTTCAGAACCACGAACATGAAACGTATGCCACCAGTGCGGCAGCGCCGGGCATCCAGATACCGCCACCGGACAACGCGGTCGATCCGCCAAACTTGGCGGAATTCTCGACCACGAGCGTGCGAAGTCCACGCGATTTCGCGGCCGGTGCCGCGGTCATCCCGCCGACGCCTGACCCCACCACGAGCAAATCGACGTCCAATGCCATGCTTTACCTCCAAACGGTCAGCAGCCCGGCGGTCCGACGCTGCATGACCCCACGCCAACGTTGGCGACGGGCTGCATTGGACCACCACGTCCATGCATTTATTGCACGATACCGTATCCGCGCCATCGGCGCGACCATATTTCGTGATCCCGGCCACGCCGTCGTACCCAGGGCCGGGATCCCCGAAAACCGTCTTAGTACTTGAGGCCGGCCGATGGCGTCGTGGCCCGGCCGCGGCTGCCTGGCGTTATATCGATTGCCTCGCCGTACCACGTCATTCCGTGCGGGATGTTCTCGGGTTCCCAGAGAACCGCTTCCCAGTCGGGATCGAAGATCTGGTACCCGCCCGAGTAGAGCTCGATGCGATGTCCCGACCCGGGGTCATGCACGTAGAGATACATTGCCTGGCCGACGCCGTGTTTGCCGGGACCCACACCCCATTCGATGTCAAGGTCGCGGATCCGATCGGCGGCCGTGAGCATGTCGTGGTAGTTCTCGAGGTTGAACGCGACGTGGTGCATCTGCGCCAGCTTCTCGTCACGGTTGATCCCCAGCGCCACGTCGTGCATCTGCGTCGTCGCTGACATCCAGGAGGCCATGATCGTGGTTGGATGATCGGGCATCATGATGTACTCGCGCCGCTTGAGCCCCATGTTCTCCTGCAGCCAGGCTTCGGTCTGATTCATCGTGCCGGGGCTGGTCTGAATGTTGAAGTGGTCGACCCGGCGCACACCCAGTCCCCGCCGTTTCGAGCTGTTGGTGGGGATCCGCGAGCGCATCTCCTCGGGAGCGAGCGGCTTCTCGATGTCGTAGTAGAACTCGAACGGGTGCTCGCTGAAAGGCATGAGGAACCGGATTGCCGTGCCCCTCCCGGCCTCGCTGCCGGAGGGGAGCTCGAGCACCTCGATCTCCTGCTTCTGGAGTTCGGCTGCGAACAGTTCGACATCCTGAGGCCGCTGCACGCGGAAGCTGTAGGCGTTGACGTTCGCTACGTCCTGCTGGGTGAGGACGAGTGAGTGATGGACGAGCTCCTGGTATCCCCGCAGATAGGCCACACCGTCCTCCTGGTGAACGACCTCCATACCGAGCAGGTCGCGAAAGAACCCCAGCGACTTTTCGAGATCGAGGGTACCGAGGTGGATACTTCCTGCATATGCGATCCGGGGGCCCGGGTCGTACTGATCACGCCAATTCATTGCGTGTTTCTCCTTCATTGTTCTCCTGCGCCAGCAGGAATGTCAGTTGGCCTGCGTCTGCAGATTCAGGGCGATGTCGACGAGCATGTCCTCCTGCCCGCCGACGAGCTTGCGCCTGCCGGCCTCGATGAGGATCGCGCGCGCGTCGACTCCGTACAGGCGCGATGCATTCTCTGCGTGCCTGAGGAAACTTCCGTAGACGCCCGCATATCCGATCGTGAGCGTCTCGCGGTCGACGCGGACCGGGCGGTCCTGGAGCGGGCGGGCGAGGTCATCGGCCGCGTCCTCGAGCGCGTCCAGGTCGCAGCCGGTCTCCCAGCCGAGCAGATTCATGACCGCGACAAGCGGCTCGATCGGCGCGTTCCCGGCTGCGGCGCCCTGCCCGGCGAGCGAGGCGTCGACGCGGTATGCCCCTTCCTCGACAGCGGCAATGGAGTTGGCCACCGCGAGTGAGAGATTCTCGTGGGCGTGGATGCCGATCTGCGTGTCCGGCTCGAGCACGTCCCGGTATGCGCGCACGCGCTCCCGCACCTCGCCTGTGGTGAGCCGGCCCGACGAGTCGGTGATGTAGACGCAATGCGCGCCATACGATTCCATCAGCTTGGCTTGTTTGGCGAGTTCGGCGGCCGGAATCATGTGCGCCATCATGAGGAAGCCTGAGACGTCCATACCGATCTTGCGCGCTTCCGCGATGTGCTGGTGGGCGACGTCGGCTTCTGTGCAGTGCGTCGCGACTCGGACGGAGCGCACACCGAGGTCGTACGCCCTGTGCAGCTCTTTAATCGTCCCGACGCCGGGAAGCAGCAGTGTTGTCACGACTGCGTTCTTCACGTTGGCGACCACCGCTTCGATCCACTCCCAGTCGGTGTTGCTGCCGGGCCCGTAGTTCAGGCTGGCGCCGGCGAGACCGTCGCCGTGCGACACCTCGATCGCGGCAACGCCCGCAGCGTCCAGCGCCGCACTGATCTTCCCGACGTTCTCCGGGGTGATGCGGTGACGCAGCGCGTGCATGCCGTCCCGAAGCGTGACGTCCTGGATGTATACCTTCGCCGTCATCGGGCCACCGCCTTCGCCTGCTCTGCAATCCGCTCCGCAACGCGCGCTGCTGCGGATGTCATAATGTCGAGATTCCCGGCATACGCGGGCAGGTAATGCGCAGCGCCCTCGACTTCCAGGAAGACCGTCACCCGCGTGTCGACCGGAGCAGAGCCCTCGGGCAGGAGGGCCACGACCTCGGCAGGATCGGCGGGGGTGAACTGCACCTCCTGCACGAGACGGTACCCGGGCACATATGTCGCCACCTCGGCGATCATGTCGGCGATGGAGCTGCGGACCGCATCGTGATCGGCCTTGCCGATGAGGGCATAGACCGTGTCCCGCATGATGAGCGGCGGCTCGGCGGGATTGAGGATGATGATGGCTTTGCCGCGCTTGGCGCCGCCGACCTGCTCGATGGCGTGCGCCGTTGTCTCCGTAAACTCATCGATATTCGCCCGCGTCCCGGGACCGGCGGACCTCGACGAGACGGATGCGACGATCTCCGCGTAGGGGACGTCCGTGACTCGCGAGATGGCGGCGACGATCGGGATCGTGGCCTGCCCGCCGCAGGTAACCATATTGATGTTCGGAGCATCGAGATGCTCCTCGAAGTTCACCGGGGGAATCACGAACGGGCCGATTGCCGCCGGTGTCAGGTCGATGAGTCGAACACCGTGCGGTGCCAGGAGTTCGGCGTTGGCGATGTGGGCGCCTGCGCTCGTGGCGTCCATCACGATCTCGACCTCGCCGAACTCCGGCATCTCGATCAGTCCGGCGACGCCCTCGTGGGTCGTGGGGATGCCGAGGCGTCGCGCGCGTGCAAGGCCGTCCGAACTCTCATCGATGCCGACCATCGCCGCAACGCGGAGATTCTCCGAGCCTCGGATGATCTTGAACATGAGGTCGGTCCCGATGTTTCCGGAGCCGACGATCGCGACCCCTGTCTTGTCGCTCATTCCGCTGATTCCTTTCGTGAAAATCGAGCTGTGACGGTGCCCAGTGGCGGGATGTCGGCGATGAAGACATCCCCGGGTGAGACCGGCACCATCGGCCCCAGTGCCCCCGAGAGCACGATGTCGCCTGCCATGAGTGGGGTGCCGAGGTCGATCATCGTCTCGGCCAGCCACGCCACCGCATTCAGCGGATCGCCCAGGCAGGCCCGCCCGTCGCCCGTCGACACGACGTCGCCATTGCGCAGCATCCGCATTGACACCCCAGCCGGTTCGAGGGCGTCCAGGGGCACCCCGTGCGCGCCGAGGACGAACACACCCGACGAGGCGTTGTCGGCGACGGTGTCGGTGATCTTGATGTTCCAGTCCGCGACCCTGCTGTCGACGACCTCGATTGCAGGGAACTGCAGAGCGATCGCATCGCGGATCGTATCGCGGTCGGAGGCATCTGTGATGTCCTTCGACAGAAGAAACGCGATCTCCGCCTCGGCCTTCGGCTGAAGGAGGAACCGGAACGGAATCTCCTCGTCGTCTTTGAATTGCATGTCGTCAAAGAGGACCCCGAAGTCGGGCCGGTCCACCCCGACCTGTGTCTGAATCGCTTCGGAGGTGAGCCCGATCTTCTTACCGATGAGACGAGCACCGCGAACGATCCGACGCTCGGTCACGAGGCTTTGCGTACGGTACGCCGCATTGATGTCGGTGAGACCGATCAGGTCGTTGACCGGCGCGCAGGGCGTACCGGATGCCGTCGCCGCCTCGAGCCGGTCAGCTGCCCGCATGATTGCATCTGTCCTGCTCGCCATCAACCCCTCCCGAGGAACTCGAGCGCAAGCTCATCGAAGCGCCGCTGCTGCTCCCACTGCGGCCAGTGACCCGCGTTCTCGATCAGCTGGAATTCGCCGTTGGGGATTTTCTCTGCCATATCGAGCCCGGCCTTGGCCGGACCTGACGGGTCGTCGCTGGTCCAGATCACCATTGTCGGTGCGGCGATCAAAGCGAGTTCTTCGTCAGTGACAAGGTTGCGCTGCCGGATTTCGGGGGTCTGCATACAGAGGATGTGCGCCATCGACACCGCGAAGCCCGGACGACTGTATATGCCCTGCCGAACCCGGACCAGCTCATCGGTCACCGTCGCCGGGTCGGCCATCAGCCATTCGAGGCGGGCGCGGATCCGCTCATCGCTCGGGTCATCGGCCGCAGCCTGGCTCAGCGAACGAATACTTTCCATGACCTCGGGTCGTGCCATCGTGCCGCCCGGAGTGTTCAGGATGAGCTTCCCGACCCGTTCGGGATACTTCGCCGCGAATTTGACCGCGACCCACCCGCCGAGTGACTCCCCGCTCAGGTGGGCGCGCTCGATGCCGAGTGCGTCCATGAACCCGGTCAGGTGATCTATGTAGTCGTCGATCTCGAGGTCCACGGTCGTGGTCGTGGTCCAGCCGTGGCCCGGGAAGTCGTAGAGGATCACACGGTAATGCTCGCCAAGCGCCCGGAGGTTCTTGAGGAAAGCCTCAAGATGCCCACCGGTTCCGTGCATGATGATGAACGGGTCGCCGCTGCCATGCTCGAGCACCCGCGTCGACCATGAGCCGACCTGAACATGGCGGATCGAGTAGTCGAGACCCTCGAGTTCGGTCCAAAGTGTCATAACGTCTCCTTTCGATACTCAGTCGGCCGAGCGCTTCGAGAACCCGAGTCGCTGCCGCAGCGTTCCGGCCTCACTCGAGTCGGGAGCGACGAGACCACGCTTTCGCAGCTCGGGAACAACGAGCCTCGTGAAGTCCTCGAAGGCTCCCGGCATGAACGTCGGCTGGATGACGAATCCGTCGCACGCACGGCTGGTGAACCACTCCTCCATCTGGTCGGCGACCTGCGTCGGGCTGCCCACCATGCGGTACGTTCCACCGCGCGCCTGTGCCTTCGCGAGGTCCATGATCGTCGCGTTCTCACCGAACGCCCGCTTGGCCCTCGTCACCGCATTCGCAAAAAGACCTGTGCTGCCGGTCACATTGGCGAGGATCTCGTCCAGGATCGGTTCGTCCTGAGGGTAAGCCGACAGGTCGACGTTCGCGCTTTCAGAGATCATCACGAGCTGCTCGCCCGGATCGGTGTTGTCGTCGTAGATCTTCTGCTTGAGCAGCGCCACCTCCTCGGTCTCACCGACGATGGGAAGAACCGACGGAAGCAGCCTGGCTGCACCCTCGGAACGGCCGTATCCCTTCAGTGCCTCCTGGTGCTTGGCGTAGTGGTTCCGCGCGCCGTCGGCGTCGACCGGTGCGGTGAACACCAGGTCCGCCCAGCGGGCCGCAAACTGCTGGCCGCGCCCGGACTGGCCCGCCTGCAGCAGCAGCGGCCAGTCCTGCGGCGGCCGGGGCACCGTCAAGGGCCCCTTCGAGGAGAGGAACTTCCCCCGGAAGTTGAGCTCGTGCACCTTGTCCGGATCGGCGAACGTGCGTGACTCACGGTCGAGGATCACGGCGTCGGGGCCCCAGGACTCCCAGAGGCCGGTCACGATCTCAAGGAACTCGTCTGCGCGGTCGTATCGCATCTCAGGGTCCATGTATTCGGTGCCAAAGTTCTCGGCCTCGTCCGCATTGAGCGAGGTAACGATGTTCCAGATGGCCCGGCCCTGGGACATGTAATCGAGCGTCCCAAATGCGCGCGCGACGTGGTAGGGCGCGTAGTACGTGGTTGAGTACGTCGCCCCGAGCCCGAGCGTCGAGGTCTGACCAGCGAGCAGGCTCATGATCACCAGCGGATCGAGCTTGACCACTCTCGATCCGCGGCGCACGGCTTCCGCCGGGCTATTGCCGTACGTCGTCGGCATCGCGAGGCGATCGTCGATAAACATGGCATCGAAGCCGCCACGCTCAAGAGTGCGCGCGATGCCGACGTAGTAATCAGGATCGAGGATCCTCGGATCCGTCGCAAGATGCGTCCACCCACCCATCGATGCCTGGACTGTGGATGCGGAAACGAACGCGACTAGGTTCATCGTCCGGTCTGTCATTGAAAGGTTCCTCACTCTATGTCGGTCTGGAAATCTGTTCGTCCGTGATGCCACCTCAGGTGAGCGCCGGACTGGCCTGCAGCGCATCGATCTCGGCCTGCGACATCCCCAGCTCGCTGAGGATCTCCTCGTTGTGCGCGCCCAGCTCGGGAGCTGCGTTACCTCGCCGCTTCACGTCGTACCTGCCGAAGGCGACCGGGAAGCTTGGCATGGCGATCTCGCCGAGCTCCGGATGCTGGATCGGCACGACGTAGTCGTTCGCCAGCGCCTGCGGGTCGGTCAGCACGTCCTGCCATGTCTGGACCGGAGCGAACATGATGCCCTTGGGGACGAAGACCTTATCGACCCACTCTGAAGCGGTCTTCGTGCGGAAGATGGGGGCCAGTTCGTCGTAGGTCCGCTCCAGCGCGTCAAGATCGGTCAGATCGAGTCCATCGCCGATCAGGTCGGGACGCCCGAGGGTCTGGCAGAAGTGCGCCCAAGGCTTAGTACCGGGATTGGTTCCAACGATCCAACGGCCGTCCGCGCACTCGAAGATGCTGAGCATCGGTGACTTGCGTTTTCGGTCGTAGCGGAGGTCGGGGAGGGTCCCAAGCGCGGAAGTTGCGGCGAGCCACCCGTGGAACAGCCACGCACCGGCTCCGTACAGGGAAACATGCACATCGGTGCCACCGTGACCGCGCTCCCGCCCCAGCAGCGCCGTGATTGCCGCATTCGCAGCCATGGTTGCTGCCAGGTGGTCCACGGTCAGACCCGGCAGCGGAACAGGGCTCTCGCCGGCCATCGCCCACATGATTCCCGAGCCGGCCTGACCGAGCGTGTCGAAGGCGCCGTGATCAGCACGGTCCCCCCGTGAGCCGAAGCCGGTGACATTCACATGCACCAGGTCCGGATTCAGCGACGCCAGCGTCTCATAGTTGATTCCGAGCTTGCGCTTGGTCGGCGGACGCAGGTTCGTGAGGAACACGTCTGCGCTACTTACCAGCCGTTGCAGGACGTCGCGGCCGGCGTCCGAAGCGATGTCCAGGCAAAGACTGCGTTTGCTGTGATTGGAGATGTCAAACAGGAGATTCCAATCATCGTCCCGGTCGATGTCCCGTGTGCGCAGCACCGTCGATCCCAGCCAGGTCCGCTCGGGGTCGCCACCCGGCGCTTCAATCTTGATGACGTCGGCGCCCAGATCCCCGAGGATCGCACCGGCACCCGGTCCCGCATGCCACACGCCGACATCGATGACCCGGATTCCCTCCAAAGGTCTTGCCATCACTTCATCACCTCTCGCTCAACCATTTCCGTCACTGCAATGACCTCAGCGATCAACAACTCGTCGACATCCAGGCCGACTGCACTGAGGACCTCCCTCGTATGCTCGCCCGGCAAAGGCGACGAACCGATCGCCGGGGGAGCCGGGCTGTACCCGCCGATTCGTGGCGCTATGCCCGGCTGCACACCGGCATCCGACCGCACGATGGTGCCGCGAGCGAGAACGTGCTCATTCGAATCAGACGAGGTCAAGGTCTCCACCGGCACGACGCACGCGTCGGTTCCGTTGAAGACCGCCATCCAGTCGTCGAGCGGTTTCATACGGATCCGATTCGCGATCACCTCGCGCATCGTGTGCCAGGTCGTGCGGTCGTACTGACTCGCCGGGTCGATACCGACTCCGCTGATCCGCACGAACTCCTGGAAGAACTTCGGCTCAAGTGGAGCAACCGCTAGGTATCGCTCGTCTTGCGTCGCGTAGACCGAATAGAACGGTGCACCTCCGTCGAGCAGGTTCGAGCCCCGCTCATCGACCCAGCGACCACCGTTGAGCATGGTAAACGTGCCGGCGAGCAGACTCGCCGCGCCGTCGACCATCGCGACGTCGACGACGTCCCCGACCCCGGTTGCGCGTGCCTTCAGAAGCGCGGCAAGCACGCCGATCACGAGAAATGTACCACCGCCGCCGAAGTCACCGCCGATGTTGAGCGGGATCTGTGGAGGACCACCCTTGCTGCCGACTGAGTGCAGAAGTCCCGTGACCGCGATATACCCAAGATCATGGCCGGCGGTCGCCGCATACGGCCCCTCCTGGCCCCATCCCGTCATCCGGGCATACACCAGCGAGGAATTCCAGCCCTGCACGGTGTCAGGGCCGAGGCCGAGCCGCTCCATCACCCCCGGCCGGAACGGATCCACGAGCACGTCCGCGTCTTCCACCAGTCGACGCACCACATCGAGTGCCGAAGAATTCTGCAGATCGATGGCGACGGATCGCTTGCCTCGGTTCAGGATGCTGCGCTTTTCCCCCGGCCCTGCATCCCGACGGTCGATGCGAATCACATCCGCTCCCAGGTCGGCGAGCAGCATGCACCCGTACGGCCCTGGCCCGACCCCTCCGAACTCGAGTACGCGGACTCCGGCGAGTGCGCCGGTCATCTCCATCGACGCGCTCATTTCGCACCTCCGTGCTCTACACCGGGCCACGTGGCGTAGTCGGGCAGGCCGCGAACAGAGTCGTCAGCCGTCGCATGAAGCTGTTCTATCGGCCACGGGTGCGTGAGTATCCGCGGGAGGTTCAATTCAATGCCGCGGACCGTGATCCATCCGACCGCGTCCTCCGTCGTGAGGATGCCGGTGCGGACCTTGCCCGGGTGCAACGTGGAGACGCCGATGCCCTTGTCGGCGAGCTCGCCGCGAAGGGTATGCGACGCGGCATCGACCGCGGCCTTCGACGCCGCGTACGCTCCCACGCCCGTGACGCCAGCACTCATTCCGGATGATATTTGCATTTTGTCCTCTCAGCACCGCGTAAACGGTTGCGATCGGCGAGTCCTAGCCTCGGCGAAGAGGTCATCGTGGATGGCGTGCCCGTGTACCGCCCGAATGCCGGGCTTGGTGATGTTCGCGATCAACACGCTCTCCTCCTTGAGATTGGTTCAGGCCGCTCGGGGACGCATCATGCGATCTGGCTCACTAATTTGACCCCAGCTTAGTACACAATGTGCATGATCTTCATCCTCTATGTGCATGCTACTCCATATTTCTCTGTGCGAGGAACCGGAATCCTGCACCCACAGGACTGAGGTCCACGTGGCCGAGCGCCGGGGTATGCCTGCCGGCTCACGCCCCAGCTGTCACTGCCTTAAGTGCGCGGGCACACCTGGTGTCTATGATCCTGTCGGGTTCGGGAGAGCCCCTTGTAATTGAGAGAGTGACGTCCAGGAAAGTTCAGCGCCATGTCGGGTAACAACGCACCCGGACATTACATTTGGACGTGCTCATCGCACGCGATCGACTGCGCTTCCGTGACAAGCTCGAAATAAGAACGTCGCGGGTCGCTGACGCCGTCCCAGGAGTCCGTCGCGTCCTTCATCTGTTCGACGATGTCTCGCCACGGCGTGCGCTGTGATAGCTCGATCCAGCACCCGAACGTCGACCGCACATTGAGGTAGGCGAAGCGCCCGCCACCCGGCGGGTCCGCGATGAGCCCGACGGAGGCGCCTCCCGCGAGGAAATTCGCCATGGTGGCGTCGAAATCCTCGGTCTCGATCATGAAGTGGTGGAAATACCCCGCCGGCGGGATCTCCACGTCAGGGGTGCCCCACTCCGTCCACGGTGATGGCGCATCGTTGAGGGGGCGGATGACCTCGAACTGCACATTCCCGATGTACCCCATGGCGGTCTCGAGCTTACCGTCGGTGGGCTGCCCACGGTAGATCTGGTTCTCCGGTTGGACGACTGCGGTTTACACGGGCCCGAGCCCGGCGTGGCGCTGCCAGAATCCGACCGTCGCGTCCCAGTTCTCGGCATCGCAGAAGTAGGCCATCTGTCGGATGTTGCTCGGGATCATGACGTGCTCCTTCAGAGTGGGGGCCAGCGCCGTCTCGTTACCAGGCCGCAGAGCCGCGGCTTAACCGCCGCCCCTGGTCGAGCGCATTGATCCGTCCGATATCGGCGGGGTGAGCTCGAAATCGAAGATCTGGAAGTTGGCTTGGATGTGTGCGAACGTCGCGGATTTCGGGAAGACGATCCGCCCCTGCTCAATGTGCCAACGGAGAACGACCTGCGCGATCGACTTGCCGTGTGATTCGGTGATGGCTCCCAGATGAGGCAGCGAGGCGCGATCTACCTTGCCCTGCGCCAGTGGCGCCTACGCCTGCACCCGGACACCGAGCCCCTCCAGGTATGTCCGCAGCTCCCGCTGCTGGAACAGCGGATGGAGCTCGACCTGGTCAACGGTCGGCAGGATCGTCCCCGACCGGCGGATCAGCTCGAGGTCGTTGATACGGAAGTTGGCCACGCCGATGGTGCGGGCCTTTCCGCTCTCGGCAACCTCCTCCATGGACGCCCAGGTGTCCTGAATCAGACCGAGGCCAGGATGTGACCAGTGGATCAGGAAAAGGTCGACATAGTCCAGCCCTAGGCGGTCGAGGCTGTCGTCGCGGGGCACCCCGCTCGTGGCGACCGCACGGCCCAGCCCCTCCTCGTTGCCATAGATCGGAGCGCAGTCGAAGTGGCGGTACCCGACTTCGATCGCCTGCTCGATCGCTCGCGTGCTCGTGTCAATACCCGCAAAATCGAATGGCCCGAGTTTAGGGGATCGCCGGCACACCGCCGAAACTGGTATCGAGACCGCCTTGTTTCATCCGCCCGGACCCCTCAGAACACCGCAATCGGATTAACCGGGGAAGAGGTGCCCCCGTTCAGCACCAGCGGCGCCGTGAACAGCATGAACTCGTCGCGGTCCTCGTCGCGGCAGGCGAGCGCCAGCGGCTCGAGCAGCGCGTTGTCGAGGACCGCCAATCCGTACGAAGCGATCGCCCCGTGAATGGTCCATGTGACGTCGTAGCCGTACGGCTTCGCGTCGAGCATGTCCCAGACGAGCACCCCGACGTCGTGCCGGCGAATGAACGGAAGGCAGGAGGCGTGCAGGCCGGGGCTCTCTCTGATGCCCTCGGCATTGGTGTAGTGACCGTATGGGCGGTCGGGGTGCGCCTGCTGCCATGCCTCGCGGCCGCTGTACACCACAAGCGCATCGCCGGGGCGCAGTTCGATCCCCCGCTTCTCGAGGATCTCCTCGAGTTCGCCGCCGTGCACCGGCTCGTCCTGCTCGACGTAGTCAGTACCTCGATGGCGTGGAACGTCGAGGATGACTCCCCGCGTCATAATTCCGTCGGACCACGCGTCGATCGATCCGAAGTTGGCGCCTCCGATCTCGACGGTCTCCTCGGGCACACGGCCGTTGTACATGCCGTCCTCATCCCAGATGTGGCACAGCGCGTCGAGATGCGTCGTTGCATGACCGTGGGGCGCCAAGCCGAAATAATCGCCGGCGTACCCACCCCTGTGGATCGGACTGCGCGTCCAGGAATGCACGGCCGGCTGCGGATTCCCCGGGCCCGGCGTCGTCGCGATTGGCCGCGAGAGAGACACCGTACGCCCGCTGCGCACGAGTTGCGCTGCTTCGACTCGCTTTGCCGGGGTGATTAGATTGATCGTACCCCGCTCGTCGTCCTCGCCCCAGCGTCCCCAGTTACGCTCGAGGTCGAGGTAGCCACGCACCTCTTCGAAGGTTGGCAGTTTCCTGGCCATGAAGTGACTCCTTTGACGCTTAGATCCGCTTGGATCACCGTATCCAAGCACTTAGTACATACCTTACAATTTCCGGCGTGCTCGTCCAGCGGAATTTCCGCTGAGCCCGGCAAGCCCGACAGCGATCAGCGAGAGAGCCGCGCTGACGACCACTCCGAACGTGACTTCGGCCTTGCCGATCGGTGCAATCAGGTCGGCGACCACCGCGGAGATAGCCTAGCTGGCCGCAAGGCAGGGCATCGCGGTGAGCACGCCGATCGTCCGGGCGGCACGCGCGAGCACGACGCCGATGATGAGCCCGAGGATGCTGCCGATCGGAGCCCATCAGGGCACCGCACCGAAATCAAACGGCGCGGTGAATGCACTGATGGCCACGGCGACCAAGGGGGGCGAGGCTCGCGATGGCGAAGTTGAGGACTGTCATCGCCGGCCACTCTCCGGTGACGATGACCGCCCAGCAGGCTGCTGGAATGCCGCGAGCACCCCGGCGACGACGACGAGCGGGACGAGGAGGAGGTTCTCCAACTCGAAGCGTCCGATACCGGCAACGATCGTTGCAGCGAACGCCGTGGCGATCCCGGCGACCCTCACGACGGTCGTGGCTCGTCGGCCACCCGGTCCGATCCCGCTCGCATCAGCGGCAACCGAGCCTGCCAGCTGCCCGAGCGTCAGTGCGACCGAGAGCGTGACGAGGCCCAACGCCGGCGCAGCTGACACCATCAGAAGGACCGCGACGAAACCCATCAGTCCGCCCAGGAACCACCACCAGCGAATTTCCGAACGTCGCTGCCGGAGGTTCCGCACGGCACGAGGAAACGACCCCAGCGCCAGCGCAAGCGCAAGGCCGAGGACGAGAGCACTGCCTTGATTGATCGCCGTCGCCGGCAGCGCCGAATTCGTCGCGATGCTCACGCTCGCATTCACGGCTGTCTGCACCGTGACCGCAGCGCCGCAGACAAACACCACGGCAATCGAGAGGACGCCCGAGCGCGACACACGTCTCGGATGCACGGGCGCGGCCGATCGGACACATGTATGCAGATAGAATGTAGCTGACCGGGGCCGATGCGGCGTCCCCAGTGGCCACCCCGATCGTCCGCCCTCAGGTTCAGGACGTGAGGCACTTCGTGTCGGCGACCGAGCGATCCAGCGCAGCCTCGCTTGAGGGCGATCTCATCACACCTTGCGAAGAGATCAGCCTCAAGCGGTTCGGTCAGCGATGCCGGCCTCGCACTGTTGCGGCTCAGCGTGCAGTGAGGCCGCCGTCTGCAACGAGCACGGTCCCGGTGATAAATGATGCTTCCTCGGATGCCAGGAATGCGATGACAGCCCCGATCTCCTCCGGACGGCCCCACCGCCGCATCGGGACGCGCAGCTTGCCGTTGATGAGAGCATCACTTTCCTCATCGTTCGCGAAGAAGCTCTCGGTCATCTGAGTGAGGACGTAGCCGGGAGCCACCGCGTTCGATCGCACATTGTCGACGGCATGGCGCAGTGCGATGTCCTTGGTCAGCCCGACCACGCCGTGCTTCGCCGGACCGTATCCATCAGCGCCGAGCGACCCGGTAATGCCCGCAATCGACGTGATGTTGATGATGCTGCCGCCGCCGGACTTGAGAAGGTGCGGAAGCCCGAAGGTCACACCCCGCCACACGCCGTTGAGAAGCATGTCGATGTTGCGCTCGAACCCATGGTCGGTGCCGTTCGGCGCGACGACACCGGCGGAGTTGACGATGACGTCGACCCGACCGAAGCGCTCGTCGGCAGCCTCGAAGCTCGCCTTCATCGACTCGTCCTGCAAGACGTTCGTCGAGACGAACACCGCCTCGACACCCTGCCCAGACAGTTCTTCCGCGAAGGCGGTGCCGCGGCGCTCGTCAAGGTCCGCGACCACGATGTTCGCGCCTCGCTTCGCAAGAGCCTCGGCTCCCGCCCGGCCGAGGCCGTTGGCACCGCCGGCAACCCAGGCGACTCGTCCAGCCATGTCCTGCGACATCATCAATCCTTCCCTACAAATTCTGCAGTCACTTGCTGAAGGAGCTCGAGGTAGGACCGTGTCGGGGCTGTCGCGCGGTCCCACTCAGAGCTCTGCCGCTTCATCTCGGCGATGTTGTTGAAAGCCATAGGAGTTCCTTTCTTCTTCTGCTCCTCCTGGGAAGGACGTCGCATTCTTTGCTGGCCACTGATTCTCTCCTTCATTCGACATCGTTGTCCGACCCGGCGCGAACGCCGCGGTCGAAGTCATTGCTTCATCAGGCGCCCGTGGTGCGCTCAGTGGCCGCGATACCCGCGTGCCAAGGCCTGAAGGCGCGCCTCAAGCTCATCCACCGGCGCGGGGTGGGTGAGGCAGTAGGGGTCGTTGTGCAGGATGGCCTCGGCCACCTGCCAGCCGACCCATTCCGGCCCCTTGGCTGTGCGCTCGGGGCCGGAGTCAGTCATCGTTCAGGTCCCACCGCCGATCCGCTCCGTTGGAAGGTGCGGGTTGAGGTTGGGATTACCACTGGACCGGCAGGCTGCGCATGCCGAAGATAAAGGGATCGCGTCGGAACTCGGGGGTGGCGTTGTCAGCGATACGCAACGAGGGAATCCGCTGGAAGAGCTTGCTGAATACGGCCTGCAGCTCGGCCCGGGCGAGGTTCTGCCCCAGGCAGGAGTGGATGCCGAATCCGAACGCCGTGTGGCCGAAGCTGATGTCACGGTCAAGGTCGATCTCGCTGGGGTTGGGGAACATCTGCGGGTCGTGATTCGCCGCGTGCGGCACGACCGCCAGGCCCTCCCCTGCGGGGATCACGATTTCGTCGACGGTGATCGGTTTCGTCGTCGCACGCCCGATCACCTCTCCGATGATTGACTGCGTGCGCAGCATCTCCTCGATAAGCACTGGAATCTTGTCCGGCTCATCGTTGATGCGCTGAATGAGGTCGCGGTTCTGCATCATCTGGAGCGCGCCAAGGGAGATGGTGTGTGCTGTCGTTTCATGGCCACCGACCACGAGCACGAAGGTGTTCCCGACAGCTGCCTCGTGGGTGAGCTTGCCGGCATCCACCATTCGGATGAGGTCGGTGACGATGCCGCCGGCCGGGTTCTGGCGCTGCTCGGCGAAGATGTCCTCGACGAGCGCGTACAGCTGGGTGATCGCGGCGTTTCGTTTCTCGGCGCTCACCAGGGAGGAGGTGTTGGACTCACCCAGCCGGTCGAAGGTCGCCGCCATGCTGTAGTCGACTCCGAGGAGCATGCACACTACCTTGGAGGGGACCACGAGCCCGAAGTCATGGTACAGGTCGGCCGGGACGCCCTTCTCAAGCAGGTCGTCGATCGTCTGGTCGGTGATGCGCTCGATCTCCGGTTTCCACGCGGCGATCCGCTTGGCCGAGAAGAAGGAGGCGAAAAGCTTCCGCACGCTGCCGTGAAGCGGCGGGTCCATTCGAGGCAGCATGTTGCTCGGGTTTCCCGAGGGCTTGCCGGCACGGAACTGCGGGAATCCCGGCGCCGTCATGTCAGAGGTCAGGCTGTCGGTCTGCTCGAGGATCGACTGCGCTTCCTGCTGCCGCAGCACGAGCCAGGTGTCCTGGCCGTTGGGCAATCGGACCTTCTTCACAGGCGCTTCCTCCCGCCACCGCTCGTACTCCTTGTTCGGTACGAACGGCTCCTGCCGAACACCGGGATAAGCCTCTACAGTCATTGATTGCCTCCATGTTTCATCGTTGAAAAAGGCCGACGTCGCGATCGTAGGGTATTCACATAGTGAATGTCGAGCATGTGCCGCCGGCTCCCTGTACATTCCGGAGGGGACAACACGCATAGTCGCCCCTCCACTCACCCGCGCCCGGCGTCAGTTGCGCGCGAGACCGGCGGTCAATCCGCCGTCGACGACGAACTCCGCCCCCGTCGAGTAGCTCGATGCATCGCTCGCGAGGTAGAGGACGAGTGCGGCGACCTCGTTCGCCTGCCCCTGGCGGTGGAGCGCCACCGCTTCCATTGCCTTCATGTCGCGACCTGAGGTGATGGCGGTCTCGATCCGCCCCGGGTGCACGGAGTTCACTCGGATCCCGTACCGACCGAGATCAAGCGCCGCGCTCTTCGTAAGACCCCGCACGCCGAACTTCGAGGCCGTGTAGGACGGCATCGCCGCGAATCCCTGGATGCCTGCGATCGAGGAGATATTGATGATCGAGCTCTTACCACTGCGCTTCAGGGGCTCGATCGCCGCCTTGATTCCGTAGAACGGACCGGTGAGATTCGCCGCGATGACAAGGTCCCAGGTCTCGAGGGTGTGCTCCTCGATCGGCTGCCACCGGGCGATCCCCGCGTTGTTGACGAGGACGTCGAGACCCCCGAACTCATCCACTGCCGTCTGGACGGCAGCCTCCCAATCGGCGTAGCGCGTGACGTCGAGATGGACGTATCGTGCGGCATCGCCGAGGTCGGCGGCTACCGATGCGCCGTCGTCGTCGCGGAGGTCTCCGATGACGACCTGCGCTCCCTCCTCGACGAATCGCCTCGCCTGCGCGGCTCCCAGTCCGCCCGCGCCACCGCTGATGAGGGCGACTTTCCCTGCCAGTTCTGCCATGTGCGTTGCTGCTTTCTCTTCAGTTCCCTTGCGTTGCCAGCGGCTGCATCGCACCGGCATTGTCGTACTCTGCGATAGCCAGTTGCAGCGACGCTCGCACGTCGTTCCGCCTGAAGCCGAGCGCCTCGGCTGCAGGTTGCGAATCGAACGTCGTATACATGCCTCGCGGCACGATCATCTCGGCGACGTATGGATGCGATGCGTCCCGCACCTCGGTGAGGGTGCGTCCGCCTCCACTGAGGTCAAACACCAGTTGGAAGTAGTCGCGATAGCTGAGGTTCTCATCGCCGACCAGGAACGCCGCGCCCGCCTCGGCACGCTCGAGCGCACCGAACACGGCCTCGGCAACCGACCGCACCGAGATATAGTTCGTGCCGCCGGGTGGCACGAAGTCGGGGACCCGGCCGGCCGACTCTCCCCGCGCCCACGCAAGCAGCCTCGCGAGGTTCCGCTGTCCCGGCCCGATCACCGTCGACGCGTTGAGGGTCGAGACGTTGAAGTCGGCATCGGCGAGGTCGCGCGAACGTTCATCGGCGAGCTTCCTGGCGCGGACATACGCGACCTGGTCCACCAGCTCCGGTTTGGCCATATGGTAGTAGCTGCCCACCTGGACTCCGCGGCGGACGCCCGCGCGCTTCGCCGCTGCGAAGAAGTTCGGCACCCCGTCGGACTGGTACCGCGACCAGTACTCGTCCGTCTGCTGCGCCGGGTCGGCATGACGCACATCCTGGCCCGCGGCAAAAACGACCGCATCGAAGGGCGCAAGATCGCCCTCTGTGTACTCACCCGCCGCGTAATCACGCAGCAGAACCGGGTACGACGCGACCGGTGAACCGGACGCCGGCGGACGCCGGGCGCCGATAACCACGTCATGGCCGTGCGAGGTGAGCAGATCGGCGACGTGATAACCGATCATGCCCGTACCGCCGACGATGAGTGTCTTCATCGTGGCACCACCTTCCTGTTGTAGACAATCCTGATGCCTCAGGCCCGTGCCCTGTCGCCTCCGTGACCGTTCTGGCCCCGCTCCAACACCGCAGCGAGGCACCAGGTAACAGGCGTCACACTACCGCACCTATCAATATGTGCATACCTCTACGAGGGTGGCAGTTGCCGGCTCCCACCTTAACCGCCGGCTCGTGGGGCCGTTGATTCGTCCGTTAGATTGTGGAAGTTTTGGTAGTGCGGCTTCGGCTGAGCGACTTATGTGCCGAACGGCCTCAGCAGGTAACCCAACTACACCGTCGCTGAGAGCCCCTTTCCGCAGGATTAACGTAGATGATCCCAGGCAATAGCTGTATGGTCGATAAAAGGGTTATGCATTAAGTGTATAAACTTCGGTTTGGCGATGGCTCTCCAGCAGCCGCACGCGAGCATGCTGGGAATATCCGCCGAAGGAACGCAAGCAAGCGGCGAAACTGAGAAGCACCAGGGAGAGGGTATTCAATGGGCGACAGGCTCAAGGGAAAGGTAGCGCTTATTACCGGTGCGGCGAGCGGCATGGGTGCAGCCGATGCTCGCCTACTAGCCGAGGAAGGCGCAGCCGTCGTGGCCGCTGACGTGAACCGGACCGGGCTCGACCAGATGGTGGGGGAACTCACCGAAGAGGGGCTAACTGTCTCGGCGGTGACGTTGGACGTGACGGCGCAGGACCAATGGGAATCAGCAGTCAAGTTCGCAGAACAGACATATGGCGACATCTCGGTACTTGTGAACAACGCCGGAATCATTAGTAAAGTCGGCCTGGAGGAGACCACCCAAGAGATCTGGGATCAGACCATCCAGATCAACCAGTTGGGTGTCTTATACGGGATGCAGGCAGTCGTGCCGGGGATGCGTCGTCACGGCGGCGGCTCCATTGTTAACATCGCCTCCATTCTGGGGCTGGTCGCCTCTGGAAGGTCGACCGCATACCATGCCAGCAAGGGCGCGGTGCGGTCGCTGACCAAAGTCGCCGCAGTCGAACTCGGCAAGGACAAGATCCGCGTAAATTCTGTCGACCCAGGTATTATCGAAACCGCCATCGTGACAAACCTGCTTGCGAACGGTCACGACTTTAGCCCGCAGACGAACGCGATACCGCTGGGGCGGATGGGAGACAGCAGGGAGATCGCCTACGCGGTGCTCTTCCTCGCATCAGACGAGTCCTCCTACATCACCGGCACTGACCTCGTCGTCGACGGCGGACTGATCGTCCACCGGTGACACCGGTCCGAACTGTCTCGGTGGAGATGAGACGACCATCCCAGCGTGCGGTGCCTTTACCGAGCGCTGCTCGCCTCACGCGGAATTCTGTGGAGCGCCGACGCCGACCGCCGGGCGATCGAAACTGCCGTCGGGCTCGATTCCGTGCTGATCCTTCGCGAACGATCCGACATCGCTTCAATCATTGCATTCATCGGTCGCCGCCTGGACGACCTTGCCTATGGACAGGGCTGTGGCGGGGTGCCGTCCAACATCGCGACCCCGTTACATTTATTCTGTCTCCGTGGTCGGGGACATGGTCGCTGGATCCGGTATGACTCTGTCGCCCCTGTCATTGATGATCCGAATCTTCTATATCCGTGAAGCGGCGCTTGGGATCATGCCATCGGGCGCGTGGAGCGCGTTGAGGACACGGTAGAGGCGCCGGGCGAGGTATCTCTTGAGGATGCGTCGGATTTCGCGTGGAGTCTTGCCTTCGGCTTTCCGGCGGTCGGCGTAGAGCCGGGTGTCGGGATCGTGGACCATTCTGACCACCGTGGCCATGTGCAGGGCGCTGTTGAGGCGCCTGTCGCCTCTTCGGTTGTGACGGACGGTGTTGCCCGATGATGCGGGGATCGGGTTAACTCCGGCGAGAGCAGCGAAGGCCGCCTCGGAACGCACCCTGCCCGGATGCGACCAGGCGACGTAGACGACGGCCGCGGTGATGGTGCCAACCCCGATCTCCTCCAGCAACGGGGCAGCGGGGCTGGCCTCGAGCAGTTCCGTGCTACGCGCGTGGTTGTCCTTGAGCTCGGCGTCCAATGCGGTGATGCGTTTGGCGAGCCGGACGGCCTCGGCCCGTGCGGTTGCAAGTGCCAGTTCTTCGTCACGAGTGCGCCAGTTGGAGACGTCGGTGATGCGGCTGTCGGTGAGGGGCTTGCGGGCGTCGATACCCAGGTCGACGGTTCGGAGCAGCGCTGTCAGGGCGTTGACCTTCGCAGTCGGCTCAAGGGATATCTGCTCCCGGGCTGCGACCAGGACCCGTAGGGCGGCACGGATCCCGTCGTCCTGGCGCGGGATGCGCAGATGGGCCTCGTCGAGCGGGAGGGCGGCGGCAGCGATCGCCGCGGCATCCAGCGGATCGGATTCCCTGCGCCTCGGCGCGCCCGCGAGTAGACCCGGGGAGCTTCGACGACGTCATAGCCGGCCCTTGCAGCGGCTCCGGCGAGCAGGGCGCCGTAGCTTCCGGTGCCTTCGATAACCATAACGCTTCCAGGTCCCCGCGGTTCGGCGTGCCGCCCAGCCGATCGCGCGGGCCCTGCCCGCATGGGTGTTTGGGAACGTCTCCATGCCCAGTTGCTCGCCGTTGGCGGCGAGCAGGGCGTAGGTGTGGGTGCGGGCTTGGGTGTCCACGCCGATGACGAACGAGCGGGAGTGTGCGACAGTGGTCATCTCGGCCATGAGTTCCTTCCTCGCGAGCGGGGCAGATGCTTCTGGCTGCAGTGCAGCCGGCATTCGGGCTTCGACGCGGATCTGACCCACGAATGCACCCGCGCGATCAACCGGCTGCGGTCGCTGTTGCTGCAGATCTTCCCAGCCTTGGAACGGGCCTTGCCCGGGGACGTGCTCACCCGCCAACTGGTGCTGGACATGCTCATCAAGTACGCCGGTCCGGCCTGCGGGCGGCCGGACGGGGCAACGTGCTGCGCTGGGCCCGTAACCACAGCCGGAAGGACCCGGTGCACCTCATCGATGCCGTCTTCGCTGCCTTTGGCGAGCAGACCGTGATCGTGACCGGCACCGAGGCCGTGGAGTTGGTCATCCCCAGGGTTGCCGGGCAGGTCAAGGAACTGAGGCAGCAGCGGGACATCGTGGCGGAGGAAGTCGAAAAGCTCCTGGACGACTTCCCTCTTTCCAAAGTCTTGATGTCCATGCCGGGAGTAGGCATCAAGACCGCGGCAACGATACTCCTGACCATCGGCGACGGCAGCAGCTTCGAAACCGCCGGACACCTGGCTGCCTACGCCGGCATTGCACCGGTCACGCGTCGTTCCGGCACTTCGATCCGCGGCGAATTCCCCGCCCGCTCCGGGAACAAGCAGTCCAAGAACGCCCTGTTCCGATCCACGTGGGTCGCTTCCTGCCACGACCCGCTGTCCAAGGCCTACTATCAACGCAAACGCAACCGAGGAAAGAAACACAACGCTGCCGTCATCTGCCTCGCCCGACGCCGCTGCGACGTCATCTTCGCCATGCTCAAGAACGGCGCTCTGCGAGCACAAAGACCCCAAAGCAGCTTGACCAAAACCATAGGCAAGTCGGCGAAGAGGACCGCCAGTACCTGCTCTGCCGCGACCTGGACGGGAACTACATCGAGCTCATCAAGGGCACCCCGCCCGGCTGAGCCCGCTGCTGGCCGCCGGAACCCGCCTTAGTGGGCGTCAAGATGCGGCCTGACGGTGCCGTCGCGCGCAATGGTGTCGTACCTGGCGCGCTTGATGCGAATCGTCTCAACCCGCCACCTGCCGTCGCTTTCGCGCACTAGATCTCATGGTAGTGCCCATAATAGATGCGCTCCCGATCCAGTCCTTCCGTGAGGATCAGCCGCTCGACGAGCGCTCAGGTGCCGCGGGCATGGTTCCCGTCAATGACCTCTATGTCCGGGGTTGACACGCGGGTGACGACGAACGTTTTCGCCATCGCGTCGGGAATCCACGCACGAAGATGCGCGCGACCGCGGTGCCGGGTCGGCTCCTTCTGCCCGGGCGGCGGAGCGAAGCTCGCGACGACATTTTCGGCCAGACACTCCCAGTCGCGCTCCTCCAGCGCCCGGACGTATCGGGCCTTGACCCGCATGATCTCCGCGACGATACCATGTGGCGCGATGGCATCGACCGCGCTCATGGGAGCTCCTGAGTGTTCGGGAAAGCCTTCGGGATCGCCTCGCCCAGTCCGAAGTCCGGCGTCGCGACCATCGACACGATCTTGCCGGCGTCATCGAACCGCATCGACTCGTAGACGAACACATGCAGCGGGCCTTCAGGTCGCTCCAACTCCAAATGGAACGTGAAACCCGCATACTGGCCGGCGACAGCCACCACCCCGAGCTGCTCGAGAAACCTCACCTTGCGCGGCCGCGAGTAGAACTCGCGGATGGCGTCACCGGTCTTCGGCTCGCTTCCGATCGGATCCTCGACCGAGGCTCCTTCCGAATAGCAGGAGAGGATGCCCTCGACATCGCTCCGGCGGACGGCATCGAGGTACCCCTCGACCAAGTCGACAATGTGTTCCCTGATCAATGACATGCTGCTCCTTTCGTTGGTCTTCGCGGCCACCGCGGCTACGCGTTCGTGGCGGTGAGCAGCTCGGGCGTGATCACGCGGATCGGATCCGTGCCGTCCCAATTTCGTGCACCCTCCGAAACGAGTCCGTAAATGGAGAGCAGATGATCACTGGCCGAGATGACCTCGAGCATGCACCCCATCTGTGCGCGGGTATCGGCGTAGATCGTGCGCTGTCCTCCGGCGCGCGGCATCTCGCCCGCGATCTCGATTCCTGCTGCTACGAGCACGGCGGCTTCGCTTTCGACGTCGTCGGTGAACTTGCACACATGGTGGAAGCCGGTTTGCCCCGGCGGCACGACATCGCGGTAGGCGGACTCTCCGGGACTCGTCTGCTCAATGAGTTCGATCTGGCTGGCGCCTGCTTGTGCGAGACCGACTCGAATGGTGAGCGGCGCGGCGCGGCCCCGATGGATCGCATGGTCCCACTCGACTTGCATGGTGTAGAATGGCCCGACACCCATTGCAAGCCATCCCTCCATGGCGTGCTCGAGCGAGTCAACGACCCACGCGTACTGGACCACGTCCATCCTGGGCAGAATCACTGCGCCTCCTCATGTCGTTCGGTAGAGCGGTTCATTCAGGGCAGAAGCTCGTGCGCGAGTCCCCCCCACCCCCCCCCGCGGGGCACCGACCCGTGGGGCACGGTCTTAATGGGCCCCAGAGCGTGCTCGAGCCCGAGCTCCGCATGTTGAATGAGCAAGATCGCGAGATCAGGCGGGAAGTGCCTCCTTGCCGGGCGGGCGAAGAGGTCGTTGTCGCCGATGGTTGCCCGGCCTGAGCTACCCCACGCCCGGCGCCAGACACTCAGGTCGTGGCGAAAGTCGGCGTGACGGCGACACTGACTGCGTTGGCGCCGGCGACCTTCCCCTGCAGAGTGTCGATTGCCAGCTCGAACTGGTCAAAGCCGAACGTGTGCGTGCGCAGGCGGTCGATGGGCGCATCGGTCGAGACGAGAAGATCGCACGCACGCTGGTACGCCTCGTTTCCCTGCGCGGCCACGCCGATCATCCGCAGGCCGTTGTCCACCATCCGATCGACCGGGAACCCGTCCATCGGTGCCCCCTTGATGCCCGCCTGCACGAACGTCCCCCCGCTGCGCAATATCGCGAGGCCGTCACGGATCGGCTGCGTAGCGTGCGGTGTCGTGTCGACGACAATATCGAAGCCCTCGCCGCCGGTGGCTTCCATCGCGCGCGTTACAAGATCCTCGTTATTGACGTCGACTGTGACGTTCGCCCCGAGTTCGCGTGCCAATGCGAGCTTGTGCGTATCTCCGCTGAGCCCCGTGCTGAGCACCAGACCTGCACCGGCGAAGCGAGCAGCGATCACGCACGCCAGGCCTCGCTGGCCGGACCCGAGAATCGCGATCCGGTCGCCGGGCTTCAACTCAGGTGTCAGGACAGCCCAGCTCATGGCGTTCGCCAAGGGATTGTAAAGCGTGGCTGTCACGGGGTCGATAGACGAAGGAAGCTTGTAGACAACAGTCTTCGGATCGAGGTAGGCGTGCGTGGAGTATCCGCCCCACAGACCGGGTGATCTGTGCAAGGGGAGGAATCCGTAAAGCGCCGGGGCGGCAGGGTGATTGCGACACAGGTGCGAATCGCCACGGAGACAGACACGGCAGTGCCCGCACGCGATGAGCGGGTTCACTGCGACGCGATCTCCGATCGACAGTCCCGGAGGAGGATTCGGGCCAAGATCCTCAATGATCCCCACGATCTCGTGTCCGAGGATTCGGGGGTATGCGTCGCTTCCGTCCAGCGGGTTCGCGCCGACAACCCCTGCGAACGCTTCGACATCCGTGCCGCAGATGCCGTTTGCTTCCACTCGCAGCAACCCAGCACCCTCGTCGAGACCCGGGAGCGGAATCTCACGGAACTCCTGCTGAAATGGGCCGGTCTGAACCAGAGCCGTCGCCTTACTAACCATATCTGTCCCGATCGTCCAGTGGGTCGGCGCCGCGCAAGTGCCCTGTGCGGCTCACCCCATCTCCTGCTTCATGTACCCGCGGAGGCCCATCCCGGCATCCGACAAGCTCGTAACCTTCCGCACCGAATGAGTCAGGCTGGCGGCGTTGGCTTCCCGTTCACCGCGATAACGTAGTGGGTCGTCGCGCCCGCCTTTCGATACTGCGCGGCCTCCTGGTACTCGGGGGAGTGAAAGAACCGATCGATCTCCTCCATGGAGTCGAACTCCATCACCACGAGATGGCCGGGCGACTCGCCCTCCAGAACAACCGGCGGCTCCTCCAGGGGGGAGACGATGTGAGAGCGCGTCCTGAAATTTTCGAGTATCGCTCTGGCCTTCTGGCGATAAATCGCGTAGGCGTCCGGATCGTGGATGTCGATAGCGGTCACAATATATGCGGACATATTCAGTGTTACCTCACTTTGCGGGAATCGCTGCTTCTTTGCGTGAACCGGTGCTGCGAGCCGCCGACCTCATGCTTTACCTCCAACCGGCCAGCAGCCCGGCGGTCCCACGCTGCAAACCCCACGCCCACGTGGGTGAGGGGGCCGCTACAGAGCACCGACCTATGCATTTATGGCACAAACCCCCTGAAGCATAACCGCCTGAACCGAGCAGTGCAACACACCGACGAGACGCCGTAAAGTGCCCGCGAAAGGGTGACGCTCGGTATGGGAAGTTCGTGAACGGTTCTTGGAGACGATGATGTTCCGGTTGCTCCGCTCGAGAGGTATTTGGCTTTTCTGAGCGCGGTTGATCGGTCGCCGAACACGGCGAAGGCGTATGCGCACGATTTGAAGGACTTCTTCGTTTTCCTCGCCTATCGGGGTCAGGATTGGCGCCGAGTCACGCTGGAAGACCTTGGCGGGTTCGTGGAGTGGCTTCGGCTGCCGCCGGCAGGACGGACCGGACAGGTGGCCGTGTTGCCCGTGGCTGCCTCGCAAGTCAGGCCGGACACGATCAACCGGAAGTTGTCAGGTGAACTCGTTTTACCAGCATCAGGCACACCACGGGGTGGAGCTGGCCGATCTGCTGGTAGCCTGGGCGGCACCGGGAACGGATCTTCGGGGAAGCGTTCTTACACCACATCAGTAAAGGGCGCCCGCAGCAGCGCAGAGCAATCACGTTGCCAATTCCAAACAAGCTGCCCAGGGTGCTGACCGTCGGGGAGGTACGGTCCGTTCTGAACGCGTGCACCCGGTTGAGGGACCGCCTGCTATTCGCGCTGCTTTTTAACACCGGAATGCGCATCGGCGAGGTGCTCGGACTGCGCCACGACGACCTGTCGGTTGTCGAGCGCGAAGTCAGCGTTGTTGCGCGTTTCAACGAGAACGGTTCGACTCATCATGAAAACTTTCCTTGTCATAAGGGCACAGCGCCCGCGTCTGCGTAATCCGTGTAATCTTCCATACAGTTGCACTATGCGCATGATAAACTAGCCTTCAAAAGGGCTGGTACGACATGGCCCTGAACAACAACCCAAAACAAATCCCGGCTTCGAGAGGTTCGCAAGTGTCTGACTGGACTGATATCGACAATAAGATGCTCGACCCTGAGTGGTACACGAATGACGCGTATCACGCGGTCTTCGCGCGCCTTCGCCAAGAAGACCCAGTGCATTACACCCATGACACCGTGTATGGCAAGGACTACTGGCTGCTGACGCGGTATGACGATGTGCGTGATTACCTCGCGGACTTCCGCACATTCAGTTCACGGTGGGAGACGCGGATCCCCAGGAGCCCTAAGCGCTACACCCCCGAGGAGCGCTTCGAGTACGGCTTCTACGCGGATCTCACCCGAATCGACCCGCCCGTCCACACCCTGTATCGAAGGCCCCTCAACAAGTTCTTCAGTGCGCCGGCCATCGGCAAGCACGCCAACCGGGTCGAACAGATCATGGACGAGATCATCGATGACGTGGCGGGTCTGGACGAGTGCGACCTGGTGGAACAGATCGCAGGACAGTTGCCGATGCGGGTGCTGCTGGGGCTACTGGGCGTGCCCGAGGAGGACTGGGATCATCTGCGTGACGCCGTGTGGCGGTGGCTGGCCCCCGGCAACCCCAAGTACACGATCGACAACGACCCGGCGAAGACGTCGCTCATCGGGCAGCAGCAGCTCATGGAATACTGCGAGAAGCTTGCGCTCGCGCGCCGCGCGGAGCCCCAGGACGACTTCGCGACTCTCATTGCGAACCTGACGATAGATGGAGATCTCCTCAGCGTCTACGAGCTCCGCACGTATTTCAAGATCATAATCGGTGCGGGATTGGAGACTACGCGCAACGCCGGGGCTGTCGGTCTCTGGCTGTTCATGACGCACCCCGACCAGCGCGAACTGTTGTTGAGCGATCCGACGCGCATCAACGGGGCGATAGACGAGGTGCTGCGTTGGGTGACACCGGCGAAGTCCCGCTTCAGAGTCGCGACGAAGGACCTGGAATTGCATGGCAAGCGCATCAAGGAAGGTGATTGGGTCATCGGTTCTTTGGCCTCTGCGAACCGTGACGAGACGAAGTTCGAGAACCCGAACGTGTTCGACATCACCCGGCCAGAGGTGCCGCATCTGAGCTTCGCCCACGGCGTGCACCTCTGCCTGGGGCGGATGCTCGCTCGTCTCGAGCTAAAGACGATGCTTCTCCGCGTCCTGACCGCGTTCCCCGACATACAGCCCACAGCTGAGCCGACATGGCTGCCAGACGTGACCTCGACGGGATTCATCTCTCTCCCCGTGGCATACACGCCGCGCACTTCGGCCCTGGTCGGCTGAACCACACTGATGGATGAAGAGACACGTAACGCAAGTACGTCGTCACAGGTTCGACCAGCGGGATCGGAAAAGCGGTTGCCGAGCTCTTGACCGAGCGTGATAACTGTGTAATCGGAGTCGATGTCCGCGACGCCGAAAACAGCGTGGATCTCTCGACGGATGCAGGGCGTCGCGCTCTCGTCTCGGAAGCCGCCAACCTCAGCGGTGGCACGATCGATGCTGTTATCGCAAGTGCGGGACTGGCGCCACCGCCCCCTGCGACGGTGGCGGTGAACTACCTCGGTGCGACCGCCACCCTCGAGGGGTTGCGCCCTCTACTGGTCGACTCTCCTGCGCCGCGTGCAGTGGCGACGTGTCCGACGTCGGCACCATCAGTCGTCACGTGACGGAGTCAGGAGCCAGCCACCTCGCCGTCGTCGACATCGATCTGACGAAGGCCGAGGAGGCGACAGCCGGCGTCGCCGGCAGCTTCGATCTCGAGGTGCTGCCCTTGGGCGCGGACGCGCGGTCCTCAGCCGAGGTGACAGCGGCCTGACGACTGCAGTGCGCGAGTTCGGCGGGCTCGACGTGCTCATTACGGTCGTCGGTAGCGCAGGTACATTCGTCCCATGGCGACACCTGCACGACATGTCGGATGAACAGTGGGATCTGCTTTTCGAGGTGAACCTTCGTTACGTCTTCCATGCGCTCCGTGCGGTTTTGCCGACCTTCATCGAGAACGGCGGCGGAACGATTGTCAGCCTCGGGTCGGACGCAGGCACGCCTGGCATTCCGCTCACTGGCGCCTATGGTGCGGTCAAGGCCTGGGCTCGCCAACCTTGCGGCCACCGTCTCGGCGAAGTACGGACGCCAGGGCGTTCGCATGAACGTCATCCACGCGGGCATGATCATGACCCCGGCGGCCATCGTGAGCCTGCCGGATGCGATTCGAGAGGCGATGGCACGCGCCGTTCCTGCCGAGCGTCTGGGGACGCCGGACGACATCGCTCGCGTCCGATGATTCGAGCTACCTGATGGGCCAGGCGATCAGTATCGACGGCGGCGCTTCCGCGACCACCGTTCTGCCTGCCCCGAAGCCCGCGAAGTAGCTCACGAGCATCACTGTCGAGCTCGCGCACAAAAGACCGGGCATCGCGCGGCCGCATGTGCTCGAGCATGTCGCCAATCTTGGGGCAGGACGCATGCGGCACAATATGCATAGGTGCGTCGACTAGCAACCATCATCCCCCGGCCCGGCTGCTCGCCGAATGCCGCCGAGGGACCCGTTCCGCTCCACCTGTTCCCCGCAATATAGGGGTGCGCTAAGGTGTTACCAGATCAAAGGAGATTGCACTATGTACAAACCTCAATTTCGGTCCAAGCTGACGAAGATGATCGAATCGGGCCAGACGCCGCTCGGCGCCTGGCTCACCTCGACCGACCCATCCACGTCGATGATCCTCGGCAGCGTCGGCTACGACTTCCTGATCATCGATGATGAGCACGGGGTGCTGGGCCCGCGCGACATCCTCAATCACGTCCGGTCCGCCTGGGCGAACGGCATTCCCGCGATCCAGCGAGTCGGGTCCAACGACCTTCGGACCATTCAGCGGGCGCTGGACACCGGGGCCGACGGGGTCATCGTGCCGAAGGTCAGCACTGCCGACGAGGCACGGCGCGCCGTGCAGTGCAGCCGTTACCAGCCGTCCGGGCGCGGTCAATGCCAGGTCGTGCCCGCGACGACCTGGTCACAGGACGACTGGTCCGGGTATGTCGACAACGCGAATCGCGAGATCACCGTGATCCCGCTGATCGAGACCGCAGCCGGCGTCGAGAACTTCGCCGAGATCGCTGATCTCGACGGCATCGACTTCGCGTTCTTCGGCTACGCCGACCTTGCGCTCGACATCGGCCTCGACATGTACACCGAGCGCGAGAAGCTCGCCCCGTACTGGGATCATGTCAGGTCGGTCGCCGCCGCGAAGGGCATCAAACTGGGCACCCCGCTCGGCGCCGGTTTCGAGGGAACGACGTGGGGCACGGCCGGGAGCGACCTCAATCTCCTGCGCACATCGGCCCAGGAGGCCATCCGCGTCGCCCGCGAACGCTACTCCCCCGTCTCGGCTTAGAACCGTTCTCATGATGGCTGCGCCGGGCCCGGGACACGTGAGCTCTCCAGCGCCGGTAATCCCGCCTGGTCCGCACGACCCCGGGCCCCGTTCGGCGCCGCTCATCGTGCTGCTCGCGACGCTCACGGTCATGGGCCCGCTCACGATCGACTTCGTTCTTCCCGCAACCGCGCCGATGGTCGCCGGAGTCGGTGCCCCGGCGAATGTCAGCGCGACGGCGATCACCGCCGCGTTCCTCGGAGTCGGCGTGGGACAGTTCTTCTGGGGCCCCGTGAGCGACCGCTACGGACGCCGGAGACCGCTCCTGTTCGGCATCGGCATCTTCGTCCTCGCCTCGATCGGCTGCGCGACAGCGCCCAACGCGGAGGTCCTCATCACCTGTCGGGCGATCGGGGGTCTCTGCGCGGGCTCGGGGATGGTCATCGGACGCTCGATTCTCCGCGATCTCTTCCATGGCCCTGCGCTCGCTCGCATGTACACGCGCCTCGTCATTCCGATCGCATTCACCTCGGTCCTCGGCCCCATCCTCGGCAGCCTGATATCGGAAGCGGCGAATTGGCGGTGGGTCTTCGTCGCGATCACGGCGATCGGAGTCGCCCTCGGCATCCTAAGCGCCATCATGCTGCCGGAGACGGCCCCCGCGGCTGCCGGCCGGGGGCACGGGTTCGCCGCCCTGCGCACCTACCTCGCCCCCATACGCGAGCCGAGCTTCCTCGTGTCCGGAGGGGTCGTCGTAGTCGGTTCGGTGACAATGTTCACCTGCGTCACGTCGCTCTCCACCGTGCTGCAGCAGGAGCGGGGGCTGGATGCCGTGGCGTTCGCTCTCGCGTTCGCGGTGAACAATATCGCGATCCTCTGCGGGAGCCAGCTCGCAGCCTTCATCAGTCGGTTCGTCGCACCCCGGGTGATTCTGCTCACCTCCGTGGCGCTCTCGGTCACGGGTTGCGCGGCAACGCTTCTCGTGGTCATCTTCGACGGGCCGCTCTGGATGCTGCAGGCCGCCCTGTTCGCCGTCACCTTCCAGCACGGTGTCATCTCACCGATGGGGACCGCAGTCGCCGTCGACCGCCTGCAGAGGAGCATCGGCGCGGGCGTCGCCGCCATCGGAGGTCTTCAATACTTCGTGGGCAGCATCATCGCCGGGACCGTCGCGGCGGTCTTCGGGACCTCCTCGCTCATCATGGCGATCGGCATGGTCGTGACGAGCGGATTGGCACTGCTGATCAGCCTGGTCAGGCGCAAGGCGTGAACGCGATCCGGACAGTCCGAGCGGACGAGACGCTGCTCACCGTCGCCAATTTTCGAGCAAGCGGCGACAGGTGTGCCGACGCGGAAGCCGGGAGGTTTCCGCGCTCGGGCTGGGCCGATGAACGGGCGATACGAGGTGCAAGGTCGACACCTTCGATGCCATTCCGGCGCATGGTGAGCATGAGTTCGCCTGCTCTGCGCCGGCTGGGCCTAAATGCACATAGTGCAGAGATTAGACACTTTCCAACCGGTAGGTGGGTATGCTTTATGTGAAAACTAGGACAGCCACGCTGGCAATTGTCGACCCAACAAAGGAGTAGTATGACAAAGCCCTGGACCCGGCGCACCTTCCGATTCGGCGCCGTGGAGACAAGCTACCTCGAAGCAGGAGAAGGCAGCCCGATCGTCCTGCTGCACGGCGGCGAGTTCGGCGGGAGCGCCGAGATCACGTGGGAGCGCGTATACGCAGATCTCGCGAAGCACCACCGCGTCATCGCGCCCGACATTCTCGGATTCGGCGAATCCTCCAAGGTCGTGGACTTCGTAGACGGACGCACCTGGCGCCTGCGGCACCTCACCGAGCTCTGCTCCGCCCTCGGCATCGAGAACGCCGACTTCATCGGGAACTCGATGGGCGGCTCCATGCTCATCGCCGACGCAGCCTCCGATGCACCGCTCCTGCCGATCCGCCGGATCGTATCGATCTGCGGCGCAGGCGAGATCTCGAACAACGAGTTCATGGCGGCGCTCATGGACTACGACGCCTCGCTGGAAGGAATGCGGGCCATCGTGCACGCGATGTTCCACGACCCGAGCTACGCCAGCGACGAATCGTACGTGAAGCAACGCTACGAGTCCGCCGTCCAGCCGGGCGCGTGGGAGGCAGTCGCCTCCGCCCGATTCCGCCGCCCGGGCCATCAGTCTTCGGGTGGCGGCGAACTCATCCACGAGCGGATCACGGTTCCCACGCTGCTGATCGAGGGCGCTCACGACAAGCTCAAGCCGGCCGGCTGGGCGCAGCGTCTGGCAGATCTCCTGCCGGCAGGATTCGCAGCGGTGATCGCGGAATCCGGCCACTGCCCGCAGATCGAGCAGCCCGAGGCGTTCATTGCGGCGGTCGAAGCATTCTTCAACGAAACGAAAGGTGACGATAATGCAGAGTGAATTCGACGAAGAGGTCGACGTCCTGATCATCGGAGCGGGTTCCGGTGGCGCTGCGGCCGCATTGACGGCATACGACCGCGGCCTGAAGACCCTGATCGTAGAGAAGTCGCAGTGGTTTGGCGGCACATCCTCGCTGTCCGGCGGCGGAAGCTGGATCCCGGGGGCCGGCGTGCAGCGTCGGGCGGGGTATACTCCCGACCGCGCCGCGACGCTGCGCTACCTCAAGACCATCACAGAAGGAATCGTGCCGGATGCAAAGCTCGAGGCATACCTTGACTACGCACCCAAGATGCTCGACTTCCTCGAGGCACTCGATCCCGACCTCGAGTTCGTCTGGAAGCCCGGGTACCCCGATTACTACCCGAATCTCGAGGGCGGATCCGATCTCGGCAGCACGATCAATGTGCCGCCGATCGACCTGCGCAAGCTCGGGAAGGATGCTGACCTGCTCCACCCCCCGGCGGGCGTCATGCCCAAGGGCATGTGGATGGGTCCGAACGAGCTTCCCGATTTCTACCGTCTACGCCAGACCTGGGGCGGCAAGCGGCTGTTCGTCAAACTCGTGTGGCGCATGTTCACCGCGCGCCTCACAGGTTCGAAGATCACAACCATCGGCCAGGCGCTCATGGCCCGGCTTCTGCTTGCCGTGCGCAAGCGCGGAATCGGGCTCTGGCTGAACTCCCCGATGACCTCGCTCATCGTCGAGGACGACCGCATCGTCGGCGCCGTCATCGAGCGCGACGGCAAACAGATCCGGGTTCATGCCCGCGGCGGTGTCATCGTCGCGGCGGGCGGATTCGACCACAACGTCGAGATGCGCAAGCAGCACCAGCCGGAGTCGCGCTCCGATTGGAGCCTCGGCGTCGCGGAGAACACCGGAGATGGCATCAACGCGGCCGCCGGCATCGGCGCAGCCACCGCGACGATGGACAGCTCCTGGTGGTTCCCCGCAGTCGAATGGGCGCCCGGCAAGCTGCAGTTCAGCCTCAACGAACGTATGCTGCCGTCGCAGATCATCGTGAACGGTGCCGGCGAGCGCTGGATCAACGAGGCCGCGCCATACGAGGACTTCGGCTTCGCGATGATCGCCGGCGAGCGGACCGGTGTGCAGCACATCCCGTCGTGGTATATCACCGACGACTGGTCTTGGCGACGCTACGTCATCTTCGGGCACCTGCCGATCCCGAAGATCCCGTTCGCGCCCGCGCCGACGGGGCATCGACCGCCCAAGGCGTGGCGTTCAAACCCCGCGTTCCAGATGGGCCAGACGCTCGAGGAGCTCGCGGGCAAGATCGGCGTTCCTGCCGATGCCCTTCAGCAGACCGTAGCGCGATACAACAAGGATGCCGCGGCGGGCGTGGACACTCAGTTCCATCGCGGTGAGAGCGCCTATGATCGCTACTACGGTGACATCACGCTTCCCACGCCGAGCCTCGCGCCGCTGCACGGCGGCCCGTATTACGCGTTCCGAATCGTGCTCTCCGATCTCGGGACGAACGGCGGAGTCGTGACAGACGAGCATGCACGGGCGCTTCGGTCTGACGGTACGCCGATCGAGGGGCTCTACGTCACGGGCAACGCGTCGTCGTCGGTGATGGGCCGCAGCTATGCCGGTGCCGGTGCAACCATCGGGCCGGCGATGACCTTCGGCTACATCGCCGCACATCGGGTGGCCGACCAGCTCGCGGCGCAGGGCGAGACAACGGCAAGCGGAGCGGCAGCGCAGTAATCCACGTACGGATCCCCCCGGGAGCTGGGCCGAGAAAACCGGTTCCGGCTCCCGGGTTCACCGTCTGTGGGGGCTCCTACTGATACCAGCCTCCCCGGCCGCCATCGCTCAGGATGGTCTGGCCGATGATGTTGCGTGAGTCGTCGCTGAGCAGAAACAGGATCGGGCCCACCACGTCCTCAGGTGTGGCGATGCGGCCGATCGGAGTGGCCTTGAGTGCCGTCTCGCGGTATCTGCGCGCTCCCTCGTCACCAAGGCCGGCGACGATCGCCGGCGTCTCGTGAAGCCCGAGGGCGAGACAGTTCACGCGCACACCCTCGAGCGCAGCCTCTGCGGCAAGCGACGTCGTCAGGCCGATGATCGCCGCCTTCGAGATCACGTAGGCATGTGTGGACGTTCCCATCCGGGCCCTGATTCCGTTCAGCGAGGAGATATTGACGATCGCACCGCTGTGATTCGGCGTCATCCGCCGCAACGCCTCCTGGCAGTTCCAGAAGGTGCCCCCGACGTTCACCCCCATGACCTTGTCCCACTCCGGCTTTTCCAGGTCGATTGCCTTATAGGTTGTGGACCATGTCGCTGCAAGGTTGACCAGCCCGGTCACGTCGCCGAACCGGCGGTCGACCTCTGCGTAGCCCGCGACGATCGAATCCTGGTCGCCGAGGTCGACCTCCAGGGCAGGTAGCGCGCGTGATCATCGGGCTCGAGTTCGAACGACGGCTTGAGATCGAATCCGGCGACCCTCGCGCCGCGCGCGAGGAGCGCCCGCACGAGAGTCTGCCCCATCCCTCCTCCTGCACCGGTGACGACCACGATCTGCTGACTCCAGTCGAACTCCGTCATCGCTCGCCCCGCTTCGAATCGGACCCCGAGGTGAATCTGCAACATTGCACATATCGGTTCATGTTCGGAGTTTATCTCTCACGCCCGCAGCCGGAGAACAATAGATCCGTTAGACTGACACAAAAGAGACTATGCATTAAATGCAGATACAAAGAAGATGAAGATGCCACTTCATAAGAAGATATCCGCGTTCGGCTGGCCCAGGCGCAACGGCTTCGTGCAGCCGTTGACTGACCGGGTGCTCCTCGCGGGACTCGAGCGCCATGAACACGCCGAGATTATCTGGTCGTCGAAGGTCACCGGCATCACGCAGGATGCCCACGGTGTGACGCTGAGCGTCGAGGATCCGCAGGGCCGGTCTCGCACAATGCGCGCGTCGTACGTCGTCGGCGCAGACGGTGGCCGCAGCGCCACGCGAAAGTCGCTTGGCATCGATTTTCCCGGGACGACGGCGAAGGCTGAATGGCTCGTCATCGACATCCGAAACGACCCGCTCGGCCACCCCGGCGCCTATGTTGACGGCGCAGACCCGAAGCGACCCTACGCCTGCATCAGCATCCCGCATGGCATCCGCCGCTTCGAGTTCATGATGCTGCCCGGTGAGAGCGCGGAACACGCGGAAGACGATGAGTTCATCGCCCGTCTCCTCGAGCCGTTCATCCCACGGGGCACACCGATCGATATCATCCGCCGGCGGGTCTACGCGCACCAGGCCCGGATCGCCGGGCGATTCCGCTCGGGTCGAGTGGTACTCGTCGGCGATGCTGCGCACCTCATGCCGGTGTGGCAGGGCCAGGGTTGCAACAGCGGCATCCGTGATGCGTACAACCTTGCGTGGAAGATCGCCGCGGTCGTCAAGGGCATCGGCGGTGACCGCCTCCTGCTCGTGGCGTGGAACAACGATCCGACCGCGATTCTCGATGCAGACGCGATCGAGGCGGCTCAGCGCGCAGGCACCCGACTCGTCGCGGCCAGGCCCGCGGTCCAACTGTGTTGGGACGCCAGTCACTCGCCGAACGTCATCGGCGACGTCGACGGCTCGTTGAAGCGGTGGTTCAACGCACGAGCTGAGTCCGTCGTGCTGATCCGTCCCGATCGCATGGTCGCAGGCGCGGCCCCCGCTCATGCGGCCTCCGAGATGCTGCGCGCATTCCTCCGCGCGATCGACGCGCCGATTCCGATAGCCTCATCCCATGTCGCCAGCATCTGAGACCCTCCTCCCGGTCAGCACCGGACTCGTGTGGGGCCTCAAACGAAGCCTGCTCGGCTACCTGCGCCGCCTTCCCGACGGACGCATCACCATAGATGACGGAGTGCACCTGACGAGCACGTTCGACTTCCACTTCCCCCTCTTCACGGCTTCGACGTTGGACACGGCGACAGGGTCCGGCATCCTTCGCTTCAGCGGCCTCGTGCACCTGTACGGGCACTTTGGCGCGATGGACGTGACCCTCGCAAACCCGTGGCTGCACCTCGACGGGAGCGCCGGGGTGCTGTCCTTCAATACATCGCAGGACCAGAGCTCCAACGTCAGGGAGTCCCTCTTCGACATTCCTTACGTGCCACGCCCCTCCCCGGTGGATGACACGCTTCGCTGGGAAGCACTTCAGCCGACCATCGGAGCGGCGGGCGCGGAGCTGTTCCAAGCCAACTACTCGATCGGCACCGCGTTCGATCCGATCCACGTACGAATACCGGCCTTCGGCTGAACGAACGCCGCACCCGATGCAGTTCGCACCGGACGCCGCGCTGAAGGACCGCTCGTAGTCACCAGATTACGAGTTCCGAGAGGTACTCGTACGGCCGTTCGCGGTACCGGTCCCAATCGAACTCATTGTGGACATACTCGAGCACCCCAGTCCAGCGGGCACGAGGCCCGGTCGGTCACCGCGTTCACGGACACCCCGATCTGGCAGTTGCCGCTCTTGCCCAGGGTGTCCGAGTAGTGCCGGGCCACCCGGGCGAGGCCAAACCGTCCTTCT
>NZ_JBNHHC010000038.1:0-45083 GCF_059091865.1 Arthrobacter sp. B0316-1-20 | reverse complement strand
CTCCAAGCTGACACACGGCTCCTTGCTTTGGTCCTCGGGTATCGTGAGTGGTCCTGCTTGGGAGACTGGCTCGCGTTCCGCGTGTTTGCCAGTTAGGGTACACCCCAACCTGACGTCAGGTGAGTGCCGGCGGCGACGTCGATTTTACGCAACGGCGTGCGGCGGGGCCGGCCGGAGCCGTACGGTAGCCGGATGGAGAGCTTTACAGGGTTCATCGCGGGTTTGGGCACCAGCGCGGGTCGCCGGCTGGTGGTCGGGCACTGGATGGACTCGCCGCTCGGCGCCTTCACGGACGTCATGACCGAAGACCGCGACGGGCTGCGGACGCTGCTGGCCCCCAACCGGGCGGTCGCCGACTATGTGTCCGCGACCTACCGCTTCGATGAGGTGGCGGTGGCGCCGCTGGAGGCCAGCCTGAGCCCCGCCGAGGAGCGGAGCGCGGAACCGGGGAACGAACCTGGGACCGCCGCAATGGTCCTCCGCGTTTCCGGCGGCCCGCTGGAACTGCGCGTCGACCTTGGCCCCCTGACAGCGCTGGGCTGGATGCTGCAACTGGTCCCCGCCCGCATCGCCGTCCACCCGGCGTGGCTGACAGCCGTGAACCGCGCCGCAGGGATCCTGCTCCCGGGGGTGGCCACCGCCGGTTCCGCCGTAGGCGGACGTCGGGAGTACTATGGCGTGCGCTCCATCCGTGGCGTCGAGCGCGCCGCGGCGAGCTGGAACGGGGCCAGCCTCGGGCCCCTCGCGCCGGTGGATCCGCCCGTGCGCTTCGGCTTCAGTTCCGTCCCCCGCACGCCGCAGGCCGTGGCCGTCACGACGACGATCCTCCCCGCCCGCCGCTGAGGCGGGACCGGTGGCTGAAGGGGGTTAGTGGCGTTCGTTCCGGGGGCAACAAGACCTTCCCTTCTCAGGGTCGGGAGTTGCCCGCCCGCCAGTCGCATACGCCGGTCCCCCACCGCGACAGGGGTGGGGGAGAGCTTATGAAAGCACGTGAATAGCGCGTGGGGCAGTCCCCGATGGCTTCAGCACCCCCGTCTGCCCACCAACGGCGTACTGGATGGCCCCAGTTGAGATGGCACGCGCTCCACCATTGAGGTGGACACCCGCCAACGCCAACGCCATTGATTGAGGGGGCCAGGTCCAGGAGTAATCACCCTGACTCACCTTTCATCGCCCGTTGAACAGCACTATGGAGTTCCTCGCTCCCTAACTGAGCGGCGTTGGGATGTGCCTGGCTGGACGCACGCGTCGAAACTTTATACCCATGGGGGGTATGCTCACCCATATGGGAGCGTTGCTTGGACGAAGCCACAAACAGTCGTACACACACCGCGCGTACTGGGACCAACCTCAGACGGGGACGCTGACGTACGTGGCGCTTGGTGATTCCGCCGGACTTGGGGTGGGCCTTCCTGACCCCAGCCGCAGCTACGTGGCCCTCCTGGCCCAACGACTTCAGAGCACCACGGGCAGCCACGTGCGTGTCGTGAACCTGTCTGTGAGTGGTGCTACCGCCGAGGACCTTCTGCGGGATCAGATACCCAATATGCCCGACCCGTCGGGCAACATGGCCGTGACATGTGTTATCGGTGGCAACGATGTGGCCCGGTTGCGATTTGACGCCCAGGCCTTCGCCCAAACCATGGAGATGATCGCTGTGCGCCTGCCTGTCGGCGCCGTGATGGGTCTAGTGCCCCGTTTCGGTCATTGGCCCTATGACAAACGCGTACAACTCGTCAACGAGGCGATTCGGGATGCAGCTGCCACGAGAGCGCATAGAGTCGCCGATATCTACACCCCCAGTGTCAGGCTTTCCATGGCGCAGTATATAAAGACGCTGGCCAGAGACTTTTTCCATCCCAACGAGTCCGGGCATGTCATGTGGGCGGACGCCGTGTGGGATCAGTTGGCACATCCTTGAGTACCAGCTTTTATCTCAGGGACCCTCGCCCCCTCGGGACGCCCGGCCACGCAGCGGGAACACAATCCCTCGGGGCGGCCATGGCGGGCCGCGAAGCCTATCTGGGCGAGCTCGACGGCCCGGGTACGCGAACCCTCCGGTCTCGCCTCCAGAACAAGGCAGCCGGTTCCGGCCGCTAACCAAAGCCCAGTCGAACCGCGAATCCTTGTCCCAAAGCCGGTCCCCCACCGCGACATGGATGAGCGAGAGCCTATGCACACCTGTGAATAGCCCCAGGGCGATCGAAGTTCCGTTTTCGCCGGGGCTGCCCCTGTCCCTTTTGAGCATGCTTCATCGAAACACCTGTCCGGACATACTCACGGTTATCGGTACAAAAAGATTGGGGTTGCCGTTCCCAGCTTCACCGCGCCACCCAGACGGGCTGCGGCCCATGTGAGACCCAACGGTCGACGCAAACGTCTAAACGTCCAAAGTCCATGCAAGGCCGCTGAAGAGAAGAATGCTGCTGATAGGAGACAGCCTGCCAAGGAAAAAGGCGGCTGCGGATACTGCTGAGGAACAAGCGGTTGCCCAGCGGGCTGCGGCGGAGATAGCCCCGCAGGCGCCGCCGACGTCAATCCCGGTGCCTTCTGTAGCCGCGGCACCGGTGTCAGCAAAACTGGCAAGCCGATGTTCTACTACAGCAAAAGGCCGCACCCATGGCTGAAGCCAGGATGGGGGTTTGGTGTCAGCGGGTGCTGGCCCGGCTCACGATCAGTGAGACAAAGTCGTGGGTCGCCGGACGCTACTACTCTCGTTCTACGGCGCCCAAACTCTCCATTGAGCGTTCGGCTCTAATGGCACCGCGAACCGCTGACTTTATAACCGCATGCAGCACAAAGAAGAAGATCGCAACAGGTATCCCATACATGAGGATTGGCACCAAGATGGAAATAAGTATCATGCGTCATGACGCTACAGCAGGCGCTCAGTTTCTCAGTCCGTCACCTGCACAATTGGGAATTTCAACATCACAGGACCGGACACAACCCGGGGCTCGCTCGCCGGGGCAATGCAAGCACGGCGTGTAAGGACGTAACGGACTCGGGGGCTGGGCGTATGCTCTCACCAGGGACCGTCTCGGTGGCCGGTGCCCCTACGCGAAAGTGATCAGCGAGGAACTACGCACGTGTCCACCCTAAAAGACGCGCCCGCTCGGCACTCCCTTCTGTCCCGGATGAACATCCCTCAACGGGCACTTGGAGGCGCGGCTCATCGGTCTAGCCGCGCTCTCAATGCTGCATGCGGGCGATGGCCATGGTCGTGACGTTGGTGGAGTTCAATGACTGTAAAGCCGGCATTGCCAAGGGCCGCATCCAGGGACTCAACGGACCAGAAGTAAGCTGGCGCTATGGCGTGGGGAAACTCCTGTTCGGCCTCGCCGTCGAAGAAACCGATGAGCAAACCCCCGCCGGGTTCTAAGCACCGCGCAAACTCGTCCAGAATGGCAGGCACAGTGTTGGGGGATGCATGAATCATGGAATACCAAGCCAGAATGCCTCCAAGGCTCGCCGAGAGCGTGGGCAACTCTCGAAACGTGCCGCGAATAAACGGGAGCTGGTACCGGTCGCGAGCTGTGGCCAAAAATTCTTCGGAGAGATCTATACCCAGAACGTCCCGGTGCCCGGCGTGCAGGAAGGAAGTCCAGTGTCCAGGTCCGCAACCGGCGTCCAGCAGACGCCCCGGAGTGGAATCGCGCCAACGTCCTATGAGGTTTCGGTCGGGTTCGGCCATCTGGCTGACGTCCCCAAAAAACTCGATGTATTGCGCAGCTCGCGAGTCGTAGGCCTCGCGCACAAGTGCATCGCTCATGGCAGGAGTTTACTCGGCCGAATCGAGGTCATTCCGCAGGCACCAATTCCTGAACGGACGTCCCGTAAGCCGGTCCTTCAGCGGTACGCCTAGTTTGCCTGAAAAACGCCGGTTTCCCGGAACAGTGCATACAGCTTCAGAACTTCCAGGGTCGGGGCATGAGTGGGGGCCGGTGGATCAACCAGTGGAAAGAACCCAAGGTCACTCACCTCGCACTCTTCTGCTGAGAGGCTTCCTTCCCAGTTAGCTAGCACAAAACACATCGCGAAGGCCTGAACCTGATCGCCGTTGGGGTAGGTCAGGCTGTGAATTGAAGGATCGGACAGGCTCGCGAAGGGTTCAAGGTCCTCTGCTTTGGCAACGATGCCCGTTTCCTCAAACAACTCGGCTATGGCCGCTGTCCTGAAACTCTGGCCAGGTTCGCAGCCTCCAGCGGGTAACTCCCACACTCCGTTATCCGATCGGCGCTGGAACAAGGCTTGGCCTTCTTCTCCCAGCACTAGCACTTGAGCACCTGGTAGAAGAACGAGTTGCGATCCGAGGTGTTGCCGAATCTTCCATAGATACGACCCAATGTGCCCCATTGCCTCACCCTACAATGTCGGTCAAAACGCGCCCGTTTGCCGGTCGCTATACGGATGGGAAGGAACTACTCCAGCACTGCGACCATCTGTACGCGACGCCCGTACCTAGCAAGCTCGAGGCTGTCTTCACCATGGACCAGTTTGCGGTGGAAGTCAGTCGAAGGGGCCTCCTCCGTAAAACCAAGTCGCGAGTAAAAAGGCGCATTCCAAGGGACGTCGGCATAAGTACGCAGGGTCAACCGGTTATGCCTCCGTCCTCGGGCTTCTTCCTTCGCGGCATCGACCAGCATGCGCCCATAGCCGCGACGACTATATTCGGGCGACACCGAAAGTTGCTCTAAGTGAGCAATCTTGTCTAACTCAATGACGTGCACGAAACCCAAAACAGCGCCTGTGTCAGTCGCTTCGGCGACCAGGACGTATCCGGGCTCTGACGCTCTCGAAGCGCCAGATGGGGCGGCGGGCCACTGCTCAGGGAGCAGCCAATCAATGAGAAGCCGATCGGCAGCATTTTCGATCGTCTCGACTGCAGCGTAGTCAGCCGGTGTCGCGAAGCGGATTCGAACGGTCACCTATCGATCATATGGTGACCGCCCGTAAGCGGGTCCCTGAGCGAAACACGTCTGCGTTGGAAGTACCTCCGTGCGGTCAGCGCCGCGAGAATACCTTCATGACCTCTCATGAAAATGACTTCGAGCTCCCTTTCGCTCCGGTGCCGCGCGATTTTCCTGGGCACCAGATGCCGCCATCAGTACCGCAGGGCATGCGACTCGAGCTGAGCCGCTCACGCATCGTCAGCGGCAAGGAGCGCGCATTCGAGGAGTGGATGGACATGCTCAACTCGCGGCCGGATGAACTGCAGCAAGGACTCTCGGCGGAGCGCGCAGTCTTTGAAGCAACATTCCGAAATGTCGAAGCCGATGGCTCAACGTGGATCTATCATCTTGCTCTCATGGGCGAGGAATCGGGTGGGCTCGACGAGTCCATTCCCGTTGATGCCGACCATGCAGCGTACAGCCGGCGCGTGAAAGAGCCGGGCTGGGAGGAACTCGAACCTCGCTTCATGCTCGCGCCAAATCATCTCCTCGAAGCAATGAAGCGCTGGGCTGCGACCGGAAACGAATGAGATCTGAATGAATCGCGCGCGACGCTGGCTCGGCTGGTTGCCCCGCCCGTAAGCCGGTCCCCCACCGCGACTTGGACGAGCGAGAGCTTATGCAAGCGCGTGAATAGCCAGCAGCTGATTATATTCATGTCATCAGGGCCTATTACTGTCCCCGTTGGAGGATGGCTCAGCGGGGCAGTGCCGTGTTCTCCCGTCTCGTCAGGACGGCTTGGCGGTTTGTCAGCCGTTGGCGTGCTGGGCGTGCCGGGTTACTCGTTCGACAGCACTGACCAGGTCTGCCAGCCCTGGGTCCTCGATCGGGAAGTGGCCGCACTCGCGCAACATGACCAGTTCTGCCGGAGCGGCGATTCGACTGAGCCATCGCGTACTGATCTCAACCGGCGTCCAGTCATCTTTGGCCGGATGGGCCAGCGTTACCGGGATGCGCATGCGCTCCGGTGGGGTGTGGCGGTAGGTGATGAACGAGGTGAGGAATCCGAGCGGGACTTTGGCCCCTCCTCCACGCGAGTCCGCGGTGCACAGCCGTGACAGGCCGGGGTCGCGATTCATTTTCGACAGCGCAGCGACCCAGGACATCGGGATGTGCCTTCCGGCGAACCTGCCCGAGAGAAGGCGTACCAGCGCCCCGCCGAGGATTTCAAGCGGGCCGAAGCGGGTAATGACCGCGCGAGCCTTGGGGTCACGCGGGTCGAGCAAACTCGTCGCCACCACTCCGGCAGAACGACCGGTGCGGGCAGCGACCTCATAAGCAAGCCGCCGATGCTGGCACCCAATAACACCTCCGGCCGGCGGTGTTACTGGATACGGGCGCTGCCCGTAGCCGGGGCTTCGCATAAGCCCGATCTTGGACGGGCATATGCGTACGGGTCAGTCACGGCAGGAATCCGTGTGGTGCCGCCGGAGCTCCTGTCCCCGGTCAGTGTTGCCGGCCCCTGACGGTACGCGCCTACTTGCCTGCCTGACAGGGCGGTTCATTTCTGGTTCAGGTATCCGCGGGGATGACGGGTTGCGTGTCAATAGAGGTGATGTTCTCCGGCGAAAGTATGTGCTCGATGGCGAGAATTCCTGCGCCGATGACACCGGCCTGGGAACCAATCTGGGAAGGCACAACGGTGAGATTCCGGGTGGCTAGGGGGGTCGATCCCGTATAGATCACTTCGCGGATGCCGGCTATCAGGTGTTCGCTGGACTGGGACAGCGAACCTCCGACCACAATAAGCGACGGGTTGAGGACGCTCACGCACATATTGAGCACCTCTCCGATGTCCCGCCCCGCCTGCCGAAGTGTCTGGATCGCGGCTAAGTCGCCTGACTTCACCAAGGCGATCACATCTTCACTGGTTGATGCTTCGGCCCCGAGGCTGCTTATATGTGCCGCGATGGCAGGGGCGCCGGCGATTGCCTCCAGGCATCCGATCTTCCCGCATCGGCACGCGATTCCGGATCCGCGCGAGACCGGGATATGGCCTACGTCGCCGGCGCTGCCTTCAGCGCCGCGCTGAAGCGTGCCGCCGGAAACGATCCCCGCTCCGATACCCGTGGCGACCTTGAGGAAAACCATATTGTCCACCTGAGGCCAGCACTTGGCCCTTTCCCCAAGGGCCATGATGTTCACGTCATTGTCAACGAGTACGGGAACCGCAAAAGACTGCTGAACATGGGACGGCACGTCGAAGCCGTCCCATCCGGGCATGATCGGAGGGCTGGAGGGCTTGCCCGTGGAGTGCTCCACGGGACCCGGCAGGCCGATCCCTGCCGCGATGAGGTCGGATACCGGCCTTTCAAGTTTACGCAGCAGATCAGTGATGGTTTCGACCAGCCACTTCAGAACCAATTCGGGACCGGCCGCAATCTCCAACCCGGCGGTGGTCTCGGCAAGGACCGTCCCGGCAAGGTCCGTCATTGCGACCGTCGCATGCGTGGCTCCCAGGTCAGCCGCCGCAATAACCCTCACTCCGGCGTTGATTGCCACACGTGCCGACGGACGTCCGCCCGTGGATGACGCATCGGCAACCGGGGCGATGAGCCCGCAAGCAAGCAGTTCATCCAGCCGGGTCGTAATGGTCGAACGGGACAAACCGGTAAGGGCGGCAAGATCGGCACGCGTACGCGGCACGCCGTCACGTAGGGCCTGGAACAGGTCCCCTGCCCCGAATCCCGTCAGAGTTTTGCCGATTCCCTGCACTATGTCTCCTCCTCAGTCGTGGGTATGACTCTACCGACCCATTCGCCTGCCGGGCAATCATCAGAAGATGACGTTAAGAATACGTCTTTTGCTGACCTATTGACATAAGTAGTGTGCCACGTGTCACACTTGTGTACATGGAAGACAACGACTTCAGCTCACCGGCGGGATTGCGCGTCGGCATCGTGGGTGGCGGCTTCATGGCTCAGGCCCATTCGAGGGCAGCGCGAAACGCCGGGGCCGACATCGCAGGCGTGGCTTCGTCCACTGAGGCCAGCGCCGTCGCGGCCAGCCGAAGGCTGAACGTGCGCAGGGCCTATCTCTCGGTGGAGGCCTTGCTTGCCGATGACGACATCGATCTGGTGCATGTCTGTACGCCGAACATGACGCACGCGTCGATCGCAAAAAGCGTGCTCCAGGCCGGGAAGCATGTTGTTTGCGAAAAGCCGTTGGCGACAACATCCGATGACGCCCGCGAACTGATGGAGTTGGCCCAGGCCAGCGGTCTGACCGCCGTTGTCCCCTTCGTCTACCGGTTCCACCCGATGGTCCGTGAGGCCCGTGCCCGCGTCGCAACCGGCGACATCGGGAGGATATTCACCATCCAGGCTTCCTATCTTCAGGATTGGCTGCTTTCCAGCACGGACGATAACTGGCGTATCGACGCCCGTGTCGGAGGGCCGTCACGGGCCTTCGCCGATATCGGTTCGCATCTGTGCGATCTCATTGAGTTCGTGACAGGTGACCGGATCGCCCGGATCAACGCCTTGACGCGGACGGTCCACCCGGACCGCGTCCTGAATACAAACATTGACACCGAGGACGTTGTCGCCGTTGTTTTCGAGACGGTTGGAGGAGTGGTCGGGACACTGCTTGTCAGCCAGGTGGCTGCCGCCCGCAAAAACTTCCTTAGTTTCGAAATCAGCGGTGAATCAGGGTCCCTTCGTTTTGACCAGGAAAACCCCGAAACGCTGTGGCTGGGGGGAAAGCAGGGGTTTCACCGGCTCGTGCGGGACCCGCAGCATCTGACCGAGTCGGCCGCCCGCTATTCAATTCTCCCTGCGGGTCATCCCCAGGGTTTCCAGGACGCCTTCAACGCCCTGATTGCCGATGCCTATCAGGCCGCTGCCGGCGACACTCCGGACGGGCTGCCGGTTTTCGCAGACGGCTACCGCGCAGCCCTGCTCACCGAAGCGGTCCTGAAGTCAAAATCGTCCGGCGGTTGGATCGACGCCGTGGAACAGTCCCACAGCGGGTTGAAGTAATCCGCAGCCGGCCGGCGGCCGGCCCTATGAATCATCACGAAGGAGAAACGCAATGAAAATCGTTCAGGTCGGACTCGGAGCCTGGGGCGCTTCCTGGCTGGATGTGGTCAAGCGCAGCAGCGACTGGGAACTGACGGGCGTGGTCGACGTTAACCAGGCGGCCGCCCAGACCGCAGCCGAACACCATGGCATCGCCGCTTACCGTGACATTGCCGAGGCTCTGGCGAACCGGGACAGCTTCGATGCGGTCCTGGTGATCGTGCCACCGGAGTATCACGCTGCCGTGGCCATCCCGGCCCTCGAAGCAGGAATCCCCACCCTTATCGAAAAACCCCTCGCACACAACATGGAGGACGCACTGGCGATCATCGCCGCCGCGAAGTCCAGCGGTGCGGCCGCGATGGTCTCGCAAAACTACCGGTTCAAGCGGGCGCCGCGGACCGTGCAGCGGCTGATCCGCGAAGGAGTTATCGGGGACGTCCAGCAGGTCTTCATCAATTACCAGAAGAATCCGCCCTTTGAAGGTTTCCGTCTGACGATGGACGAACCCCTGATTGTCGACGCGATGATCCACCATATTGACCAGATCCGCGGCATCGCAGGAGTCGAAGCCACGTCGGTCAAAGCCGATTCTTGGAACCCCTCCTGGTCCCGTTTTGCCGGCAATGCCTCGGCCGTCGTCCAGATCCAGGGAGCCAATGGAGTCCGGGTCGTCTACACCGGTTCATGGGCATCCCAGGGCGAGCAGACGAGCTGGGACGGCGACTGGGATATTCAGGGCTCCAAGGGAGCGATCAGCTGGAAAAACAACACCGTCCAGATCCGGTTCCAGTCCCTGTTCGACACCGTCTTCCTGGCGGGAGCCACCGAACACTCCGGTGTCATGCACGTTGAGCTCGACGCCGTCGAAAACGAAGAACGCCTGGGAACCCTGGAAGCCTTCGCCCGCACGATCAAGACCGGGGAGCGTGCGGAAACCGATGTTCTCGACAACATCCAGAGCCTGCAGCTCGTCCTGGCCACGGCCGAATCGGCCAGGAACGGCGGAGGGCCGGTCAGGCTTACCGCCACCGAGGATCTCCTCACGAAAAGCAACTAGAAACGCATGCTGACTACAGGGAAACGACCATGACACCCACGACTCCACACGCCCCCGCCGACAATCGCCAGCCCGCTGCGGCGCCGGCCGAACCGCCTCAGAAGAAGTTCACGGCCGCGCTTGTCGGCCGCCTGATCGGGGGGCAGGGACTGCTCATCGTAGTGCTGGCCTTCGGGGTGCTCCTCAGCGTCCTGAGCCCGGTATTCCTGACCCCCGCGAACATCATCAACCTTCTCTTCCAGTCGACCATCCTGGCAGTCTTCGCCATCGGGATGACTTTTGTGATCCTGACCGCCGGCATCGATGTGTCGGTCGGAGCGACCGCGGCCGTAACATCCGTCCTTTCGATGGGCGTCATTGTCAGGATGGGCCTGCCCACAGCCGCCGGACTGATTGTCGGACTGCTGATCGGGCTCGCCATCGGGACGATCAACGGATTCATGGTTACCAAACTCGGAATCTCCCCCCTGATCGCCACTCTTGCCACGCTCAGCGCGGGAACGGGGCTCGCCTTCGCCTACTCCGACGGCGGAAACATCACCCCGGTCCCACCAATGCTCAGCAGCTTCGTGAACGCCAAGCTGTTCACCGTACCGCTGCTTATCCCCGAGGTGCTGCTCCTGGCCTTCCTCGCGCACTGGGTTCTCACCCGGACCACGTACGGCCGCTCGGTCTACGCGGTCGGCGGCAACCCTGAAGCGGCCCTGCTGGCCGGCATCCGGGTCGACCGCGTCAAGCTCATTGCGTACGCGCTCAGCGGGCTGACCGCCGCCATGGCCGGCCTGTTGTTGACCGGCCGGCTGGCATCCGGCAGCCCCCGCGCCGGCGAGGGCATCGAACTGGTCGTCATCGCGGCGGTAGTTATCGGCGGAACGAGCCTGTTCGGCGGCCAGGGAACCATCAAGGGCACCCTGCTGGGCGTGCTGCTGATCTCGATGGTCTCCAATGCCGTGAACCTCCTGGGCATCCCGTCCTCGTACGACCAGATCGTGCAAGGCGCCGTGATCTTCGGCGCCGCAGCGCTGGACGTCTACCGCTATAAGTACGTCCAGCGGGGACTCTCGCGGAAGGCGAAAATCGCACCGCCGCCGGCGACTCCACCGGCATCCGGGGCCACAGGAGCCGCACCGACGGCCCAGGGAGCATGAGAGCGCATGATACGTCCGGTCACAAACCCGCCAAGAAACCCCCTCAGGAAACCGCAGGAAGCAAGGAGAAAATCGATGAAGACCGGTAAAAGAATGCTGGTTCTGATCGCCGCAATGGTCGCAGCGGCCCTGTGCCTCACAGGCTGCGGAGGCGGCGGCGGCACCGCAAGCGGCGGCGACAGTGGCAAGCCCAAGATCGCCGTGCTTCTGTACAGCCAGGGCTTCGAGTTCATGGTCGCCCTGGGTCAGGGCATCCAAGACAAGGCCAAGGAGCTGGGAGTAGACGTAACGATCCTGGATGCGAAGGGGGATTCCTCGACCCAGATCAGCCAGATCCAGGACCAGCTCGCCCAGGACGTCGACGGATTCGTGCTGAGCCCGAACAACTCCGACGAGTTGGTTCCCGGCGTGCAGATGATTCACGACGCTGGCAAGAAAGTAGTCACGGTCGACTCCATCGTCACCGGCGATATCGCCGACGCCGCGGTGGCCTACGACAACAAGCTTGCCGGCAAGCAGGGCGCCGAACACCTCGCCAAACTCATGGACGAGAAGGGTACCGTGCTGGAATACCAGGGCGCCAAGGGTGCCTATCATGCACGGCTGCGCGGCGAGGGATTCCACCAAGGCATCGAAGCCTTCCCCGACATCAAGGTCATCCCGCGTGATTCCCAATGGACGGCCGATCAGGCCCTTGCCCTCACCGTCGATAACTTCACCGCCGACCCCTCCATCAACGGCCTCTTCAGCCACAACGATGAGATGGTCCGGGGAATCGTGTCGGGGCTGGACCAGATTGGCAAGGCAGCCAAGGTGGGAGAAAGCGGCCACATCCCGCTGGTAGGCGTGGACGGAACACCGCTGGCGCTCGACCGCATCCGCAACGGCACCCAGGACGCCACCATGGACCAGGATCCGTTCACAATGGGTGCCCTCTCCCTGCAGACCATGGTCGACATTCTCAACGGAAAAGAGGTTGAGAAGCTCCAGCTGACCCAGCCCAAGCTCATCACCCGCGAAAACGTTGACGATCCGAAGCTGTGGGGAAACGTCTTCGAAAAATAATCACATCTGCCCCAAGCACCCTTTGGCCCCACTGCTTCATAGCACCGCTTAGTACAACCGCCAGAAAGAAAAGGAAGATCCTCATGTCCCGCTTCAAGTATTCCTACAACGCGATCGTTTACTACCAGGAGGAAATCTCCAAGGGCATCGACCGGGTCGCACGCTTCGGCTACGACGCCATCGAGCTCGTCGGAGAACCCAAATCACACAATGTCGCAGAGGTAAACAAGCTCACCTCCGACGCCGGGATCGAGGTGAGCTCGATCTGCAGCATCTGGTTCGGCGAAGAGCGCGACCTGGTCAATCCCAGCGCGGAGAACCGTAAGAAGGCCGTCGACTACGGCAAATCCGTCGCGGACTTCGCGGCCGGCGTCGGGGCCCCGACCATCATTGTCGGGCCCTCGCCCGTGGGCAAGACCGCGGCGCTGGCCCCCGACGAGCAGGAGTGGGAGTGGGCCGTCGAAAATGTGCGGGAAATCGGCGAACACGCCGCCTCCGTCGGAGTCAACATCACCCTCGAGCCGTGGAACAGATATGAAACCTACTTCCTGAACCATCTCGACCGCGCCGTCAAGCTGCTTGACGCAACCGGACTGACGAACGGCGGCGTCCACGGCGACCTGTTCCACATGAACATCGAGGAAGACTCCATTGCGGATGCCTTCCGCCGGGCGGCAGGAAAGGTCAATCACGTCCACCTCGCAGACACCAACCGTGCGGCACCGGGCGTGGGACACCTGGACTTCCGACCCACCCTGCAGGCGCTGAAAGAGATCGATTTCCAGGGATACCTTACTTTCGAGCTGCTGCCGGCCGCCTCCGATCCGTTCGCGATGATGGCCCGGGGCGGCCATCTCGAATTCCTGGACCCCTACACCGAACGCGCCATCAATGAGATGAAGGCCCTCGAAAAGGAGCTGTGGCCCAATGAGTGAGTACAAGTTCGGCATCAGTTCATTCATCCTTGCCTCCCCGTTCACCGATGAGGACATGGACCAGTTCGACCGCGCCAAGGAGATGGGGTTCGACCTCTTCGAAGTCTGCATCGAAAACCCCTCGCTGCTCTCCGTCGAAGCGCTGAAGGAAACATCCGAGCGCACAGGCCTTCCCGTTTCCATCTGCGGAGCCTTCGGTCCGGACCGGGACGTATCCCACGAAGATGCCGACATGCGCGGCAAGGGAATCGAATACCTGAAACTCTGCGTCGATTTCGCGGCAGAACTCGGTTCACCCCACGTGGCCGGACCGATGTACTCGGCGACCGGCAAGACGAGGCTGCTTCCCAAGGAGGAACGGGACCGGCAGCGGAAGTGGGCGGCCGAGAGCCTGCGGCGCGTGGCCGACTATGCCGGAGAACGCAACGTCTCCCTCGCGGTGGAACCGCTCAACCGCTTCGAGACCGACCTTGTGAACACGGTCGAACAGGGCTTGGAACTGTTCGAAATGATCGGCAGCGGCAACGTGGGATTCATGCTGGATACGTTCCACATGAATATCGAGGAAAAACACGTTGGCGAAGCGATCCGGGCCGCCGGAGACAAGGTCTTCCACTTCCAGGTCTCCGAGAACGACCGGGGCACCCCGGGGAGCGGGCACGTTCCCTGGACGGAAACCTTCGAGGCGTTGCGCTCCATCGGATACCAGGGATCGATCGTCATCGAATCCTTCCTGCCGACCGTCGAGGAGATCGCCAGGGCCGTATCGCTGTGGCGGCCCGTGGCGCCGTCCATGGATGCCCTGGCCCGCGACGGCCTGGCGTTTCTGCAGAAGGAGCTGCCATGACCACCACCGGCAACGCGGCCACGAAGACCGCGGTCGTTGAGGCACGGGGCCTGGTCAAGCGCTTTCCGGGCGTGGTGGCCCTCGCCGGCATGAACTTTGAGCTTCATGCCGGCGAGGTGCACTGCCTCGTCGGCGAAAACGGCGCAGGGAAGTCGAGCCTCATCAAGACCCTCAGCGGCTTCTACGTCCCGGACGAAGGCGGGGTTTACGTCGATGGGGAACTCATGACGGCGTCCACCACGGCAGCCAAAGCGGCCGGCATCGCGACGATCTACCAGGAGCACAACCTCGTCCCCACCCTCTCGGTCGCCGAAAACATCCTGTTGGGCAACTGGGCTGACCAGGGGGGAATCGTCTCGCGGGCCAAGGTCAGGTCAAAGGCAAAAGCGGCGCTTGACCAGGTCGCTCCCCATATCGACCTGAATGCTCCGGCAATGACACTCTCAACGGTAGACGGGCAAATGGTCGAGATTGCCCGGGCGGTCGCCCAGGATGCCCGGGTTGTCATCATGGATGAACCCACAACCGCCCTGGCTGAGCACGACGTGGAGAAGCTCTTTACGCTGGTCAACAGGCTCCGCACCCAGGGGCTGGCGATTCTGTACGTCTCGCACCGGCTGGAAGAAGTATTCGCGCTGGCCGACAGAGTCACAGTCATCCGGGACGGCCAGACCGTGGCTTCCTCCATTCCTGTGGCCGAACTCGATGCAAAGTCCGTCGTCCGCCTGATGGTCGGCGAGAACGTGAATCTTTATGAGCACGTTCCGCACGAACGCGGCGACGTCGTCCTGTCGGCTCGGGGGCTTAGCCGGGCCGGCGCCTTCGCCGACGTGGATCTTGATCTCCATGCCGGGGAGATCGTCGGTCTGGCCGGGCTGATCGGGGCCGGGCGGACAGAGGTGGCACGCTGCATCTACGGTGCCGACCAGCTCGATGCCGGCACCGTCACGCTAGAGGGCCGAAAGCTGAGGCTGCGCGGCGCCCAGTCCGGCATCGCCGCCGGCATAGCCCTGGTTCCCGAAGAGCGCAAACTTCAGGCAATCGTTCCCGGGCTGTCGATCCGGGAAAACACTACCTTGAGCCTGCTCAAGCGCGTCAGCCGCTGGGGGGTCCTCAAACTGGGCATGGAAAAGGACCTGGCCCAGAAGTACATCAAGGACCTGTCGATCAAGACCCCCGGTGCGGAAACGGCCATCGGCTCGCTTTCGGGCGGTAACCAGCAAAAGGTCATCATCGGTCGCTGTCTGGCGAGCAAGCCCAAGGTATTGATTCTCGATGAACCGACCAAGGGCATCGACATCGGGGCCAAGGCGGAAATCCACCGGCTGATCGAGCAGCTGGCCCGCAGCGGCGTAGCGGTTCTGTTGATTTCAAGTGAACTGCCCGAATTGCTCGCCTTGTCCGACCGGGTGGTCGTCATGCGCCAGGGCCGGGTGGTAGGCGAACTCGATAGAGCGAATGTCACCAAAGAACAGGTCATGTCCTACGCCGCCGCGTAAGAGCACAGAAAGGATCTATGCCATGAACCAAACGCACGCTACCCATCCCGTGACGCTGTTCACCGGCCAATGGGCCGATCTCCCGCTGGAGGAGGTCGCCAAGAACGCCAGCCAGTGGGGATATGACGGCCTGGAAATCGCCTGTTCCGGTGAGCATCTCGACGTGTGGCGGGCAGCGGAAGACGACGCCTACGTCCAGGAACGGCTGAACCTGCTGGAGCGCCACGGGCTGAAGGTCTACGCCATTTCCAACCATCTGAAGGGGCAGGCCGTATGCGATGACCCGATCGACTTTCGGCATCAGGCCATCGTCGGTTCCAAAGTGTGGGGGGACGGGGAGCCGGAAGGAGTCCGGCAGCGTGCCGCGGAAGAGCTGAAGCTGACGGCCAAAGTGGCACGCAAGTTCGGCGTGGACACTGTGGTCGGATTTACCGGCTCAAAGATCTGGCCGTACGTGGCGCAGTTTCCTCCCGTCCCCGCCTCGGTCATTGACCAGGGCTACCAGGACTTCGCCGACCGCTGGAACCCCATTCTCGACATTTTCGACGGCGAAGGGGTGCGGTTCGCCCACGAAGTGCACCCGTCCGAAATCGCCTACGACTACTGGTCCAGCGTGCGGTCGCTGGAAGCCATCGACCACAGGACGGCGTTCGGCTTCAACTGGGACCCCAGCCACATGATGTGGCAGGACATCGACCCCGTCGGCTTCATCTGGGATTTCAAGGACCGCATCTACCACGTCGACTGCAAAGACACACGCCTGCGGCCCAAAACGGGACGGGCAGGAGTGCTCGGCTCGCATCTGCCCTGGGGAGATCCGCGGCGGGGCTGGGACTTTGTTTCCACCGGACACGGCGATGTTCCCTGGGAGGACTCATTCCGCGCCCTGCGGGCCATCGGATATGAAGGGCCCATCTCCATCGAATGGGAGGATGCCGGAATGGACCGCCTCCAGGGAGCCGCCGAAGCCGTGGAGTACATCCGGTCACTGCTGTGGAATCTGCCGCAGGCCTCATTCGACGCAGCCTTCAGCCACCAGGACTGACAACCCCGCCGGGCGGCAAAAGCAGCGTGAAACAAATGCGCACTGCCCACCGGAGCCCGGCCGCAACTCCCCGTGCCCATTACCGTAACCGGGGTTATCCCCCTTTGGGGTGCCCAAGCCACGACGAACCGGGTTCCACATACCGGTTACCCAAGCCGGCGCCGTCGCCTCCGGAGGCGGATTTGGTGTTCCACCCGGAGTCAGTGGCGCGGACCGGTGCTTCACCTGCGTCGCGGATGGCTGTACGGTTGCGGATCCTCGTCGGTCGGGGAATCCTGGTGCAACCTCCCGGGATTTGCCGTCGGTCACCGCGCAGCGGATTCGATCCGCCGGAAACCGCCGCACACATGTGCTGCTGTTGACACCCTGGCCGGTCTCCGCGGCAGATCGGGGTTCAGGCTCCGCGGCGTTTTCGCACGGTCCTGACTGCGGCAACTGCGGCTCCTGCGGCCAGTAGCCACGGGCCTGCTATGATTACCGGGTCCATCCACTGGTGCTTCAAGTCGGCACGGCCCTGACCGAAGCGCGAGGAGATCCCGTGGCGGGAGAACTCGCTGAGCACCCCGGTTTCGGTGACCGGGTTGTCCGGGCGGAGGGTCAGGAGGGACTTCAGGTGGTTCTCCCATGCGTCGGTCCGGTCGGCGGCGATCAGGACCAGCCAGTGGGCGGTCCGTCCCTCGCTGAACCGGTAGGCATACCTGCGCAGGGCGCCCGAAAGGCCTCGGGGTGGGGTGGAGGTGCCGAACACGGGGGTGAGGAACTTGTGCTCGATCGAGCGCTCGCGCGGCCATTTCTCTTCCTGGCGCTCCGGAAAGTCCCAATGGGCGCCGGTGTTGAGGTCGAACCGTTCCCGGGGGACCGCGGGGCGGTCCTTCGGGTCCATGTCCGCGCCCCAGCCGGGGATGCGCGCGCGCAATTCCTCAGCCGGAGGCGGCGGCACCGGCTTGTCTGCGGTATAGGCCATGGTCGTACTTCCTTTCTCAGCTGGCGCCCGGGACGACCAGTGTTTTGATGCAGCCATCCAGCTTGGACGAGAACATGTGGTAGCCCTCGGCGATATGTTCCAGCGGGATCCGGTGCGTGACGATGTCGCTCGGCTTGAAGTAGCCGTTGCGGATGTGCTCGAACAACCGCGGCCACTGCCGCTTGACCGGGCACTGATTCATCCGCAGCGTCAGGCCCTTGTTCATCGCGTCGCCGAACTTCACCGCGCTGAAGACCGGCCCGTAGGCGCCCATCACGGAGACGGTCCCGCCCTTGCGGACCGAATCGATCGCCCAGTTCAGCGCCACCGGCGAGCCGCCCTGCAGCTTCAGCTTCACGGAGGTGACGTGCTGGGTGAAATTGCCGTCCGCCTCGGCACCGACCGCATCAATGGCCACATCCGCTCCGAGGTACTCGGTGATCTTCTTCATCTGCACGACGATGTCGTCGTATTCGGTGAAGTTGTAGGTTTCCGCGTGGGCGAACGTGCGGGCCTTCTCCAGCCGGTACTCGAGATGGTCGATGACAACGACCCTGCCTGCGCCCATCAGCCAGGCGGAACGGGCCGCGAACAAGCCCACCGGGCCGGCTCCGAAGACCACCACCGTGTCGCCCTCGGCGATGTCGCCGAGCTGGGCCCCGAAGTAGCCCGTGGACAGGGCGTCAGTGAGCAGCACCGCGTCCTCGTCATCCATCCAGTCCGGGATCAGGCCGGGGCCGACGTCGGCGAACGGGACCCGGACGTACTCGGCCTGGCCGCCGTCGTACCCGCCGCAGGTATGCGAATAGCCGTAGATGCCACCGACTGCGGTGGCGTTGGGGTTCACGTTGTGGCAGTTGGAGTAGAGCCCGCGCGCGCAGAAGTAGCACGAGCCGCAGTAGACGTTGAACGGCACCATGACCCGGTCCCCGGGCTTGAGGTTCTGCACCGACGGGCCAACCTGTTCCACCACGCCGATGAACTCATGGCCGAAAGTGAAGCCGACCCGGGTATCCGGCATCATGCCGTGGTACAGGTGCAGGTCCGACCCGCAGATAGCCGCCAACGTCACCCGCACGATCGCATCGTTCGGGTGCTCGATCTTTGGTATGGCTTTTTCTTCCACCCGGACCTTGTAGGGCCCGCGGTACACCATCGCTTTCATCAACGCCGCCTCCATGAAATCGCTCGTTCCGGCATCGGGATTCTCCCGTCCGTGATCTCTCAGGCTTCGGCCGGGTGGAGGACGACTTTGGTCCAGCCGTCTTCGCGGCTGTCAAAGTTCCTGTACCCCTCGGGGGCCTGATCCAGCGGCAGCTCGTGGCTGACGATGAAGGAGGGGCTGGCCTTTCCGCCGGCGATGAGGTCGCGCAGCGCCCGGTTGTATTTCTTGACCGGGCACTGGCCCGAGCCCATCGTCTGTCCCTTGAACCAGTAGTTTCCGTAGTCGAAGGCCACCTGGCCCTGCTGGGCGAGTTTGTCGGGGCCGCCAGGGTCCTGGGGCAGGAACACGCCCACTACGCCCAGGCCGCCGACGAAGCGGACGGAGTCCACCAGCCGGTTCAGGGTCAGGTTGGGCTGTTCGTTTCCGCCCGGGTCGTGCGCCTGATAGCCGACGCATTCGCAGCCGCGGTCGGCCCCGAATCCCATGGTCTGGTCCTTGACGAACTCCACCGGGTCCGTGGCCGAATCATCCACGGGGATGGCACCGATCTGTTCCGCCAGCTTCAGGCGGTCGCTTTGGCGGTCCACGACCATCACCTTGCCGGCGCCTTTGATAATGGCCGAGTAGGCGGCCATGAGCCCGACCGGTCCCGCACCGTAAATGACCACAGAGTCCCCCGGGTATACCCCGGCCAGCTCGGTGGCATGCCAGCCGGTGGGAAAAATGTCGGCGAGCATGACGTAGTCGAGCTCTTTCTCCACGGCGTCCTCGCCCAGGCGCAGGCAGTTGAAGTCCCCGTACGGCACGCGCAGGTACTCGGCCTGTCCGCCCTGGTACGGGCCCATGTCCGCGAACCCGTAGGCTGCACCGGCGAGCTGGGGTTCGGGCTGCATGGTCAAGCAGTAGTTGGTAAAGCCGCGTTCGCAGTTTTTACAAAATCCGCAGGCGATGTTGAACGGCAGCACCACACGTTCGCCCACCTTCACCTTGCTTACCGCCGGGCCAGTCTCGACCACTTCGCCAAGGTTCTCGTGCCCGAAGGTACGTCCGGGTTCAAAGCTGGTGCGGCCCTCGTACATGTGCAGGTCCGAACCGCAGATATTCGCCGAAGTGATCCGCACCAGCACGTCGGCGGGGTGTTCGATTTTGGCATCCGGTACGTCCTCGACGCCGACGTCGTTCGGTCCCTTGTAAGTTACTGCCTTCACTTTTCCGCTCCTTCTGTGTCCCATTCCGATCGCGGGCACGTAGTTGCAGCTTCCGGGCGTTGCAGAGCCAGAATGCGGCAGGGCCGCCTCGAAAAGGGTGGCGCGCACGCCACCCGAAAACGCATAAATTGGGCGCGGAGAAATGGGGAATCAGTATTGTGGCCAGTAAAGCCCCGCCGAACCGGCGGGAAGCCCTGAGTATTCAGACGGGAGGCTGGCCAGGAAACCCCGGCCGGCCAGTTCTGTACGAAAAAAGAAACTGATCGCGCCTCAATACTAAGCCTGCTTGGTAGCAGGCGTCGAGGGGAAGCCGGATAAATGTGCAAAACGCTCCAGCATCGTGGGTCGTCCTGTTTCCGCCGGCGGCGGGCGCCGGCGCAGGCACTGCCGCTGACGGTCCGGGCGGGGTTACTGGCGGACAGGCGTGCCGAGCAAGCCACCGGCCTTCTGCGTCTTCCACCGGCCCGAAGGGCAGGCCCGGCCTGGTGCAGCCGTCTAGTTCCGTTCGCGTGCGAGCCGGTTGCGGCGCTCCTCCTCGCGCTTTGAGTAGGCAGCCGCCCGGATCGCCTCGTCCGACTCCAGACCGCTGCCGAGGGCACCGCCGACGGTCGCCGCCGACGCGACGAACCAGGTCAGCACGAACAGGTCGCCATAGCCGAGCGATGTCTGGAGGTAGCCGCCCATCACAGCCGGGTCGAGGACAAACAGCGCCCAGGCCAGGTTCACCACGTAGAGCGCCACATAGCAGATGATCACCCCGATGGTTAGGGTGACCAGCGTTGAGGTGTTGTAGAGACGGGACCTTTCCCTGGCCTCGGCGGAGTTGTCATCGGGACGGTCCCACAATTCGCCGTCAACCACGAGCCAGCCGACCACGAGCGCGATGGAAGCGATCGTCGCGACCAAAAGGCGCCACCACGACAGCGAGCCCGCCAGTAGCCAAACCGTGGAGTTGACCGTGGCAATGGCTCCGGTCGCCAGTGCCGCCACGAGCGCGGACTTGAGCCCTGGCACAAGGCGCCACGGACGGTTGGCTAGCACCATGCCCAAAAGCAACCGCCAGCGGCCACCGAGGCGGGGAAGCGTCACGCGGTGCTCATCCCGCGGGGCGGGCTCGGACATCCCGTCAACGAGTGCGCGCACTGCATGACGGGCGCGCGCATGCATACGGAGCCCACCGAGCGCCGGTAGCGACAGCACGGCCGTGCGCCGCCGTGGGTCGGTCTTGGCCAGCAGGTACCGGCCGTCGTCGTCATGCAGTGGAAGCTCGGTCAGGCCGATGAGGAGGTCCCATTCGTGCCGGCGGCCGTGGTCCCTCAGTCGAGCCAAGGCGGTGTCGACGTCCTCGCAATCCGTGGTGAACGGCTCGCTCACGACCTCGATGTCCCAGGCCTCGTGATCGCCGCCCTGTGGGTGGAGGTCGCTCATCCGGCGCGCGGCCTCGGTGGGCGACGCCGGGTCGGCCACGAGGCCGACATGGATGGGCTTCATCACGGCAGGCTACCCAGAGCGCGGTGTGGCCGTCAGGTGCATCCTACACATGGAGCGAGTATCACCTAGTCATCCTCGAATATCAACGGGGTAGGAATCGAGGGGCCCATGGAAGGCCCCTTTTCATAGCCGAACGCCCACCCGGACCCGGCGCGGTGCATCAACCCACACGGCGGCAACAAGACAAGCTGCCCAATTACCGCCATCCACCGCAACTCCTTCACGGTTAAGCCGGGGCCGGGCTCACACCCCTTTGCGTGAATAGGCCGCAGTGACCGATCTGCGCCTTAGTGGTGGCATGGCTGAGGTCATCGGCGTTACACGGCGAACACTGATCATTCGACCCGCACGGACGACAGCTCCCCAGGATCACGAGCTGCCAGTGCCGGGCTCCCCTGTATCTGGCCTTGCTACCCCGCCACGCCTGACCGCCAGAAGACTGTCTATATATACCGCCGCTGCCCGCTGTCCCGTGAACCGGTCCTTCAGCGCACTACTCCCCCGGCAAATCCCACAGTTGATCAGGACTAGGTTTCAGGGCGCCTCGATTTCGCGTAAACCCCGCCCGCAAAAAGGCCCGGTGAAGGTGCCCCAACCGCGGCAGATACGAATCGCTCTCAGCAGACAGGGCGACTTTAGCCACGCCGTCCGTGCACCGATGAACGCCCCTTCGAATCTAATGGGAACCCCTTATGTACAAACCCGTGGGAAAGCGACTTTCCGATGGCTACTTTCGTGTGTCACGAAGGTGCACGATCAGCCAGAAGATGGCCAAGAAAAGTCCCATCGTCACCAGAAGCCAAGCCAAGTTGAAAGCTGTCCCCGTCAAAGGAGTGCCCATCATCAGGGATGCCAGGAACATGCCGCTGCCGACAAGGAACATCCCGCATGCAAAGACGCTGCCGCTGATCGCTTGCCGGCTCAATTTGCGCATAGCTGATGCTACAACTCCTGATACAACTGGGGGAGCCCCACATTCCACCGCTCGCGCGCCCGCCCGTTTATGTACACCTTCTTCTAGATTTGGCCCTTCGCCAAGTCAGTGAATGCGGCCACGACGAATGGAACCATGCAAAGACCTCCGACAAGGCACAGGGCGAGCATCATCTTCCGCTGCGTCCCGAACGGTTCCCCTTCTCGGCGGGGATGCCTAATGGAGTAAACGGACGAGCCCATCACAAGCAACAAGCCGACAAAGAAAAGGGCCATTGCTTCCGGATGCATGGGCCCATCCTTGCACCGCCAACTTGGGGGAACCATATGGGTGTGGGGGATGCCCCTGTCAGCAGCTAAACGGTGCCCGCCCGTACATAGCGGCCACGCCGGCCCGCCCAGACTGCCATCAGGAGTCCGGTCAGCACCGCCGCACCGGCCAAGCCCGGAGGAGATAACCAGCCGGAGGAAGGCAGAGCCAGTGCCACGGCAACGACCGCACAGGACACCAGGAACTCGGCAGCAGCCCGTAGGGGCTGTCTCCGGTAGGCATGCGAAGCGATGAAAAGCACCGGCGACACCATGGGCACCGCTGCGAGCAGAACAGGACCGAAGACCGGATAGAAGCCTGACAGGACGAAGAACAGCGCCGACGCAGTCAGCGCCGCCCCGAACAGGACCAGCTTCACGGCCTGCTGCCGCCTGTCCCAGGCGCCCCAGCGGCCGCAGATGATTGCCCAAGCTGGCAGGCCCAGCAGCCAGAGGCCGCCCCAGTAACCGGTACCCAGCGCCCACAATGCCACCATGGCACAGCCTGGCAGGACGAACGTCAGCAACTGGCCCGAAGACGCTGCCCTGATGCCGGGCCCGAACATGCACAGCCCGACCAGAATGTAGGCGACGGCGTACCCCGGCAGCAGTTCGGCATCAGGCCGGGTCTCCAGTCCCCCAAGGAGCAGCAAGATGCTGATGGCGGCCACGCAGACGGCAGCCACCGTCCATCGACGGCCCGGACCTAATGCATCATCCGGCCAATAATGCCGGTACTCCGGGGACTCCATGCCTGCAGTATTGCAGAGCAGGTGGGAAATGCCGTTCGAGCCCGAGATGGAAGCCCTTTCCGGTACCAAATGGGGGCGGAGGCTTGATGGAACCATTGGAAGCCTGCGAGATGCCTAATTGGAGTACACCCCAACCTGACGTCAGGTTAGTGGCCGAAACCTCGTCAGAATAGAGTACTAGCTCCCCATTTCTGACATGCCACAACTCAGGTCTTAGAACTCACTCTGACAAGACGCTACCTGCGGCTGGCCGCCCGCCTCGCAGCTTCTGCCTCAGCAGTAGCCCCCGGCCGCGCACATCTTTATACGATTTCTTCCTTGCCGGGATGCCGTTGGTGACACCGAAGAGGGTGTCATCGCGAGAGGAGAATCGGGCGGTGCGCAAGATCTCCTACGGGTCAGGGCTGGGCTGTGCGGACGTAGTGCACGGGCGCTCCGCTCGATTGACGGGGGATCAGGCTGGGCGTAGCGCGCCGGATCCGCGGTTCGGTGCCGGGGTTGACGATGAGGTCGATGGCGGTGGCGGCGATCTGGTCTAGCGGGACGCTGACCGAGCTGAGCGGCGTGGGCAGGCGCGCCGACAGCGGCGTGTCATTGTAGCCAACCAAGGCGAGGTCATCGGGGATGGTGATGCCGTTGTGTTGGGCTGCTGCCATGACACCCATGGCGATGTTGTCGTTCGCCGCAAAGATAGCCGTTGGCCGGTTTTCGGGTCCTGCGGAGAGGAGGGTTTGTCCTGCCGTGTAGCCATTTTCAATGCCGTAGCCTGCGGCGATCATCCACTCGTCCCGGGCTTTGATGCCGGATTCTTCCAACGCCCTGCAGGCCCCGGCCAAGCGTGCCGTTCCGGTGGAGGTAAAGTCCGGGCCGGTAATCACGGCGATGTCCCGGTGCCCCAGGTCAACCAGGTGCCGCACGGCGAGGTAGCCGCCAACCTCGTCATCACCGATAGCGGACGGGCTCTCGCCGTCGGTACGAAGGACAAGCGCGTGCGCGACGTTACGCTGACGCAGGAGTTTCGGCAGCTCATCGCCGATCCGTGCGGTAGCCAGGATCAGGCCGTCGACGTTCCGGTCCAGCAGCGTCTCCGCGGCACGGCGCTCGTCCTCGGGGTCATCGCCGCTGCTGGCCACCATGGCAAAGTAGCCTCGGGCCGCTGCCGCACGTTCCACCGCTTCGAACATCAGCGCCATGACCGTATCGCTGAGGCGCGGAACCAGCACTCCGAAAGTCCGGGTTTCTCCCCGGCGAAGGCTTGAGGCAAACGAGTTCCTGCGGTACCCGAGCTCCTCGGCCACCTTCCGCACATGCGCCGCAGCGGCCGACCGTGAGTTGGTGCGCTCATCCAGCGCGCGGCTGGCCGTGGAGATGCTCACGCCGCTGGCCGCGGCGACGTCTTTGAGCGTGACGACAGCTCCAGGGGTGGCCGGCTCCATTGCGGTTCTCCTCTTCAGCAGGGGCGTTACAGACACTCTATTCCTCCTGGTTGCAAACGTTCTCTTGACAGTGAGCTGCGACACGTGCAAACTTGAAAACGTTCCCGCAAACGTTCTCATAGTTTAGCGGAATACCATCGAAGAAATAGAGGAAGTTCTCATGAGCATCGATCTCCGCGGACTCAGCCCCGCACCTGTCACCCCGTTCACCGAAGATGGCGCTGTCGACTTCGCTGCGATCCAGCGGCTGGGGTCGTGGCTCGGATCTATTGACGGCGTGAAGAGCCTCGTCGTTCTGGGGCACGCCGGCGAAGGCACGTTCCTTGCCGAAGAGGAGCAGCTGGACGTCATCCGCGCGTTCGTGGCGTCGACCGACGGCCGTGTGCCGGTCGTGGCCGGAATCACGAAGGAGGGCAACAAGACCGCGGCGCTTGAGGCCAAGAAGGCCGTCGAAGCCGGCGCGGCGGCCGGTCTCGTCTACCCCTCGCACGGGTGGCTGCGCTTCGGCTACCAAAAGGGCGCGCCCCAGTCGCGCTACAAGGAGATCTACGAAGAGTCCGGTCTGCCGCTGATTCTGTTCCAGTACCCGGACAACACCAAGGCAACCTACGACCTCGATACTCAGCTGGAGATCGCGGGCCAGGAGGGCGTCTTCGCCACGAAGAACGGTGTCCGGAACATGCGCCGGTGGTACACCGAGATCCCCGCGCTGCGCGCCGCGCACCCCGAGCTGCAGGTGCTGTCCTGCCATGACGAGTACCTCCTGCCGACGATGTTCGATGTCGACGGTCTGCTCGTCGGCTACGGCAACATCGCCCCCGAACTGCTCGTCGAATTGATCGAAGCCGGCAAGGCGCAGGACTACCCGCGCGCACACGCCATTCATGAGCGGCTGCTCCCGGTGACCAAGAACGTTTACCACCGCGGGTCCCACATGGAGGGCACCGTCGCCTTGAAGTGGGGCCTGGTGAACCGCGGCATCCTGGACCACGCCACAGTGCGCACCCCGCTCCTGCCCCTGCCCGAGGGTGCGGAGACCGAGATTGCGGAAGCCTTCGCTGCCGCAAACATCGGCAAGGTCACCGTCAGCGCCTGACCGGCAGCAGGGTGCGTGCGGGAGAAGCTGCACCGCACGCACCCTGGCCCGGACACTGCTCGCGTTTCGCACGCGATCGGCCGCTTCGGCAGGCCGCACATCCGACTTTGAGGTCGGAATCAGAAAGTCAAAGAAGACTGAGCGGGAGAATAGTCCCGTGGAAGGAGGGCGTGCTGTGACTGCTCACACGAAGACGCCTAGCACCTCGGGCGAGCCGGGATCCCGGCGTCGGCCCGCCGGCAGCGTCAAAGCCCAAAAGACCCGTCGATCATTCTGGGGCCAGCTTGCCCTGATCGGCCCAGCCTTCGTCGCCGGCGCCTGGCAGTTCGGGCCCGGCAACCTCGCCACCGCCGTCCAGGCCGGCAGCGGCTACCAGTACACCTTGATCTGGGTGATCGTCGTCTCCACCATCCTGATGATCTTCCTCACCGACATGAGCGTGCGTCTGGGCATCAAATCGCCTATCTCGCTCATCCAGTCGATCAAGGACCATTTGGGAAAGAAGGTCGGGGTGGTCGCCGGCATCGGCGTCTTCCTCGTCACCTTGTGCTTCTCGGTCGGCAACGCCGTCGGTCTCGGCTTGGGCGCGTCAATGCTGCTTGGCGGATCGCCGGTCATGTGGACGATCATCGGCACCCTCCTGGTCGCCACGATTCTTCTGTTCCGCAATGTCTATCGGGTTATCGAGAAGGTGCTCGTCGTGATGGTTGCGGTCATGGCGATTGCCTTCGTCACATCGGCGTTCATCGCGAACCCCGACTGGGCCGCGGCAGCGTCCGGGCTGATCCCGAGCGTTCCTAACGATGCCTGGCTGCTCGTCATCGCATTGGTCGGCACGAACTTCTCCGTGAACGCCGCCTTCTACACCTCTTACGGCACGAAGGAACGCGCACGCAGCGAGGAAGACTACCGCGACATCACCATCGTCGATACGATCCCCGGCATCGTTGCCCCCGGCATCATGACATCGCTCGTCATCGTCGTTGCGGCCGCCGTACTCGGTGCCACGGGCCAGGTCGCCTCAACCATGGGCCAGCTCGGGAGCGTCTTCGAACCCCTCGCCGGCCCGATCGGCACCGCGATCTTCGCCATTGGATTCACGGGCGCCGCTTTCTCTGCCATGACCGCCAACTGCACCGCCGGCGGGACCATGCTCTCCGACGCACTCAACCGGCGCGGCACTAACGGCATCACTTCAGGCACTCAGAAACTGATCAGCGGGATCATCCTCGCGTTCGGCCTCACGATCACCGTCATCTTCCAAACCTCACCGATACAGGTCATCGTCATCGCCCAGGCACTAACGATCCTGGTCGCACCTCTGCTGGCAACACTGATCGTGGTGATGGCGAACCGCCGCGACCTGATGGGTTCGCTACGCAACAGGTGGTGGCAGAACCTCTTTGGCGTAGTAGGCCTTCTCGCGGTGCTTGCCCTGTCCATTCGACTGATCCTCAACTTCGCCGCCGGCAGCTGACCCGCCAAGTGATCAGATGCGAAGATGCCGGACATCGCCCGCACAGGATCACAACGCAATACCGGTCAGCTCCGCAACCAGCACACAAAAGTGCCCCCACCCGAAAGGTGGGGGCACTATTTGTGTGCCTCGATCACCGGCACATGAGCAAACACGCTCCCATTCACCCAACCCGAATAATGATTCGCCAAGCCTATTCGCTGCCGCCTCACCTCATAAGCGACAAACCGTACGAGCGTCCCATTAGACGGTCCCCCACCGCGGCACCTTCCGACCGCTCCCCTTGGTGATGTTGGGATCACGATTCGCGTATAGCCTGCCCGCAAAACTGTCCTGCTTAGCTAACCTAGCCGCTACAGTTTCACATGGCAGGGGTGGCCCTCTTTTCAGTTCTCGGAGCCGTCAGGAGGTGCCTGCCCGATCCGCAACCGGCCCATCTGAGCTCGCGGAAGCAGGCCGGCAGGGAGTACGAGGCTGCCGCCCTGGCCAAAATTCGTGCCACAGCACGACAACTTACGACTTCCCTGGCTCAGCCGTTGACAACGCCGCTGGTGGGTCAGTTTTCTCCCGATGCGCGGCGTGGTGAACTCCGCTGCCGGGGCCGTCCTGTTCGCAGACACCGAGCCGGTCGACGCATCGTCTTCCATCGCGATCTTCTCGGCTCCGACGACCCGAAATCGTTCTTCCGTCCGGCACCGCGGACGTAAAGCGGGCACAGCCAGCGTTCCGCAGGAAGGCGCTACCCGGCGTGGAGGCAGTCCAGTACGATTTTGCCGACGTGGCCCTTGGTTTCGAAGTAGGCGTGGGCTGCGGCTACTTCGGAGAGCGGGTACACCCGCTCCGTGACCGTCCTGACGGTGCCGGCGTCCAGGAGCGGCAGGACAACGCGTTTAACCTCGTCCATGATCTGTGTTTTCTGCTCCGGCGATCGGTCGCGCAGCAGGGTTCCCGACACGGACGCCTTCTTTTTCATGAGGGCGGCGAAGTTCAGGGTGCCCTCGGGCCCGCCCTGCATACCGATGGTCACGATCCGCCCGAAGGGCGCCAGGGCCTCGACATTGCGGCCCAGGTACGGCCCGCCGACAGTGTCGAGGATGATGTCCGCGCCGCCTTCAGCGGCCATCCGTGCGGCGAAGTCCTCCTCCCTGTAGTTGATCAGTACGTCAGCCCCGAGTTCCCTGGCGGCCTCGAGCTTCGCGTCGGTGAATGCGGTCACTGCCACCCGCCCTCCGAGCGCCTTGATCAGCTGGATGCCGAAGACCCCGATGCCCCCGGTGGCTCCGTGGATCAGAACGGTCTCGCCGGAGGTGAAGCGGCCGGTGCCCCAGACGTTGGAGACGACTGTGGCTGCCACTTCGGGTATCCCGGCGGCCTGGAGCAGATCGGTTTCCGCGGGGACCGCCAGGACGTGGCCGGCGTTGACGGCGACGTATTCTGCGTATCCGCCCGAGGCGAGCAGCGCCATGACACGGTCGCCCGGCGCGAAGCCGCTGACGCCGCGGCCCGTCTCGGCGATGGTGCCGGAGACTTCCATCCCGAAGATGTCCGAGGCGTCGGGCGGCAGGTTGTAGCGTCCTCGGCGCTGCAACGAGTCGGCCCGGTTAAGCCCTGCTCCGGTCACCCGGATGAGAACTTCTCCCGTCTGCGGCACAGGACACGGGAGTTCTTCCACGGCGAGGGTTTCGGGGCCGCCTGCCGTTCTGAACCGTACTGCTTTCATGATCCGTATCCCTGGTGTTCGCACAGGCCCAGGTAGTCCTCGCGGACCGGGGCGAAGACATCGATGTTCAGTGCCCGCTCCTCGCCCAGCGGCTCGGCGCAGTGCGGCACGCCTCCCGGAATGTGGAGGACGGCAGGCGCGATGAGGTCGAAGACCTCGTCGCCGACGTAGAACCTCATGGCGCCTGCCAGGACGTAGCTGAGCTGGTCGAAGGGGTGCGAATGCGGGCCGACCGTTTTATAGCCGGGGTCGAACCAGTTGACGGTCGTGACCGCCCCGTCCGACCTGATCCCTGTGCGGGAAAATCCCGGTCTCACCTGCTGCAGTTCCAGGTCATCGAGGCTGAACGCCTTGGCTCCCGTGTGGGCGCCTTGGGTGGGGGTGGTGCTCATGGACTCAAATCCCTTTTCTGTGTTGCTGGGGCGGGCTGCACGCTCATGGTTGGCGCTGGATCCGGAAGGCGCGCCGGATGACGCGGCGACGGATTCTCCATTCCCCGGCCTCCTGGACGTATTGATCCTCGTAGTCTCCGACCATGAAGGGCGCGGTGTCGCTGGTATCGGCGGTGTCGCTGCGGTACACCGTGGCGCACAGCGTGCCAGTCAGTGTTCCGTCGTCCCACACCAGCCGGTGGTTGGTCTCCACGTGGCGCGAGGTCCGGGCCAGCTTCACCCGCTCGGCGCCCCAGGCCGTGAGGGCCTCCCGGCCGATCAGGTCCTTCGGCGGCAGGCCGAGCAGTTCCCCGTCGGCGGAATAGAGTTCGTGCAGGGTGTCGGCCTGGCCGTGGTCAAGCCGGTAGGCGTGTTCGGCGGTGAGCGCTTGGATGGCTAGGCGGGTTTCGACATCCACGGTTTTTCCCATTTCAGGCCTCCTTCGAGACGGCGGTCATGATTCCGAATCCGGTCATCCACTCCTGCACGGGCCAGTACCAGCGGTTCGTCACCGCATAGTCCCCGGCCGCGGACAGCGCGGCGTAGGCCGCCACCCAGGTGCGAATCTCGTGCGCGGAATGCCCGCCCTCCTTCTCCATCCAGTCGTTGGTCCACGCATCGGTGGCGGCCACGCGGCCCTCGGCCAGGGTGTCCATGACCAGGGCGTCGTACTCGGGGTTGATGTCTTGGAAGGAGGTATCTCCGGCGGCGTGGGCCTTTCCGGCCTCGATCACCCGGCGTTCGCGTTCGGCGCGCAGTTCCGGGGAGGGGTTGCGGCCGTCGATGAGGCGGGCGATGACCTCCGGGGATGCTTCCTCCAGCCGGGGCACGGGCGGGTCATGGGACAGGCCGCCGGAACCGATGATGAGTACGCGCTTGTTCCACGAGGAGACCTCCCGGCCTACCGCTTCGCCGAGGAGCCGGATGCGCTCCATCGGGCCCAGGGGCAGACCTACCGCGTTGATGAAGACCGGCACGACCGGGTTCGTGTAGCCCTGGCCGAAAATGAATTCCAGCGGCTGGGAAATTCCGTGGTCGACGTGCATTTCCTCGGACTGGGCGACGTCGACGCCCGCGTTCAGGACCGACGCCACCAAGGCCCGGGCCGCGGTCCTGTCCACCGGCAACGGGCCGGGTTTGGTGCCCCAGTCCCCGACGGAGCGGGCACCGGAACCGATGCAGAAGGCGGGCATCATGTCGTAGAAGACGCCGTTGTAGTGGTCCGGGCCGAAGACAACCGTGATCTCCGGATCGAAGTTCCTCACGAAGTCCCGGACCTGGTCCAGGGCCGCATTGACCTCGGCCAGGGTTTCGGGTCCGGGGTCGTTGATGCCGTACAGCGGCGAGTGGGACAGCGTGCACAGTGCGATGGTCATTGGCATTTCCTAGCGTTCGGAGTGGGGGCTTGCAGGCGGGCAGGCTGCCTGCGAGGAGGCTGTATCAGGCGGGAAGTCTGCATAAGCAGCCGCTGGCAAAAAAATCAGGACCTTTTGCTATGTTCTTTGCCCAGGACGACTGCGAAAGCGCCGATCAAGCACATCGCGACGAAGCAGAGCGAAATCATCCACGTTTCACCTCCACCGGCTATCAGCAGCGAGGAGGCGATCAGCGGTGCGAATCCGGCGCCCACCAACGTCGCCATCTGGTAGGACACTGCCATGCCCGTGTAACGGGTTTCAGTGCTGAACTTTTCCGAAAGAAACGCGCCCATCGGCCCGTACATGAGTCCGTTGGCGATCGGATTTGCGATGATCAGGGCAAGCAGCAGGAGCAGGGTGCTTCCCTGGGATACCAGAGCGAACACTGCCCAGATCGCCAGGATCCCGCACACGTATCCGCCCAACATCACCGGTTTGCGGCCGACACGGTCAGAAAGAGCTGCGAAGGCGGGAACGGTGAAAATCATGAGTGCGTTAGCGATTGTCACCATCCACAGGACGGTAGCCTGCATGTGCCCTTGGGTGACCGCGTAGGTGATGACGAACGTTGCCAGGAGTGATTGCAGAAAGAACGGAGCGATCCCGGCGAGGGTTCCGCTCATCAACCGTCCGGGGGAATTACGAAGTACTGAGAGGAGAGGAGCTACGGCTGTTTTATTCTTACCCTCTGCTACGTCACGCAGGAACTCCGGGGATTCGGTGACCTTCGTGCGAAGAACGACCGCAATGATCACCAGGATCACGGATGCAAGGAAGGCCACTCTCCACCCCCAGGACAGTAGCTGTTCTTTGGGCATTGCAGAAAGCGCCGCGAAAACCAGGGTTGCGCAGACGGCTCCGGAGGGAGCGCCGCTGGATACGATGCTGGCTGCAAATCCCCTGTTCTTTGGCTGTGCATGTTCGAGGGCCATCAGTGACGCCCCCGCCCATTCTCCGCCAACCGCGATGCCCTGAATGACCCTGAGCAGAACCAGCAGGACAGGCGCGAGGACGCCGATCGTTGCGGTTGCAGGCAGGATTCCGATTGCTATGGAGACCAGCCCCATGATCATCATGGAGAGGACGAGCATCTTTTTTCGTCCGATCCGGTCACCGAAATGCCCGAAGAGAATACCTCCCAACGGGCGGGCAGCGTAGCCGGCGGCCAAAGTCACATAGGAGAGGATCACCCCCAGGGCAGAAGGTACGTTCTGGAAGAATACCGTGGGAAAAATAAGGGCGGCAGCGGTTCCGTAAATGAAGAAATCGTAAAATTCAACTGTTGTTCCCAGATAGCTTGCTACTGCAGCCCGCCGGGCATTTCCTTTACGGTCAACGGGTGGTGCCTGCGTCACTGAAGGAGACATACCGTTAATTGCGTTCATGACAACCGTTTCTCAAGAGAGTAATTGAATTAATCAGCTCCATGGGCAGAGGCGCCGCCGGACGATGTTAGAGCAATAGTGGAAGGCCGATTTATCTAAGCCATTGTCTTAGTTTTGATTTCAGCAAACTTCGGCGAAAGATCGACTCGGTCTGAATCGACCCCGTAAACGATACGGTCCGGGCGCACGATGGCGAGCTGAGCACTGTTGTTCTTCTGGAACCACTCCCACAGGCGGCCCACAGGATCGCCCACTTCATCCTGACCAACAATCAGCGTTCCGGTACGGATACGGATGAACCGTGCACCCCACGCTTCCCACGCGCTGACTTCCTCTGAGGAAAGCAACGTTCGAGGGTCCGCATTCAGGCCGAATATGCAGAGATCCTGGCCAAGGTAGTCATCGAGAAGCATGCGCCCGTTTTCGGTGCCAACATCGTAGTTGGGAAACGTCCTGCCAACGGGTGTCTTCTGGTGGTTTGGACGGGCGACGAATCCTGACTGGAAGCCCGGGACCGGCTTTCCCTTCATGGAGTTTGTGTAGGACTTCAGGCCGGGAATGTGCCGGAGGGTCCGGAAATAGGTGTTCCGCAATGAGGCGAGGACGGGGTTCTTTACCTGCACGATCTTGCCGAGTTTTTCGGCGTATTTTGTAATCGCTGCCGCATGGGGCTCACGCTCGTCCTGATAAGTGTCCAGAAGAGAGTCAGATGCCCTGCCGTCGATCACAGCCTTCACCTTCCAGACCAGGTTGACAGTGTCGCGGATAGCTGATGCCATACCGGCGCCGGCAAACGCCGGCATAATGTGCGCCGCATCCCCCAGCAGGAATACCCGGCCGATTCTCCATCGGGCGGCCCGGCGGACATGGAAGGTGTACTGCCAGGTGCGCTTTACGTCCAGGGTCTCATCATTAATCTGAAGTGCGGGGTTACCGCTGCCTTTGCGGGCCAGGTCGGTGATGATGGACCAGACTTTGGATGACATTTGTCCACCGTCATCGCCTTTATTGATTCTCCACTCAAATCTGTGCATTCCCCCGGGGCACGGGCAGTCGACGCCCGGGCGTTTCGGGTCACAGATGAACTTGAAGTAGGGCGTGCCCTGCATCGGCTGCAGCGTCTCACCCTGGACGTCAAACCAAGGATCGGGCAGGGACGTCCCTTCCATCGGGATCCCCAGTGCCTTGCGGATGGTGCTGCTGCCGCCATCACAGGCGAAAACATACTTACCCTCAAGGGCCACGTTCGTATTATCAGCTGCCGACTTGACCGTGACAGTTGCGCTATCCGGGCCGTTTTCAACGGAGACGGCTTCATGTCCGAGGAAGAGATCAACCAGCTCGGGGTACCGCTGGATCCCTTTTCGCAGCTCCCCCTCAAGATGGGGCTGATGAAAGAAGTTTCTCTGGTGGTATCCGTTATGCGTGATCGATGAGGCAAGGCTGAGGATTTCCTTGCCCTTGGACGTGACAAACTTGGAGGTGACTCCTTCATGCATTGTCGCGCGGATGGGTTCGACCAATCCTATTGATTGAAAGACCCGCATGACCTCGTCATCACAGGAGATCGCGCGTTGCCGCGGAAAGACGTCCGTGTCCCTTTCAACAATTGCAATTCGGAGCCCCTGCTTAGCTGCAAGATTGGCCGCGGTGACCCCGCTGGGACCGTAACCCACGATGATGACGTCATACACGCCTTGGGGGGTTGGCGCAGTCATGCTTTCAGCTCCGGTGTTTTCGTCAATGTTCTGCTCCGGGTGGGCGATAGAAGTGCCCATCGTTACTCACTCCTCATTAAGTATGTGGTGCCTCTAGATGCGGTTCTGAATCAGGCTGGCCAGGAAATGCATCCGGTGGACAGTCAGGCATCCTCTGAGTGCGCGCAGCAACCCAGGTGATACCCGGTGGCGGTGCCGGTGTTTCCGAGCCGTCGGCAATCAATCAGTCGCTCTCCAGGCTGGGGTTCTGGAATCAGGGCGACGGGACGACCGTATTGCGCAGCACGCCCAGACCGGTGATCTCCACTTCCACCACGTCGCCTGCGGCGAGCAGGCCGGACGGGGTCATGAACCGGCCGACGCCGCCCGGGGTGCCGGTGACGATCACGTCGCCGGGGGACAGCCGGGTGAAGCCGGTGACGTGGCTGATCAGCTGCGGGATGGTGAAGTACAGGTCGGCGACGGAGGCCTTCTGGCGGGTCTCGCCGTTGACCCGGGTTTCCAAGGTGAGCCTGTTGACGTCGCCCAGGTCGGCTGCGGGGACCAGGTACGGGCCGAAGCCGCCGGTGCCGGGGAAGTTCTTGCCCGGGGTCCACTGCGTGGCGGCCAACTGCCAGTCCCGGACGGAAAAGTCATTGTAGGCGCCGTAGCCGGCCACGTAGTCGAAGGCATCCTTTTCGGCGACATGGAAGGCTTCCCGGCCGATGACCAGGGCCATTTCACCCTCGTAGTCGAACTCATTCGTCGTCGCAGGCATGAGAGCCGGCTGCAGGTGGCCCATCTGGGAATCCGCGAAGCGGGTAAAGATGGTCGGGGCCTTCTGCTCGGCCTGGTGCGCGGCCCGGCCGGTTTCCTGCTGGTGGCTGCGGTAGTTGACGCCAACGCAGATGATCTTGCCCGGGTCCGTGATGGCCGGCAGGAATTCGATCTCCGCCTCGGCGCGCGACGGCGCGCTCCGGTACTGCTCCCCGACGGTTCCGAAGATGCCGGAGGCCACGGCTTCGCGCAGGCCTCCGGCAAGGTTCAGGCCCGTGGGGCCCAGATCGTAGGCCTGAGCGTCGACGATGACGCCCCAGGTGGGCGATCCGTCCGCGGCGATGAAGCTGGCGTAGTTCATGGTGTTCCTTTCGGGCAGGAGGATAACCCCCTGGTCGGGCTGTGAGGCTGTGGTTTGCGGGCCGGAGCTAACCGGCCCTGCGGAAGAACTCGCACGAGCTGGACTGCCACGGTCCGCCCGTGCTCAAGAGCCGCACTGTGTTGCTGATCACCCAAGCTAATCGCTAATAATCCACTTGTCAACGAATAATATATTTAACGAGGGTGGTATATTTTTCCCATGGCAACTGGACCGGTGAACAACATCACCCGCACCATCGACGCAGTGCGCAGGGACATTCTCGCCGCACAATGGCCACCGGGCGGAAAACTGCAGCCCGCGGTGCTTGCGGCGCGGTACGAAACGAGTACGACCGTCATCAGGGAGGCCCTCACCAAGCTGGCCGGTGACGGCCTGGTGGCGGTCAAGCCGAACCGGGGGTTTTTTGTCAGCGACCTCAACCTGACGGAGCTGCAGGACATCACGGAGCTGCGGTGCGTCACGGAAGCACTGGCCGTCAGGCTGGCCATTGAACGCGGCGACCTGACCTGGGAATCAGACCTGATGGCCGCCCATCACCAGCTGGCCCGCACGCCCCGCCGGAAGAGCGAAGATCCCGCCCACATCAACGAGGACTGGGCCAGGGCCCATCGGGTCTTCCACGCGGCGCTGCTCCAGGCCTGCGCCTGCCCCCACATGACCCGACTGGCCGCAAACCTGGCCGACCACACGGAACTGTACCGGTGCTGGGCAGCACCGTCCCCCGCCGCGGCGGTACGCGATGTGGAAAAGGAACACCGCGACATTCTGGAGGCCGCGCTTGCCCGGGATGCGGACCGGACCGCAGCAGTGTTGCGGGCCCACTACCAGGCGACCGTCAACGTGGTGCTGGAATCGGGCCTGGTGCAGGGAATCGAATCGCCTTCCCCCATCGGCTAACGTGCCGCGCCGGAAACCAGGCACTTCGCCTTGAGCCAACCGACGGCTCATCATTGCTGCTGACCATACAACGGCGCTCATGCTGTCTCGCATCACGCGAGATGCGAGACACGAACACGGGACACCCGGATGCCTTCGAAGCGTCGGGGCACGAGGTGTCTTGCTGCCGCGTCTCATAAGCAGGAACCGGAACATCCGCCGCCAGCGATGGTTGTAAGACACTCCTAAGGAACGTGGACAAGCAGGTTTCGACCTGCGGCCCAAGGTGCCCGGTGAAGGCCGCCCAAATACAACAGCGGACCTAGGAACACGCGAGTCAGAATCCGAATGCCGGGCAGTTACTTGGTAGTTGTAGGTAAGTACGGTATCGTTTTATCCAACAAACCCCGCCAGGGCTAGAGCGAAAGCTTCCCCAAGACCGGCGGGCTTTTTCTTTAACTATGCTGTAACGGTGGACAAACCGGCACGCACACTCCCTGAGCAGCTCGCGCTCCTAAAGGAGCGCAAACTTCGCATCGGCCCGGACGAAGAAATGACAATGGTCCGGATGCTTCTCAGTAGGGGCTACTACCGGATGTCCGGTTACTGGCGATACTTCCAGAAAGCGCCGCACCTCGGCGACAACGAGTTCGAACCGGGCGTCTCCCTGCAGCAGATCATCGATGTCTACGAGTTTGATGAGATTCTGCGCGGCCTTCTTTTGGAGGGACTGGCCGTTTTCGAAGTGGCCTTCCGCACCCGGCTCGCCTACTTCTTCTCTGTTCACCAAGACCCCTACGATTATCGGTCCCTTGGGCTGTACCGCGACGAGGAACATGAGAGGGACGGGGAAGTGAGGGTATTTCGCGAAGATCTGGTGCGCGACATGGAAGCCGAACTCAACCGCTCACACGAAGACTTCGTGAAGTCGCACCGGGACCGGGGAAAGCCGGTCCCTATCTGGGTGGCCGTCGAGGTGCTCAGCATGGGAACGGTTTCAAAGATGTACCGGCTCCTTTTGGACGACGACGTCAGATACCGAGTGAGCAAGTCCTTCGGCTACCCCGACCCGGCTTTCATGGAATCCATTTCCAGAGCGTTCGCGACCTTGAGGAACAAGTGCGCCCATAACGTGAGGATCTGGAACCACAGTTGCGTGAATCCGCCGCCCGTCCTAAAGCGCCTCAAGACCGACCCGGACAAAGGGATCTACTACCGCACGCCCTGGTCCTACCTCGTAATGCTTGCAGATGCCGTCGACGACATCCAGAAGACAAGTTCCTTTTCCAAGAGCTTGTATAACCACATCGATGCCTATCCTGAGTTCCGGTTCGGCCTTACGAAGCCCCATAAACGCTAGGTACGAACTCCAAATCGGTTATGAGGCGTCCAGGCTCAGGTAGCGGTAGACGGTGGCCCGGCTGGCCCGGCTGGCCCCGATGATCCTGCCGATGTCGGCGGGCTTCAGGCCCCTGGGCCTTCAGCTCACGGGCGCACTTCACCCTTGGGTCTCCCGCCGTGAGTTTCCCTGCGTCCGGCCCGCCGCCCCGTGGCCGGCGGCTGCGGCCATGCCGGCCAGGGTCCGCTAGGCCAACTGGTCCCGTTCGAGTTGCGCGAAGGCGGACATGACGGTGAGCATGGTCCTGCCCATGGCACCCGTGGTGGTGATGCCCTCGGTCAACGACCGGAAGCGGATACCCCGCCCCACTAGGTCATCGATGAGGGCCAGCAGGTTGCGTGTGTTGCGGCCCAGCCGGTCCAGCTTCGAGACCAACCTCTTCTCCTTCGCGCAGGTGGTCGAGCATCCTGTCCAGTTCGGGTTGGCTGATCCACGGTGCTGACCCGGGCGTACCCGATGCTGGACAGGCCGCTTCCCCTTGTCCCACCAAAAGGCTGTTTTTCCTGTTGTTGAGAATAGCGGAAGTGAGACATATTGATGAGACAAGCCGGCGGGCGGAATCCGGGCCTGGCCGGCCGGGAACGAACCGTCTGCCTTCGTCCCGGTAAAGGGTCCTTTGATGAGGCTGGCGCGCCATCCTAGTCCCTTTCCATATTGGACTTAATTTGACGGACCAGCGCACTAGTCTGGGTCTCGGAGTTCGTTGTCTGGGCTCGGCGCGGGTCGTCGTCGCACTGCTTGGGTACAAACGTGATGGCTCGCAGGGCCGCCGCTCCTGAAACATATCGTTTAGCATGCGGCATTCAGCGCCCGAATATGACAGCCTATGGCCATGGGGGAATCATTGAATACCGCGGTGCTTGATACTGGAGCCAGCGCACTGTACGGGATTCCGCCCTTTGATCCGGAGACCGGACACCTGCCACCTGGTCGTTACAGGACGACACTCTCCAACATAAGGCAGCGGTTCGTCCTGTCCCCTGACTTCCAGGCTTCCTCCACACGAGCCGCTATCTGGGATGGCTTCACCAGCTACCTGCTGGCTTGGAAGACGTCCCAGGCTGCCCTCGGACAACCAATCCTCAAGACGATATGGGTCGGCGGTAGCTTCACGTCCAGCGAGCTGGATCCAGACGACATCGACCTCTCGCCTGTCTATGACGAGGCCATTGTCGATGATCTTCACAGCAAACCTGGCATCAAAAGCCTGAAGAAGCTCATTGGCAATCGCACGAGCATAACCAAGAAATACATGGTCGACCCATTCCCCATACCGTGGCGTAGCCTTCAATCAACACTCCATCCCACTATGCTGCCCGACCACGCACAGACGTACCTGGCAAAGCGCGGGGGACTTGACGACTGGTGGCAACGGATCAGGCCGGCTGGCGAAAAGGCCGCCCCTATCGCGCCTGACGACGCTGCAGCGCGGGGTTACTTGGAGGTGTCGTGTGAGTGAGCGCGTTCAGAGTTACCTCGATGAGCACGTCACGCCTGAGCAGGAACTAGCTGTTGAAGAGTTTCTGGAGAGCCTTCCCGAGCCTGAAGGCGATATCTTCGAGGTTATCGAGGAGGCCGAGTACGACGCCGCCAAACGTATGAACCCGGATCTGCCGCCCTTCTCCCATCTGGTAATCCGCCTAACGGGTGACGCGGTAGCGGATGGCGGGGTCGATCACGAGGTCGCCAACGAATTGCTTGGCCCGATAAGTGCTGAGATTCAAGCTGCAGCTGATAAGCGGTCGTCTGAAGCTGAGATTACGCTCGTGAGAATCAGTAGGGGAAGCCTGGTTCTCCACTACCAGGCGAAGCAACCCCTTGCCGCTCACGAGGCAGATCAAGCAGACGTTGAGGTATCCCCGGTCGACCAAGCCATTCGGGATACTTTTGCGTTACACAACATGCTCGAAAATGGCGAAAAGCCTTCTGTAATCGCAAATCGGTTCGGTGAAAACAAGAAATTCATGCGGAGTGCCCGCAATCTGACCGAAGCGTTAGACAAGCTGGATCTGAACATGAAGGGCAAGTGGCGCTCCCCTATGGGCGGGCGAGCCACGACCAAGCTCACTGAAGCCGGTCGCACCCATGCTCGTGGCGTATTTAAGCGGATCGACCGCCCAGACACCGAAATCGTCTCCGGGCGCATCACTGCCCTTGATATTGACGGAATCGTGACCATTCAGCAGACGGCCAAACGCAAACGCAAGGTCTATCTCGAAGAACCAGCTTTGCTCGCGTCCGGCGGGTTCGTCTTGGGGGCCGAAGTCAGCCTGCTAGTAGAAAAAACTGAGGCTCGCGACCAAGTTGGTCTGAGCAGCAAAGAACATCTGACGTACAAGGGCCATGTTCGGCAGGGCGAGCTGGATATTCCAGACGTCTAGGCACTTTCGGCAGCCGAAAGAGCCCTCAGGAACATCTAACCAAGACGCTCTTGTGGGAAGCAGGAACGCCGATAGCAGCGCTTACGTCTGAGGTTTATCAGGGAACGACATCCATGTTCAACGTCCAGCGACGTTCCAAAGGTCGTCAAAGACGGCCCGGAACAGTGCAACGACAAGCCCCGGCAGCGCCGACAGACTCCGGCAACCTGCAGTCGGTATGACTTGTTGCGGTGGTCCTGGTTCAAGGACATGAACTTCTCCTCTCGTTGTTGAAGACCAATCCAAGACTTGCCAAGGCGAGGGGCGCCGCGAATGCTCCCGCACTTCGCCGCCCCTCCACAGGGAGTCCACACCGACTGCCCTGGTGTAGGTGCAACGGCACGCCTGAGAGTGAACAACGTCCACAGAAAGCTCCCCGTGAGTCCTACCCTCCGGGAGGTTCGTTCTGAAGTCGCTTTACCAATCCTCTGTCTGTAGCGTTAAGAACCATGATCAGCTTAGAATTCCGCGGCAGTGGCGATCATGGTCAAGAGAACGAGACACGATGACCGGTGCTGCTCGAAGCGCTGAGCCTTGGTCCTCGATCCCGAGCGCGTTTCACGACGTACGTCTGGTGGTCTCCGATATGGATGGCACCCTGCTGGACGGGGACGGTAACGTTCCTGCCGGGTTCTGGCCGTTGCTGGAGCGGATGCGTGCCCGTGGCATCACATTTGTACCCGCCAGCGGCAGGCAATACGCCACCTTGGCCCGCATGTTCCCCAATGCACCAGCAGGTGCCACCTTCATCGCCGAGAACGGCTCCCTTGTTGTCCGTGACGGCGCCGTACTCTCGGCCACCTACATGGACGAGCCCACTGTGACGCGCGTCATCCACGCGGTTCGCCACGCAACGGAAACCGCGAACAGCCTTGGCCTGGTCGTATGCGGCCGCCGCAGTGCCTACATCGAGCGACGCGATGCTGGATTCATCCGCGAGGCGGAAACCTACTACGCCGAACTCACCACGGTCGAGGATCTCACCACTGTCACGGATGACATCCTCAAGCTCGCGATCTACGACTCCACCGACGTTGAGTCCAGCGCGAGAAGCATCGTCGCTCCACTGGCATCCAGTCACCAGATGGCCGTCTCCGGTAAGCAGTGGATTGACATCATGGCACCGGGCACCAATAAAGGACGAGCAGTGCAGGAACTGCAACGAACCCTGGGCGTGAATGCCGCTCAAACCGTCGTGTTCGGCGACTTCCTGAACGACCTCGAAATGTTCGACCGCGCCGACCTGTCGTTCGCCATGGACAACGCCCACCCGATCCTGCGTTCCCGCGCCCGTTACACCGCGCCAACGAATGAGGAACATGGCGTCGTAACCGCCCTATCCCACTTGCTCAACTAGGGGCCTTGCCGCGCGAAAATCAGTGGAAGCGGCGAGTAGATTCTCCGAGCTTTCATCGGATCCGTCCTTCAGGTATCGACGCCGATAACAGCGCATCTGTCATTTCGGCGCGCCGTCCGGTCGTCAGTGTGAACTGCGGCGTAGGTTCGAAGTATCCTGCCCAACCGATTCGCGTCCCGAGATCACCGGCAAGGCGTCCCAATCCGATTTTGTGCGTAGATCGTCAGGAACGAGCGGACCGACCCTAAGATGAGCGTTGTCCCGAAAGCGAGGATCCGGTGAAGGCCGATCATTACGACAATTTCGCCGAGAACTACTCCGCGGAAAACGAGTCCAGCCTCCTTAACGCCTACTACGAGCGGCCAGCAATGATCGACCTCGCCGGGGACGTCGACGGCCACCGGATCCTGGATGCCGGATGCGGTTCCGGCCCCTTGGCCGCGGCGCTGATCGGAAAGGGCGCGACCGTTACCGGTTTCGACGCCAGCCCTGCCATGGTCGAGCTGGCGAGACAACGGCTCGGCGATAGCGCAGCGCTGCAGGTAGCCGACCTCAGCCAACCGCTCCCATTTAAAGACGGGTCCTTTGACGACGTTGTATCGTCCTTGGTCCTGCACTATCTCAAGGATTGGTCGGCGCCCCTGATTGAGCTGCGACGCGTCCTGAAGCCAGGTGGTCGCCTCATCCTGTCGGTGAACCACCCCTTCGTCTACAAGGTCATCGAGCCGGACGCGGACTACTTTGCCATCACCGAGTACTCGCAGGAGAACGTCTTCAACGGACTAGCCGCGACGCTGACGTTCTGGCATCGGCCGCTGCACGCCATGACCGACGCGTTCACGGAAGCGGGCTTTCGCCTGAAGATCATCAGCGAACCGCCCGCCTCTCCGGATGCACCGCGGGAGCTCTTCCCCCCTCACCTCGAAGGCCGGACAGCGTTCGTGGCCTTCATCTTCTTCGTGCTCGAAGCCGGCTGAGGGTCTCGGCTAGGACCCGCTGATGCCGGGAACCGGGTCGACATCGATCTTCCATCTCATGTCGACATATCCAATGGCGGCAGCGGAATCCGGATCAGTCTAGAGGGATTCGAGGGCCTGAGACGCGGCAGCGCGACGTGCGTTTTGATGCCGCCAAACGTGGGTACCTCCACCGGCGAGCAGCAGCAGCCACAGTGCCGGGTTGGTCCCTCCTGCATACTCGGGACATGGACACCACGACTGTCGATCCCCGCGACCAAACCTGGGAGGTAGACCGCCCTCGGTACCGGGTGTACTTCTGGGCCGGAACAAAGTCGGATGAGTGGGAGGTCTCCGGTGCAGACATTCCGGAGGTCATCGACTGGGCAGAGTCGAACCGGGGAGGCCGCTCGTACACCCTTTACGCGTGCGTCCCGGTAGACGGGCTTGGCTTGGTTAGCCTTGCTGGAGTTGATCCGACCGCTGCGCCACGGGGCTGAGGGCACAGATGGAAGGCGATTGGGTCAAAACCCGTTCGCCTTCACAGAATTTTGCGGTCCAGTTACGCACTTGGCCTGTGACCCTTGGCCTAAACCCGGCGGTGGGTGTCAAAACGTGCTGCGTCTAGAACGGTCGTTATTGACGTGTCCATCGATCTGTTGAGGTATGCGTCCGTCCGAGAAGGCCAGGCGGCATCCCCTCGTCCAATAGAATTCGCTGGTGCCCCCAAACTTGATCCGTGCTCGCATACGTCTATTGCGAGGTCTCTGGAACGTGTCGATAGTCATCTGTCCCCTGATTGCTGGGGCGTTGCTGGGGCAGTTCTTTGCTCTGTCTGCGGAAGAAAAGAAATCGAATCCTCAATCCACGGCCGAGAGCCAGTCCCGCGTTGCTTGGAGCCACCTGTGGGAAGGCTATTGGGGGTGGATAATCGCCGCAGGTGTCCTTCTGGCGATTATCATCATTCTTGCGTTCAATCGCAGGCAGCTCCGGGAACAGTCCGGTGTCCAAACCAAGCAGCTTCTCGATGCCCTGGCCGTTGCTGCACGGCAAATAGCTGACAGTGAGCACGGCACCGAGGGTGATAAGAAATCAGATCTCAAAGCTGTGTGCACCCACCTGGTCGGGGCGTTGGTCCGGGCCTATCCGGAAGTAGAGGATGTCCGCGCGATTGTCTATTTCTTCAATGAGAACCACTCGAAACTGGTGCCGTTTAAGGACGCGGGCACGCGTCGTCCGTCCGGTGCATTCGTGGCTACGGACCCTAGAGGAAAGGCCGCTATCGACTTTGCTCATACGAGTGAGAAGGCGAGGCTACAAGCGGATACCAACCAGGGAGCAGAGGGCTGGCGCGGCAGCGGAAAGGGTTATCGATGCTTTATTGCCGCCCCAATCGTTAGCGCTGCAGATCGGTATGGCATGCTCACCATAGACGCCAAGGCGCCGCATGCCCTGACCTCCGAAGACGAACTGGTTGTTCAGCTTGCGGCCAACCTCATCGGGATCGCCAAAGCCTCGATAAAGGGCCGCGTCAAGTTGTCCGACCCAATGAATACACTAGATGAACAGAGCGGAGGTGGCGGTATTGAAGACGAAAGTGCAGCGCAACAGAGCCAAGCAAAGGTCGGCGCGTAAGCGTGGGCTTAAAGCCACAGTAAAGTCCGTATCCTATTCACTTCCCAAGCCGGTAACGTTGCCGGACTGGAATGATGAGGGGACGTTCCGCGAGTATCGCGAAGTCGCCGAGCGCCGAGAACGAGAGTCCCGGCGCAGCCGCGTGAAGAATTTTCTGTATCACCTCGTGAACGGATGAAATACTTGCCGCTGACGGGAAAAGAGAGGCCGGCAGTATGTGTGCCGGCCTCTCTTTTTCCCTCTGCAAAGGAAATCTGTGGTTCAGCGTAGCTGAATTATTATGGTGCTGCCACGGGGCCGGGGAACTTCGTTGTTCCTGGTCGCGCGGTGGATTGGTTCTTGGGGTTGTGTCGCGTTGAGCGGCGGTCCGCCGCTGGTGAGTGGTTGCTGTGGTGTGTCCTGGGCGGCGGACCGCCCCACTTTTGGGAGGTTCCTGGCCTGCCTGTGGTGATTGGTGCCTTGCCGGGCGGTTTCGTGGCCGCCCGGCAAGGGGTCGTTTTAGGCGGCGTCAGTTGTCGTTTCTTTGCCGCTGTCGATGATGATCTGTTCGGTCTCGGAGGCGGTGTAGCCCCAGGTGACCAGCTGGTTGAGGTAGTCGCGGTGGCTTTGGTGCGGTGAGCGCCACGAGTCCTTGGCGATGGTCTTTTCGTATCCTGCGCAGATCAGTGCGATCAGGGAGAACTCGGGCCGGGCGGTGGTGTTGGCGACGTGGTCGCGGAGCGGGTTCCAGCCCCAGCGTCCGTTCTTGTCTTCGGTTTTGGCTCCGATCATGTCTGCGGCGACCTCGCCTTGGTAGCCGCTGGCGGTCTCGGGGTGGTGGGTGATGGCGTGGACGGTGAAGTACTGCCAGCCCTTGGGTGCCTGCTTGCGTGCCAACAGGTTTTTCACAAATTCCCGCCGGACGACACCGGCGGACTCCATCGCCTTGTTGTTGGCGATCAGCGTTTTGCGTTCGGCTTTCTGTTCCTCGGTCATGGGGCCGGACTGTGCCTGGCGGCCGCCGTCGTAGCGTTCGTGGCGCGGGGTGAAGCCGAGTTCCTTCCACCCGTTGATGACTGGTTTGGCGGAGTGGTTGCCTTGCCAGTCGCGCTGGATGATGTAGGCGTTGGCGTCGTCCTCGGTGGCCGGTTCGCCGTCGGCCCGGTTCGCGGCCGAGACGTACAGGGCGTCTTCGTCGGCGTAGTGGCCCGCGTCCTCCACGATGGCCTTGCCCTGGCCTTCGAGTTCGG
>NZ_JBNHHC010000037.1:0-46324 GCF_059091865.1 Arthrobacter sp. B0316-1-20 | reverse complement strand
TGTCGGAGGAAACCGGCACGGCGCCGGGCTTGGCCATCTTCATGCCGTTGTACTGGGCGGGGTTGTGGCTGGCGGTGAACACCACCCCGGCTGCGTCGAGGGAGCCGCAGGCATAGTAGAGCTCGTCGGTGGAGATCAACCCCAGCATCAGGATGTTGGCACCCCTGCCGGCTGCGCCGTGCGCGAAAGCGGCTGCGAACTCCGGGGAGGACGGGCGCATGTCCCCGCCCACCAGCACCGTCTGGCCGGCCAGGGACAGCACGTCCACGAAGGCGGCACCAGTCGCCTCCACGGTTGCGGCGGTTATGGTCTCGCCCACGATCCCACGGACGTCGTAGGCCATAAATGAATTGTGCAAGATTTCAGCACGTTCAAGAATCGTCACAGCTCCAGCATATAGGGCAAGACCATATCTCCTGACTGCAGGTTTTGCAGTCAGGATGACAACGATCACCTTGAGCAATCGTGCGCGGCCTTCATTGCCACTAGGCACGGATAGGCATGAGCCTGAGGTAACATCTAGTTCGAGGATCTGCAGAAAGAAATGGGGCAGACCAGCTAAGAGTACAGTTCATCTGCGCCGTAGCATGACTAGTTGGACCCTCGATTTTGTCTCGCGCAACCAGACTTATAGAAGACGGATTAGGGTGACTGGCACAAGGGTATTGATCAACGGGGCATTCTTGGGCCAGGCAGTGACAGGTCAGCAACGCTACGCGACTGAAGTCATGCGTCAGCTCTTAGCGGATCGGACGCTCGCCGTGCGGATCGCACGCCCCAAAGGATGGTGGGCCAAATCCCCTCTCCGAGTTTGGATCTGGGCGCAGTTCCTCGAGGCGTATAGGCGAAGGGGAGAGTATCTGCTAACTCTGACGAGCAGGGGGCCCCTGTTTGCACGAAAGCAGATCATTACTGTCCATGACTTATTCGTCTTGAATCATCCCGAATGGTATAGCAAAAAGTATGCCTTCACGCATGGGCTTGTTCTTCGATGCCAGTTACGTAGCGCAGAGGCGATTGTTGTCGTAAGTGAACCAGTCCGCCGACAGGTCTGCCGCATTATACGATTCAAAAAACCAGTGATTGTTGCTCCCAATGCTCCCGCGGACGCGTTCGTCGAGAATAGGAGCGCGAGCGAGTTACAGACAACGCTCACGAAGTTCGGCTTGGAAGATCAGCGATATATTCTCTCTGTCGCGACTTTGGATCCTAGAAAGAACCTTCAGCGTCTCATTCAAGTTCACCGGCGTCTCCCGCAAGATCTCAAAAAAAGATTTCCATTGGTACTGGTGGGCGGAGAAAACAAGAGCTTCAAAGCGCTAGATCTTCATACGCATTCTGAATGCATGCGACTAGGATATGTAGCGGATAATGAATTGGCAGATCTATATAGTGGCGCCAAAGCGGTTGCATTTCCATCATTGGATGAGGGGTTTGGGCTGCCAGCTGTTGAGGCTTTGGCTCGCGGAGCTACCCTCGTCACGTCGGGAGTTGAGGTGCAGCGGTGGGTCTGTGGACCACACGCAATTTATGTCGATCCCAGAGACGAGGTGTCAATGGAGCGTGGACTACTAGAGTCTATAATGCGTGTATCTCCAACCCCTCAAACACGCTCGTTGCGGCAGAAATATGTCAATGAACGCTATCGATGGACAAAAACTAAAGATGATTTGCTGAACGAACTATCTAGAGTGATCGCGGAATCTAGACGATAGTATAGTGTGAAATGGTATCTCTTCTGCAAAAAGACGCCTCAACAACTCAGTGGCTTACCGACGACTCTCTGGGCCGAAAATCGGCTAGGAGTAGCATTGTTTTAGCGGGCGGTTCCTGGCTCAAATTTGTCGTCCAGTTTACCTCCACCATTTTCCTCGCTAGGATACTTGGGCCGGAGGAGTACGGCGCAGCGGCAATTATTCTTGCCGTTGGGGCAGCATCGACCCTATTGCGGGAGTCGGGTCTATTCACGTTGGCATCCCAACGCTACCGCTTAGATGCTCGATTGGCTTCTTCATTACACTACATTAGTAGCAGTTGTGGTTTGATCGTCTCTGTATTCATGGTAATGCTCGGCCCAAGTCTGTCCATGCTACTTGAAGATACCAGGTATACCGCATATGCATTCTGGTTGGCTCCAACATTCTTGTTAGCAGGGGTAGCCGCCATCCCAACAGGGGTCTTAGCGCGCAACTTATGTACGTCACGACTCGCCATAGTCGATATAGTCGCATCGGTTGTTAGTGTGGCGATTGCGCTATTACTTGCTGCTCGAGGGCATGGAGCGACGTCCATGGTCGTTCAGGCGTCTAGCATGGCTCTTATCCAGACAGTTCTAGTACTCGCCCTGTGCCCATGGGTGCCATCAAAAAATACGTCATGGCGGAGAATTAGAGTTGCAGTACGATCCGCTCTTAGTCTCACCGGTGTTCAGCTACTTAACTACGCGACTGCTAATTCGGATAAGCTTATTGTGGGTAGGTTCGTTGACGCAAGGGCTGTTGGTATTTATAGCCAGGCCACCCAACTTTTAACGATGCCGCTTTTCCTCGTTGGGGGCCCTTTGCAGCGAGTCTTTGTTCCTACGCTTAGCAGGCTTAAAAACGATCCGGAGCGGTTTAGGAAGTATACGCGGACCATTCTCACCGTCATGACCGCGACGCTCTGGCCGTTCTTTGCGATGATGGCAGTGTTCGCCTTAGATTTCGTTCTAGTCATCTTTGGGCCGGATTGGGCATCTTCAGCTAGCATCTTTTCGATCTTGGTAATTTCCGGCTTTGCTCAGAGTGTGGGTTTCGTTACAACCTGGTTGTTCGTCGCGACTGGTCAGTTCCGACGGCAAATGTGGTGGACAGTGATCAATCGCTTGGTTGTTTTGGCGGGTTTCGTGATAGGTGTACAGGGGGGGGTGACGGGAATGGCCTGGACCTACTCGGTATTGCTACTGATATTTACGGTGCCAGGCTTTGCCGTCCTCAGGCGGAGGGCGCGCTTGAGATACTCAGATTTCGTCCTGCCTCTGCTCTGGCCGGCAGTGCTGACATCAGTCGGGTTCACAGTTGCCATAGCCGTGGAAGCATACCTGCCAGCCAACGGTAACCTTACCGCCCTGCTTCTGAACATATCACTTGTTGTCATGACGCTGATTCTCACGGTATCTGTGATCCGGCCGCTCCGAAAGCAGATGATAGAAGTTTTGAGTTTATTGAGTAAAAGATAAATTCTTCGTTTTAAAGGAACTGTTTAGAATGCGTAGAGAAATCATTTATATGGGATGGTTGGGTCAAAAGAATTTTGGGGATGACCTATTGTACGAGACGTGGCAGCTTGCCCTCGAGAACGAACTGCACTTTGTATCTCCCCTAAGGGCAAGGGACTATGTGAAAAAAGGCGCGTCATTTCTTAGGGACCGGTCTAAACTGGTGGGTGCTGAAAAACTCATCCTCCTAGGCGGAGGGACAGCCTTAGGCTTCGAGACATGGGCCAAACACGTCTCTACTGCCAACCGTATGTTCAATACATCTGCCACCGTTGTGGCCGGCGCAGGTGCAGCAGCTCGAGACGATGGATTTGCTGTGGGCCTACAGAGTGTTGATTGGGCGCTTTGGCGGAAAATCAGTAACCTCGCTCTGTTGGGAGTACGTGGCCCTATCACACGGGACGAATGTGCCGATGGCATGGGACGCCCCCCCCGTGTGGTGGGTGATCCTGCCCTCATGTATCCCACGGTTGCTGGGTTGGAGCAAGAAAAAACACGAACAGAGCTTGGTATCTGTGTCGGCTCACATACTTCTACTAGGTATGATTTAGGGGCATTGTCCATCGCGGTCAAAGAGGCCTCTTCAGCCCTAGGATTGACACCCGTAATCTTTCAGCTTTCAGACGCTGACGCAGCAGTTGCAACACGTATGCAAGCGCTTACGGGTGCGGAATGCGTTACTAAGTACGCCGGGGATGTTAAAGCACTGATGTCACAAATTGCCTCTTGTCGCGTTTTTGTCTCAGAGCGACTGCATGGTGCAGTTGCCGCAACATCACTTGGCGTCCCGACAGTGATGCTGTCCTATGGCTCCAAATGCGACGACTTCTGGGCGAGCATCACTGGAAAGGTTCCTGGGATAGGTATGCACAGTAGTCACATGGCCATCTCCAAAGAAATTCGAATGATGGCCTCCGAGGGACTAGGAGCGGGGGCCAGCACTCGCCGCGATGCTTTGGTTCAAGATCTCCTTGAAGTGGCCTCGATTATAAAGCGTTGGCGAAAGGGTCTGCTTTCAACAACGGACCTGGTAAAAGGTTTCTAGGCCGGCGACAATTTGCGAAGAGGATTAGTGAGTGACTATGGGTAGTGGATCTATATCGGTTGTTATCCCGTTCGGCACGGGCTTAGGCCTTCTCAATCGTCAGCTTCGCCGACTCGAATGTCAAGCCGGCAACATAGAATTTCAGACTGTTATTTCGTGCAACGCATTCCTTCTTGACCCTTCTGAACTGGAGTTGGGGCCTAAGCTCGCTGGAAATGTCCGGATTGTAGATTCTACAGCGATTACTGGTCCCAGCTACGCCAGGAACATAGGTTGGGAATCTGCTGATGGCGAATACGTGCTCTTTTGCGATGCCGACGATGAAGTAGATAGTGAATGGGTCCTGAACATGGTGCAGTCCTTGGCGACCAATGACTTGTCAGGAGGACGGTTGCGGTATGACCACATTAATCCCCGACATCTATGGTCGTGGCATAAGCAACTTCAAGGCAATCCTTCGCGAAAGTTCAGTCATTTCCCCTTTGTTCCGAGTTGTAACATGGGCGTTCGTAGGCGCGTTTTGCAGCACTTGGGCGGATTCAACGTGGACTTAGCGCATGGTGAAGACATCGATTTTTGTTGGCGCGCGCAATATTGCGGTTATCACCTCGGATTCAGTGATAGTGCTATTGTGGACTACCGCCTGAGGGGGGGGAAACGCTCGCTCTGGAAGCAGTACTTCAGTTACGGTTTGAGCGATGCCGAGTTACTTGGAATTCATAAGGAGTTCGGCGCGCGGCGAAAACTGTCGGATACGGTTACCGATTTGATTGCTGTGCTATATGCTGTGGGGTGCGCCCCCTTCGGGCGGTCCTTCCGCTTGAAGGCTACCGCTAGAATAGCAAACCTAGCTGGCCGCGTTCTTGGCAGTTCCAACCACAGGATCTGGGCTGTATAGATGGCGCTCAGTGGGAAGATGACCGCTTGTTTTGTCGTTTCAACAATCGGAAGAGTCTCCGACTTGGAGCGCCTTCTCGACTCTTTGGTGAGCCAAACTGAGACCAACTTCTACGTCGGTGTGTGTGATCAGAGTAACGGGGATGAAGTTGCGCAGGTTATAGACGCATATCGAAAAAAACTTAGAATCTTTCGAACCACCTCGGAGAAGGGACTCTCCGCCGGGAGAAATAGCGTCATTGCAAGTGCTCCATCAGTTTGTACGCATTTCCTGTTTCCAAACGACACAACATATTATGCTTCAGATTTTGCCGATTGTTTAGTAACGAAGCACTCCAGCGCTGACATCGTGGCCATGTCCTACATTGATGAAGAGGGCCCACGTTACAGGTTCTCTTCTGGGGCCTATCCGATATCACGCACGAATGTGTGGAGAATCATCGAAGCCGGCATGGTGGTGGCCGCAGCCGTCTTGCGAGAGGTAGGTTGCTTCGACTCGTCCCTGGGCAGTGGAAGTACCTCGCCTTGGCAGTCCGGTGAAGGAACAGATCTTCTGCTGCGTGCCGCGCAGAGGGATATTGTCGTTCACTGGGACAGCGATTTAAAGGTGTACGGTGTTTCACAGCAGCATGGGCTTTCGAAGGCTCAGCGACGAACGAAGCTACGGGCTTATGGGCGGGGATATGGTTTCATCCACCGGAAGTGGAAATACCCAGTCCTCCGGCGACTGCTGATATGCGTTGGTCCCTTCGTTAGTGCCGCTCGGCGCGGTAGCCTCCCGGACTTCGTAGACGGAATACACTCGTCAGTGGGGCGCTTTGAAGGAGCTCTTGGCCGACGAGCATCTGGGTCGTGAGCTTTAACCTGTTGGCGATCCAACCACAAAAACGAAAAATTGTTTCCTATCGGATGAGGCGGGTACGTGCTAGGGCTAAGACGCGGGTACAGTACAATCCTAGCATTTGCGTTTGCTTGGTTTCTTAGCTCTTCCACTCTCTTAACCGTACTTGTCCTCTGGTATGTAATATTGGTGGGCCAGCTCCTACTCACCAAGTCGACTCGGTACGGTTCGCTTATCTTTCTCTCGCTGACCTTATATGCCACGACTGCTTGGCTTGCACTAAAGTACGGCCGTGAATCATACCCTCCCTGGCCCTCGGTTGAGCTGGTCGAGAACACTACGGTTTTGGATCTGCGGTGTGTTATTCTCGCCTACGCCTTTACAGAGTTGTTCTTCGGCATGGAAAGGCTCACGGCATGCATCAAATCAGCAACGGCCCGATACCAGCAACTCATCAGAACCCACGGCTCTCGTAGTCTCGATACAATTTTAGCCGTCTTTATTCTCATAATCGGATTGCATGATTTTGCGCGCATTCTCCTAGTTGGGTTTGGCAATGTAATCGCATCAGAGCGGCGCACCTATGCTGGTGAGCTACTTATGGCAGGAAATCACAATGTCCAAGTTCTCGCAGTCGCTGTGACCATTTGGTTGTGCTGTCGGATTGCGCTCGTTAAGGCTCGCTTATTGCCCGTGTTCTCTCTGCTTGCACTGTGGCTTCCATTTTTTCTGGTCGGCAGCAGGAAAGAAGCTATTACCACAGGAGCTATAATCCTGATCTTATTGGGTCAGAGATTTGCGAAATCCACTCTATTCATCGTCGCACTGGGAGGTATAGCTCTGTTTCTACTCCCTGCACTCGGTACTGGCAACATCTACTCGTCACTTCACGAGTTCATCCTGCCCCAGTATATGCACTTCTCAATCTCTATGGGGCTTGTTCCGGAAGATCTCGGCGGCACCTTCATTCAGCGTTCTCAATTTCTTCTCCCTGCCTTCCTGCGATTCACTCCACTAAAGGATCTCGGAAGCGAGTTTTATGATCTTCATCTTGCCGGAGTCGGCGTTGGGGCAAGCCCTTTCGCTGAGGCCGCGCTTATCAATTTGTTAGGGAGTACGGAGGTTGGGTTCGTGGTAGTTTTCCTAACAATCGTAATCTGCATGATTCTCACATCGCGAACCATGCCAGGATTCACCTGTGTTGTATTTGGTCTGATTCTCGTTTACGGACGTAGTGATTTCTGGACATTTATGTTCTTTGCTGTCTATGTGACGCTCATCCTTTGGGGTGTGCGAAAACTGGGTGCGCTTGTCAAAGGATCGCCCTATGCTGCCAAGGGCGTAGCCTGACATGACATTTAGGATGCAAAGCAGCTCCGATATCCTACAGGGCTAATTTCGATGCACTGCGTCTCAGCGAAGGGGAGTGGACAGACGAATGCAGACAATACGAGTAACCAAAGCTATGAACAATTTTGCGCGAGCAGAAATCTGAGTGTTAATCGAAGTGAGGGAACGTTGGCTGGTTTAATAGTGCATGAGTGGATTGAAGAATTTGGGGGAGCGGAACGTGTTGTCGATGCGATGGTAGACACGTATCCCGACGCGGATATCTCATGTCTGTGGAGCGATCACAAAAACCGTTATCCAGGAACTGAAGTTTATGAATCATGGCTAGCACGGGCGCCAATGCGCGGAAAAAAGGCGCTGTCCCTGCCTTTGATGTCCTTGACATGGCGTAAACAAAGGCTTGCTACTTATGATTGGTCACTAGTGAGCAGTCATTTGTTTGCTCACCATGTCGCGAAGAACCGTGCCCTGTCCGAGATTCCGGTATACGTATATGTGCATACTCCCGCTCGCTACATCTGGGAGCCCGGTTTGGATCCTCGGGGTAAAAACCTCGCTGCCCGCGGGCTAGCGCCCCTTTTCCGCCGTCTTGACAAGAACATGTCAAAATCAGGGGCTACTTATGCTGCAAATAGCACTTTCGTCCAAGATAGAATTCGTAGAGCCTGGGATCGAGATTCCGTTGTTATATACCCGCCGGTATCGGTTCGCAAGCTTCAACAACATGACCAATGGAGGGAGCATTTGTCTGAAGGGGACGCACTCCTACTCGCACAGACGCCAGATGAGTTCATCCTTGGTGCGTCGCGTTTCGTGAGCTATAAGAATCTCTCGCGGGTTATTGAAGTCGGAGAGGCTTGTGATCTTCCTGTGGTGCTGGCCGGTTCTGGCCCTGCGCTAGGTCACCTTCAAGAGCAAGCGAGGAACGCCCGGATTCCCGTTAAATTCATCCTTGCACCGTCCGATAAGCTGCTCTATGCGCTGTACCAGAAGGCGATGGTGTATGTCTTTCCCCCCGTTGAAGATTTCGGAATAATGCCTGTAGAGGCCATAGCGCTTGGCACGCCCGTATTAGTAAATCCAATAGGCGGTGCCTCTGAAAGTGTTGGGTTGCTACAAGGTGGCGCTGTCCTTCCTGATGGTAATCCTAGAGATACGGAGGACATCGTCAGAAGCGTGTTGTCGCTAGACATGGCAAACGCAAAAGCACGAGCGATGTTGCTCTCTGAGGAGGCCTTCACATCGAACCTACGTCGATGGATGAACGAGACAACCGGGGCCCCATAGCCTACAGTCGAACGGTCCGGAGTACCGGCGCCCGCCCGGTTGACCTGCTACCCGCGTTCCGCGCCGCGATGATGGCGCTGCCGCCGGTGCCGCCAACGACTGGATTCAGTTCGCGGGTCGGGCTGCCCAGGACTACTACGTGCGCGTCGCCTCCAAAGACTATTCCGAAAGCCCGCAGGCCATCGGACCCTTCGTCGAGGTCAGCGTGGATCTGGAAACCGTGCGGATCACTTTCGAGGGCAGAGACGCAGGCTCCATCTGCGGTCCTGGGACGGCGGCCAAGCGGCAAAGAAACTGCGGCCCGCGTTCCAAAACTCTCCCACCATGCCGGGGTCGGAAGCGTCCGGCATCCTGTTCGCGACCTGGTCGACTATGACCGGGCCTTCGGCGTAGCCTTCGAGCATGGGCCAGTCCTCTCACGACCGGCGCTCGGGAGACCGCAGGAGACATAGAATACTGCGCGCGGGCGATGAACGCACCGCAGATCAGGGAATCCGCGGCCCGGCTGGTTGAACAGGCCCGCGACGCCGGCTGGATCCAAGGGGAATACCTTGGCGCGGTCCTCTCCAGGGGAGTCGCAGCCAGGGAAGCCTCCGGAGCCGAGACCCGGGCCCGGGCTCCCGCCTTCCCTGCCCCGTCGCTGCGTACCCATGTCAGGCCGTCAGCGCCGCGTACCGCCCATCGCCGTCGAGCAGCGCCTCATGAGTGCCGCGCTCCACGATGCGCCCGGCCTCGAGGACGGCGATTTGGTCCGCATTGCGGACCGTGGAGAGCCGGTGCGCGATGGTGATGGTGGTACGGCCTGCGGCCAGCCGGTCGAAGGCCTGCTGCACGGCGTGTTCGGTCTGCGTGTCCAAGGCGCTGGTGGCCTCGTCCAGCACCAGCACCGGCGGATTGCGCAGCAGGGTCCGTGCGATGGCGATCCGCTGCTTTTCACCCCCGGAGAACCGGTGGCCGCGCGAGCCCACCAGTGTGTTGTAGCCCTCCGGCAGCGCCACGATGTGCTCATGGATCTGCGCGTCCCGTGCTGCCTGCTCGATCTCGGCGTCAGTGGCATCCGGTTTGGCATACCGGAGGTTTTCCCGCACGGTGGTGTGCAGCAGGTAGGTGTCTTGGCTGACCACGCCCACGGTCTTGGCCAGGTCCGCCAGCGACATGGAGCGGATGTCCACGCCGTCGATGGTGATCCGCCCGGCCGTGGGGTCGTTAAGCCGTGCCACCAGCGATGCCAGCGTGCTCTTGCCGGACCCTGTGGGACCCACCAGGGCCAGCGTCGAGCCTGCCGGGACGGTGAGGTCGACGCCGTCGACCGCCGGAACCGTGCTGTCCGGATAGCGGAAACTGACGGACTCGAAGCGGACGTGCCCGGCCACTGTAGACAAGGTAAGGTCAGCCGGCACGGCCGGTTCTGAAATTTCCACGGGCAGATCCAGATACTCGAAGATCCGGGCAAACAGGGCCAGCGAACTGGTTACGGTGATGGTCACGTTCAACAGCCCAAGCAAGGGGCGGAAGAGTCCGCCCTGCAGGGCTGTGAAGGCCACCACGGTACCGATGCTGATGTTTCCTGCCGTCCCCGGGAGGCCGGCGGCCAGGTAAATAACGGCCGGAACCGCAGCGAAGATGATGCTCATAGTGGCCATCCGCCATCGCCCGGCGAGTTCGGAGCGGAGCTCCAGATCGGTGAGGCGCAGCGACGATGACGAAAACCTTGCGGCCAGATCTGGGCCGGTGCCCAAGGTTTTGCTCAGCTGGACGCCGCTGACCGAGAGAGACTCTTCGATGGTGACATTCATGTCCGCCAGTTCACGCTGCCGCCGGGCGGTAATCTCCCGGCGGAGCTTGGCGACCTTGCGGGTCATCAGCACGGCCGGCGGCATCACCAGCAGCGAGATCAGCGAGAGCTGCCAGGACAGCGCCACCATGGCTACCGCGGTGGCTGCAACGGTCGTGAGATTCGTGGCAATTCCTGTGGCCGTGGAGGTGACCACGGACTGCATGCCGCCGATGTCGTTAGTGATGCGGGACTGGATTTCGCCGCTGCGAGTCCGGGTAAAGAAACCGACCGACTGGCGCTGCAGGTGGGTGAAGACGTCGGTGCGCAGGTGGTGCATGACCTGCTGGCCAACCTTGGTGGCGATCCAGGTCTGCAGGACGCCGAACATTGCGGTGACGGCGGCAACAACCAACATGCCCGCAGTCAGCCAAGCGAGGAGGCCGAACCGGCCGTCAGGCAAGGCAACATCGATCACCGCGCGCAACAGGAAGGGGGATGCCATAGATACCGCAGAGGAAGCGACGATGATCGCGGTGACAAGGGCCAGCTGCTTCCGGTAAGGGAGGAAGAGGGCCCCGATCCGCTTTAGCGATACATGTTTGGCTTGTTCTTTTTCTGCAGCCGTCGGTTCCCTGGCGGGTCCGCGGCCGGGGCTCATTCCGAGTGTTTCCGTCGGAACCACCTCGTTTCGTGATGGTGGCGGTCGAAGCGCCGCCGCTTTGGTGAGGTTACCTCACTATGAGGTTGTAACCGAAGTAATTGATAGCCTATTCCCGTGGCTGATGACAATCTACTGGACGCCTTTTGGACAGTCTCGCGGCAACTTCGAAAAGCGACCCGTCAGGGACTGGATCCGCTGGGGGTAACGCCGTCGCAGTCACGTGCCTTGCACATGCTGCGCCATCATGGAGCGCTGCGTCTGGGGGAGTTGTCGGACCGGTTGCGGATTGCACCGCGGTCAACCACCGACGTGGTCGACGGCTTGGAGGAGCGCGGCTGGTGCGTGCGCGAGCCTGATCCGGCCGACCGCCGGGCCAGCGTGGTCGTTCTGACCGAAGCCGGACGCGAGATCAGCCGCGTCATCCGTCAGGTACAGGTGGAGCAGGCAGAAAAATACTTCGCCGCTTTGAGCGAGGCCGAGCGCTCCGAACTGTTCGCGATCCTGGAGCGGCTTACGGCCCGCGAAGGGTAGGTGCGCCGCCAGGGCGCATCCTGCTCCTGATGAGTTAGCGTGTCAGCGCGAAAAAGACTGCAACCGCCACAGCAGCGAGTGCGACGACGATGCCCGCCACCCATGGCGCCTTGCGGGTTTTGCGACGCCGGGCAGAACGCGGTGCAGCCTTGGGAGCCACAGGTTGCTCCACCCGCACGTACTTGGTGGCGCCGTTCGTTTGGCCTTCGGCCTGCGCCACTACTTGGATGCGGCCGGTGCGTAATTCCCGCCGGGGCGGAAAGGGGTCGCCGGACGGCTTGGCCACCAGTGGGACCACCGGAATCATGCCCGTCGGCGGGGCAGGATCGGCTGCACCCGTGCGGACATCGCGGCGGCTCGGCAGTTGGGTGTCATCGGCAAGGGGGATCATTATCTCGACTTTCAGCCGCCGATCCGGAACGGGAGGGCACGCGTGCGGCAATGACATCATAAGCATTCCCGCGGCACTGAGGCGGTAGGGGGAGGAGCCGTGTCGTGCACAACTGGTAAGTGCGTCGTGAGGCACCTGCTTCAGCATCTACGAATTGAGGTCGGACCGGCTCTCTACAGCGAGTTGGCCGGAGCCATCCGGTAGCCGAAGCCGCGAACGGTCTCCAGCCACTTCGGGGAGCGAGGTTCGTCGCCGAGCTTGCGGCGCAGATTTGCCATATGCACCTCGATGGCGCGTTCGTCGGCCGCAGAGATGAACGAGCCGGTGTCATAGTCCTCATAGCGCAGCCGCCGCACGAGATCCTGCTTGCTGCGCACATTGCGCCCGCTCTCCATGAGGGCGTACAGCAAGTCGAATTCCATCCGGGTCAGTTGCTTGGGGGCGCCGTCCGCCGTCACCGTTCTGCTGGGGTAATCCAGGCACAGTCCGTTGTGGACATAGGTGGCCGCTGCCTCCCTCAACTCCTCGTTTGCCTGAGGGGAGGGCACCTCGTTGCTGCCGGCCTGGCCTGAAACCGACGGAGGGGAGGCCTGGTTGGGAAGGACAGTGAAGTCTTCCGACGCTGCTGTTGACCTCTGAGAGGTGCGTTCCGCCGCTGCAGACTTGGGGCCGCCGTCGTGAATCGATTCACTTGTGCGGGAGCGACGGAGCATTGCCGCCACCCGGGCACGTAGTTCAAAGGTACGGAACGGCTTGATGATGTAGTCGTCGGCGCCGGACTTGAAGCCCAGCACGGCATCAATCTCCTCGGCCCGTGCTGTCAGCATGAGAATGTAGGCGTCGCTGAAGAGCCGGATTTGGCGTGCGGTTTCGAATCCATCGATGTCCGGAAGGCCAACGTCCAGGGTGACGATTGAGGGGCGGTACTTCTTGACAGCGGCGACGCCGGCTACACCGTTCTCAGCTGTATGGACCACAAAGCCGGACTGTGCCATGACGCTTCTGATGAGTTCACAAATGTCCGGGTCATCTTCAATGACTACCGCTACCCGCGACGGATCCACTAGCGCCTCACATTTCTGCCGGCCGCTCCAACGAGCGGTCAGTTCCGAAACCCAAATTATAGTGCGCATGCTTAAGATTTGGCAGAACCGAAGCTTGCGTTGGGGTGGAGGAGTCGCAGGAAGTAGGCCGGTGCAGGACATCCCCTACATTTCCGGGGCCACCCGGCGTGCAGCGGGGACGTCGCCGACGGCGGCCGCTGATCCTTTGCCGCCCGATCTTTGGCATGCCTTGAGGTTTGGGCCAGACGCAGTGCTTTCATGCGTCCGAACTTTTCGGGAACGTTTGGCAAATAAAACCGTTCATCTTTGGGTGGGTTGGCGAGATTGGGGTCATCGGCGCGAACGAGGCGCCGAGCAAGCCACAAAACAAGGGGTCAAAGATGAACAAGATGGTCAAGGGAACTCTGGCAATCGGTGTCGGCGCTGCGCTGCTACTTGGCGGTGGCGGAACGTTGGCCGTCTGGAATGAGCAGGTGAATGCCGGCATGGGCACGGTGGCCGCCGGCAACCTGGACCTGAAGACCGGTACCGGGGTCTGGACCAGCAACCTTGCTAGCGGAACCATCGCGGACATCAGCAAACATAGGATTGTTCCCGGCGAGACCCTGACCTACACCCAGTACATGGACGTCTTCCTCGAAGGCACCAACATGGCCGCCACGCTCACGGTGGTGGATACGGACAAGGCCACCGGAACGTTCCTGGACAAGAACATCACTGTCTCCAAGGTGAAGCTGCAAAAGGGCGAGGCCGACCTGCCCGGAATTCTGACCGGTTCGATGGGCGACATCAAAGCCACCGTTACCTTTGAGTTCAAAGCCGATACCAAGGGCCGTGAGAGCACCAACAAGACCTACAACTTCAGCAAGGTAGCATTCAAGCTGGATCAGTTGACCCAGGACCAAGTCAAGGCTGCGGCGGGCAACTGACAGTTGTTTGATTTTTCAAGACCAGTGGTGCGCGGCTGACCCTGACGCGCACCACTGTAGGTAGGCGGAGGCCGACGATGCGGAACCGGCAGTCTCTCAAAGCCGCTGCTTTGCTGGCTGCTGCCGTGGTGCTGGGGATGTTGACGGTGCAAGGCTCGTACGCCTTGTGGAACGCAACCTCGCCGCTCGATGCCGGCACCATCCAGGCCGCGGCCTTCAAGGTCAGCCTCGGCTCAGGCGACGATAGCGTGGACATGACGATGGAAGACGGCACGCCGGCAACCTTGGCGCTGGAAACGGCGCCGGCCGGGAAGCTCCTGCCGGGCGGCGCGGTCCGGGCCGGAGTCAAGCTGACCAACCTGACCGATGCCGGCGGGGAGTTCACCATCAGGGCCAAAATTACATCGTCGCCCACCGTCGCCACCGCCAACCTCGCGGAGTACCTGCACATTGTGGCAACGGCAGCGGGGAGCCTTGAGGAGTGCGAGAATCCGGCCCTCTTCACTGCAGCCGCAACAGGCGCATTGCCTTCAGTTGATCTGGCCAAGGGTGAATCGGGCGTCCTCTGCCTCCAGGCAACCCTCTCCCAGCAGACGCCTCCGTCTTTGCAAGACATTTCGACGACTATTTCTATTCCGCTCGCCGCCGAGCAGATCTGAGAGGAATGTTCGTGAACGTTGTGCGCCTCGCCGGCCGGGGGATCGCCTACCTGGCTTTTCTGGCGGTGACGCTGGCGGCCCTGGTCCTGGTGGTCGTGCCCCTCGTCACCGGGTCGCAGACGTACACCGTACTGACCAGTTCGATGGCACCGAAATACGCGCCGGGCACCTTCCTGGTGGTCAAACCGACGCCTTTCGAAGAGCTGCGCACCGGAGACATCATCACTTACCAAGTCGAGTCCAACAGTCCGGTGGTGATCACACACCGGATCACGTCGGTCATTGCCTCGCAGCAGGGGGAGCGGCTGCTGGTGACCCAGGGGGACAACAACAGCGTGGCAGACGAGCTCCCCGTGCGGGAACTGCAGGTTCGCGGGAAGCTTTTCTACGCTGTCCCAGGGGTTGGCTTCCTGGCTAGTGCACTGGGACAGGGGGACCGCGGCCTGGTCCTCAAACTCGCGGCCATCGCGCTGATCGGATACGGCGCTGTCTCCCTCATCAAGGGCGGGCGCCAGCGGAAGACGAAGAAAGAAGCTGCGGAGCTTCAGGCAGCGGACCGCGCGTCCTTTGCCGACGACGGAGAAACGCCTTCGAATGTTCCGGAACCAAGGCCGGCCAAGGACTTCCCGGCCGAAGACCCAGCCGCAGGGACACGCATGGAGCCAGCCGAGTTTCCGACCCGGCGGTCGTTGCGGCAGCGGTCGACGTCGTGATCCGGCCATGACGAGTCATCATGAACAGTTGTCATGGGCGATGATCAGCCGTGCAGCAGCCGTGTTGGCGTTGCTGCTCGTTATGTGGGTGCCGGCTGAGCCAGCTCAGGCGGCCGACGACCGATTGCAGTTGAGCTTGGACGGGCACCACTATGCGGCCGAGCTGCCAAAGCAATTGTTTAGCCGGGCGGCCGGCTCGTTGGTTCCCGGCGGATCCGTCGCGAGCCAGGTGTGGGTCCGTAACAACAGCAGCGACCCGGCTGCGCTTTCGGTCGCCGGAGTGGTGGGTGACGCCGACGTGGAAATTTCCGGGAACCTTGTGCTGAGCGTTGCGGAATCCGGCGGTGCCAGCGAAACCGTGCCGTTGACCGGTCCCTGGTCCTGTTCGGCTCTGGCACAAACCTGGACGTTGGCCCCGGGGGAGGCACTACCTCTGAATCTCAAGCTGCATCTGGCCCCCGGCGCGGAAAACGAGACCAGGCGTCAGCGTGCCGACGTGGATGTCGCGTTCGTGCTGCAGGCTGCAGCCGGGGGAGTCGCCGTCGCCGGCGCTTGCCCCCAAGACAGCGAGGGCGGCGTCCCTACGGGTCCGGACAACCCGTCCGCTGACGATGAGGCTTTGGAACCGGTTTTCCTGCCGGACGGGCCAGCAGCGGGTGGCTTGGCGGAGCAGGAGACCACCGAGGTTGTACCGGCGCAGGCAGGCTGGATTGAGGGCAACGTCTTCGCGGACAACCGAACCTGGCTGGCCGTTCCCCTGTCGGTTCTTGGCATGTTCTTCTTGACCCTGACAAAACGACGAAAGAAAAACCCGTGACGAACGACGTGGAGGGGACAGCGACGACGGCGCGGCCAGGACCGTGGAGGCGGGCCCGGTCCCTGCCGGGTTTCACGGGGGCAGCCATAGCGTTCTTCCTGGTCGTGTTGATGGGAGTAGGCACGCCTGTGGCTGTCGCCAAATGGCGCCAGACGGCGACAGCAACCATGAGCGTCTCGGTCGGCGCGCCGGCGGCCCCGCCCTCCGGCTCCGCCGATGCACGCCTTATCGCCGGTGCCCAGCTGAAGACGCGCCCGGACGGACCGACCAAGGACTCAGCCCAGTGCAAGGTGGCCAATTCAACCGCCCAACTGGAGAACCTGGACAGGCTGGACGTCAGCTTTACGTGGAGGCGCGCCCAAAACGTCACGCATTACGTGGTGACACTGTCCTCCGGCGATCCGCGGTACGCCCAGGCGGCCGAGGTGAAGGGTGAACAAGTCACCTTCACCATGCCCCGGACTCCTTCGGACCGCTTGGGAAATCCGCTCAAGGGCGCCGGCGCCAACGCCCCCTTTTACGCGACGTACAGCCTGAGGGTTCAGCCGATGAACGGTGCCACCGCCGGCGATGCCATCTACCTGGTATACAAATACGAGCACTATTCGGTGGACAACTGCTTCCGCGACGCGAAGGCATACCCGCCGTTGGGGCTGTTGACAACGGTCAATTACACCGTGAGCACACCGATCAACGACAAGAAGCACGTGGCCTTCAACTGGAAGGCGTCGTCCGGCGCAACGTCCTACGAAGTGTCTTTGGCGAGTGCTGCCGGTTGGGGCGCCGAAGCCACGGTCAAGAAGCCTTCGGCCGTGTTCGAATTGCCGTTCCCCACTTCAGACGGCGGGTTCTTTACGAACTATCGCCTGCGGATCCAGCCGATGAACGGAACCATCGCCGGGGACCCCATTTACAAGACCTTCCAGTATGGCCGCTGGAACACCGACCTGTACTACGCGGCTCCGCCGCTGTAGCCATCCCGCCATCTTGTGTCTGCCGGCGGAAGGGTCCCCCGGAACTAGTCGCTCGGTCCCCCTCCTCGGTGCGTAGGCACGAATGCGCGGCGAGACCGAAATATCTTCGTCCACGGGGAACAGCCAGGGACGAAGGAATCCTATTGTGATGGTTTTGCCCTGTTTGTTCCCGGGGCCGACGCGTATCCTGACGCTATGGGAACGGATTTAAAGCCATCGTTCCGTCGTGATCGAAGGAGTGCTTCATCATGGTAGATATGGGCTTGGCGTGGCTGTTCGGCATTCTGCTGTTGGCCATCGTGGGCATGTTGGCCATCTTGGTGGTCCGGGCTTTCATGGGCTTGCGCCCGGGCAGTGTTGAAGATGCGGTTGCGGTGGCCGCGGCCGCCGGGAAGATGGAAAAACCGCACGGACGCAGCACGGCTAGACAGATTCTGGACCAGCGCTTTGCCCGCGGCGAGCTAACCGCGGACGCCTACCGTGAAGGACTCCGGGTGCTGGGCGAGGACCGCTAAAGTACTCCTGGTTTCCCCGGAGTAGCGACGAACTGTTGGAACAGCCGGCCAAGGTCCTTGCCGGAAACATCCTCGGCGAGCTTGCGGAAATCCTTGGGGGAGCCTGATCCGTCCTTGACCCACCGCTTGACGATTTTGCGGAAGTCCTTGTCGCCCACTTCGCTCCGCACCGCATGCAGCGCCATGGCCGAGCGGGTTTGCAGGCTGCTGGCGAACAGGTTTTCCGCGCCCGGGTTGGACAACCTGAACTTCCAGAACGGGTCGGCAGCGTCGATGCCTGCGTAGAAGTCGAAAGTGTCTTGGGCGCTGCCGGGGTCATGTTTTTCGACCCAGAGCCATTGCGCATAGGTTGCCAAACCCTGGTTGAGCCAGCTGTCCCGCCACCGATTGACGGGCACCTGGCTGCCGAGCCATTGGAGAGCGAGCTGCCGGACAATAAATGAGTCGCCGCTATTCTCGCTGTAGAAGTAATCCATTGGGTAGACCGGCCGGCCCTGCGTTTCCAAGGCGAAACCTAGGTCCTCCACGTTGTCCACGATGCCGCCGGCACTGCTCAGCGGATATTTGCCGAACTCTGAGGAGAGGAACTTGATGATCTTCGGCTGTTTGTCCAGCGACTGCTGGATCTTGTAGCCCTGGGACGGTGGCGTGGTGCTGCCGGCCGTCCACGCATTGTCGTTCTTGCGGCTGCCCTTGGGCTCTCCTTTGGCAGCCCAGCCGTCCCAGCGGTCGCCGTCGCTGTCGAAGGACGTGGAGCCGTCGGCTCCGGACACGTTGATGTCCTCGACGAAGACGCCGTCGTTCTGTCCTGTGATGTCGCTGGCATAGGTGATGGAGAGCTCCACGTCCTCGCCGGCATAGTCCGCCAGATCGAACTCCCAATGCTCCCAGCCGTCGCTCGTCCCGGTGGCAGCCCACCATTGCCCGGTGGACCCCTTCGCCGAACAGGAGCCACCGCCGTCGTCCTTCTGGTAATGATTCAGGAAGGGATGCACCTGGTGCCAGGCCGGGCAGGAATGCCCGGTGCCGTCCTCCGCGAGTCCGGTGGTGTCCTTCAACGTGGTCCAGTTGTCCTCGCCGGGCGTGCGCGCCTCGACGAATGCGTAGTCCCAGCCGGGCTCGGTGTCGCGCAGCATCCAAAAGGAGAAGTCCGCGCCGGCATCGGGCACGCTGACCGTCCGGGTGAGGCGCTTGTAGCTGGCGTCGTCGGTTTGCGACCAGGCCAGACCGTCCCCATTGCGCGGAATGACCGTCTTCCTCAACGCCGGGTCCATGGCGTCCACGTACCTGATACCGTCCTTGGTGTACTTCGCCAGATCAAAATGCCCGACGGCGATGGTCGCCAGATGGGGCGAGAGCGGCTCAGGTGCCCGCCAGGCATAGATGGTGCGACCTGACTTTTGTTTCGTTCCGCCCGGCAAGCCGTTGGCCACAGCCTGCCAGCCGTCCGGCACCGAGATGTTGAAGGTGTAGCTGGCGGGATCGCTGGGGTGGTTGTTCACCGGAAACCAGGTGGGGGCGCTGCTCGGATGACCGGTGACCAATGCGCCGTCGTCGGTATGAATGAAGCCGGCGGGACCGGGGAGCGCAAGGGTGCGCGGAACGCCGGAATACTCCACCATCACGGTGAAGCGGTGGCCTTTGGGCACGCCGCGGGCAGGAGTGATGGTGAGCTTGGCGCCAGTGCGGTCAAAGCGGGCACCCAGTCCGTCGACACTAACGGACTGGACGGCCAGCCCATCCAGATCCAGGCTAAACGACAAAAGGTCCTGCTTGGCCTGCGCGGTGATGGTGGCCTTGCCGTTCAACTGATCGGTGGGCGGGTTGTACTCAAGGTCCAGGTGGTAGTGGGTGGCCTGGTAGCCGCCGTTACCGGCGCCGGGAAAGTAGGCGTCGTGCAGGGTGGTGGCGCCGGTTTCATAGAAGTGCCGGCCCGGATCCGGGGCTGCGACGGCGGGTTCTGCGGTCAGTGACAGGCCTGATAGCCCCACGGCTGCAGCCGCGGCTAGGGCCAAGCCCCTCCGAATCACCATTCGATGTCCCCCCATCGACCAGCGCAGTTCGTCCGGACCCGCGATTAGCTAAGGTCGGCGGCGTTGGCGCTGGCCATCCACCTAACATGCTCCTGTTTGCGGCCACTGTCAACGGGTGTGGCAATGGGCCCGCACAGCTCTGGCTGTACGGGCCCATTGTGGGACGGAAGGCTTGGGGAAAGCTAGGGGCGGCCAATGCCCTTGTAGGTCCAACCGGCCTGACGCCAAACATCCGGGTCCAACACGTTGCGTCCATCCAGGATGTTTTTCTCGTCAACCTGGTTTCCGACGGCCACGGGATCCAGTTCGCGGTATTCCTGCCACTCGGTCAGCAGGACCAGCGCGTGGGCGCGGGCTATTGCCGTCTTGGTATCCGGCTCGTAGCTGAGCTCCGGGAAACGGTGCACGGCGTTGGCCAAGGCTTCCGGATCGGTGACCGTGACGGTAGCGCCCTGCAGCTGCAGCTGTGCGGCAACGGACAAGGCAGGGGAGTCCCGCACGTCGTCGGACTCCGGCTTGAACGCGGCTCCCAGCACGGTGATGCGTTTGCCGATCAGCGACCCGCCGCACAGCTCCCGGGTCAGTTCCACCACCCGGGTGCGACGGCGCATGTTAATCGCGTCCACCTCGCGCAGGAAAGTCAACGCCTGATCCGCACCGAGTTCGCCGGCCCGGGCCATAAAGGCGCGGATGTCCTTGGGCAGGCAGCCGCCGCCAAACCCGACGCCCGCGTTGAGGAACTTGCGGCCGATCCGCTCGTCCATGCCAATGGCGTCGGCGAGGGCGGTGACGTCCGCTCCGGTGGCTTCGCAGACTTCGGCCATGGCATTGATGAAGGAGATCTTGGTGGCCAGGAAGGAGTTGGCGGCCGTCTTGACCAGCTCGGCGGTGGCATAGTCCATCACCAGCCGCGGCGTCCCGGCGGCCAGCGCGGCGGCATAGACCTCGTCCATCGCTGCCGTCGCGGCTTCACCCTTGGCGCCGGAAGGGACACCGTAGACGAAACGGTCCGGGGTCAGGGTATCCTTCACCGCATGGCCCTCGCGCAGGAACTCCGGGTTCCACGCGAGAACCGCTTCCGGAGCAATCGCCTGGACTTCATCGGCCAACCGCGCAGCCGTGCCCACCGGCACGGTGGATTTGCCGACGACCACGTCACCGGGCTGCAGGTGCTCAGCCAGCGAAGTGAAGGCGGCGTCGACAAAGCGCAGGTCCGCGGCGTTCTCGCCCTTGCGCTGCGGCGTGCCCACACAGACGAAGTGCACGACGGCGCCGGCGGCGTCGGCCATCTCGGTGCTGAAGGTCAACCGTCCGGTCTTCTGGACCTCGGTCAGCAGTTCCGGCAGCCCCGGCTCGAAGAACGGGGCACGGCCGGCCTGAAGCTCGGCGATCTTGCGCTCGTCCACATCGATGCCGACAACGTCGTGGCCAAGCTTGGCCATGGCAGCAGCGTGAACGGCCCCCAGATAGCCACAGCCGATGACGGAAATACGCATGCTGGTCCTTTTGTCTGTGCGGTGAGAAAGACTAGTTCGACTTTATCGTGTTACGGGGCGCCGGTTGCGCCGCCGCTCCAGCCATGCGTAGGCCAGCACCGTGCCTAGCGCGGCACCCAGGGTGTTCACCCAGACGTCCTGCAAGGAAGCGTAGCGGCCGGGCAGGAACGTCTCCTGGCACCACTCGATGGCGGCAGAGAACACCAGCGCTCCCGCAGGCGTGAGCCAGCGCAGTGCGGAAGGCAGCAACAAGGCGGTGAGTAGACCGAGCGGGATGAACATCAAGACGTTCGCCCCGGACTCGATCAGGTTGTAGTCAAACCAGTCCGGGATGCCTGCTTGGTGCAGGGCCGCCAGGACCCGTTGGATCAAGCTGTTCGCTGCGGCATCCACCGGCGTGGGCCAAAGGACAACAAGGGCGACCACCACAACGTAGGCGGCGAGCACCGTGGCAGTGAGGACGCGGCCCCGCATCAAAGATGTGCCTAGCCGCATGGGGCTCCTTTCGGGCAGGTTGACCGTGCTGAATTTGCCATCCTGAAACGGACAGGTAGCCCCCACCATGTTATCCGTGAGGGGCATCGGTACCTGGCTCTTGCTTGTTTTGTTCGTTTCAACACCGAAACAGTTGCCATCTCTTTTGCAAATGCTTCAGATCGGATAGCTTCCGGGCAGGATCCTGCTACGGGGATAGCGGGATCCATCATCGCACCTATGGAGGAACAGCATGAAAAACCACCGTTTCAGGCGCGGAGCGGCCATCACCGCCGCTACCGCTTTGGCCTTCGGTGTCGGGCTGCCAGCCCAGGCCGACAACGGGACGAATACCAGTGCGCTGCGGGAGGCTGTCACCGCAGAGAACATCTTCAGCCACCTGCAGGCCTTGCAGGACGTGGCCGATGCCAATGGCGGCAATCGCGCCGCGGGTACCCCGGGGTACGAGGCCTCGGCGCAGTACATCGAATCGCAGCTGAGGGCCGCCGGATACACGCCGGTGCGCCAGACGTTCTCCTACGAACGCTTTGTGCTCAACAGCGCGGACTTCGAGCAAGTGGCCCCGACGCCCACCGTCTACACGGCGGAGCAGGATTTCCTGGGCATGGACTACTCGGGATCCGGCGACGTCACCGCACCGGTGACAGCGGTGGATATCAATCTGGCGGGGGACAGGGCGTCCACCAGCGGTTGTGAAATGGCCGACTTTGCCGGCTTCCCGGCCGGAAACATCGCGTTGATCCAGCGCGGCACCTGCGACTTCGCCCTGAAGGTGTCGAATGCCGCGGCATCAGGTGCCGGGGGCGTGGTTCTGTTCAACCAGGGTAACGGCGGCACAGCGGACCGGCTCGATCTGTTCGCCGGCACATTGGGCACGCCCCAAACCATTCCGGCGGTGACCACCAGCTTCGATCTGGGCGCCGAGCTGGCGGGCACGGAAGGTCTGGAACTGCGGATCGCGGTGGACGCCGAAATCGTCCAAACGGAGACGTTCAACATTCTGGCCGACACTGCAGGACGCGCGGACCGCACCGTTGTGGTCGGCGCCCACATGGATTCGGTCTCCGAAGGCCCAGGCATCAACGACAACGGCTCCGGCAGCGCGGCGATCTTGGAAACTGCGCTGCAGATCGCAGCCAGCGGCGACGAGCCGCGAAACCGGGTGCGGTTCGCCTTCTGGGGCGCTGAAGAAGACGGTTTGCTCGGTTCCGAGTACTACGTCTCCCAGCTGTCGAAGAAGGAGATCAAGAATCACGCGCTGAACCTGAACTTCGACATGGTCGGTTCACCCAATGCAGTCCGCTTCGTCTACGACGGCGACGGCAGTGCTTACGGGCAGACCGGGCCGAACGGGTCCGCCAACGTCGAGCACATCTTCGAGGACTACTTCGCCTCGCAGGGACTAGCCACGGAGCCGACCGCCTTCGACGGCCGCTCGGACTACTTCGCGTTCATCAACAACGGCATCCCGGCCGGAGGGTTGTTCACCGGTGCCGAGGACATCAAGACTCCAGAACAAGCAGCCATCTTCGGAGGCACGGCAGGGGTGGCTCTTGATCCCTGCTATCACGATCCTTGCGACACGGTGGACAACGTTGACCCCGTCGTGCTCGAACAGATGGCCGATGCGATTGCGCACGCCACGCTGACCTTCGCGGAGACGACCTCAGCGGTGAACGGCACGGCCAAGGGTAATGGCAAGGGAACCGGCAACGGCAAGATGGAGTTCAAGGGCCACCAGGCCATTCGTTAGGCATCGTCCGGCCAGCTGCCGGCACCCACGGTTTACGCCGGCGCCTGGCTCAGGGAGGCCGCCTCCGGGCGGCCTCCCTTTTCGCCCTGCTGCGGGAGTGAAACCCGGAACGTCGTGCCGGCTCCGAGCACGCTGCTAAAGGTCAGCGTGCCTCCGTGCGCCTCGGCAATCGACTTGCTGATCGCCAACCCCAACCCCAGCCCCGGGATGGCAGCTTGCCGGACAGAACTGGTACGGAAGAACTTGGTGAAGACTTCTGCCTGGTCGGCCTCGGACATGCCCATCCCGGTGTCGCTGACCTCCAGCACGGCTGCGCCGTCGTCTTCAAATGTACGGACGGTGACACGGCCGCCGTCGGGCGAATACTTGATGGCATTGGAGAGCAGGTTGTCCAGCACCTGCCCCATTCGGGTGGGATCGATCTCGGCGACCAGCCCCTCGGCGGCGTCGATCACCAATTCCACGCCCGCGTGTTCCGCCCTCGGCAGGGCCGAAGCGACGCTGCCGGACACGACGTCTGCCAAGGCCGTGCTGCGCGGTTCGATGCTCAGCGTCCCCGCCGCAGTGAAGAGCAGGTCTTCCACCAGTTGGAGCAGACGCTCGGAATTGCGCATGGCAATGGTGAGCGAATGACTGACCTGTGGCGGCAGTTGGTCGGCGTCCTCGAGCGCGAGATCCAAATAGCCCATGATGGAGGTCAACGGCGTGCGAAGCTCATGCGTGACGCTGGAGACGAACTCTTCCTTGGCGGTCAGTGCGTTGACTAGGTCGGTGACGTCACTGAAGGCCATGACGGTTCCGTCGAACCGCCCGGCATCGTCTTGCATGGGCCGCGCCGTGCACAACATGGCCCGCTGGCTCTCACCGGCACCGATCCACACCAAGACGTCCGAGAAGGTCTCACCGCGAACGGCACGGCGGATGGGCCGGTCGTCCAGGGCGAAGGGCGTGGTCCGGTCGGCTTCGAAGACCAGCAGGTCGGCCTCATCCGGATTATCGATCCCCTGAGGCATGGCCACCGAGCGGTCCCGCTGCTGTTGTACGTTGCTCAAGATGTCTTGGCCGTCGGCATCGGTGACGAGGACGCCCACGGCGACGGCGTTCAAGACGGTATCCAGCCGGCGCACGTGAACTTTGCTGTCTTCCAGTAAGGCCCGCAGTTCGCGGTCTTTGTGAGCCAGCTTTTGCTGTTGCGCCGTCGAGCTCAAAGCGAAAACGGACGCTGTGATGGACACCGTCAAGGTCACGATCGGGACCAGGATCGGACCGACCAGAGCTTCAGCCGTCATCGGTTCCGGTCCGGCGAACACCGGGATCCAGATGATCAGCAGCGGGGCAACGAAACTGATCAAACGTGCGGCGGCGGGAGCGATCTCCGACCACGCCATCCAGAAAACCGGGAAGACGGCCAGCAGGCTGATCCCGGAAAGCTCCGTCCCGCTGCCCTGGCGGAGGAACCCGATGGCGACGAAATCCAGCAACGGAATAATCCAGTAGGAAGGATAGGGCAGCCGGTCCCACGGGACGACGGCACTCAGCACCCACAAGAGACCGATGCCGACGAGTCCAACGATGAAGTGCGTGTTGGACAGCAGGTCCGGGAAGAACACCGCAGCCAGGACAGCGGTCAGCGCCACAGTCAGGCAAAGCGGCAGATGGCTCAGCACCACGCGGGCGCGCAGGGATAGCTCGTGGAATTGCTGGCGGCCGATCAGCAATGACAACAGCGGGCTTGGTGCGGCAGACATGCTCGAAGATCCCCCTACTCCGGGCAGCCCATCTGCCGGCTGCTGTGCGGGCGCGGGCTGGCCATAACTGGTTCAGTATGGCATGTGCCTCCCTGCGGGTAGCGGAACCGTTCGGTGTGTGACGCGGCTCGCAAAGGCGGCGCCGAAACTAGCCGGCACCAACCCCGGATCAGCTGGTCGCGCGCGGGTCCTGCTGATACACATCCGGCACGCCGTCGTGGTCGGTATCTGCGGTTTCCAACTCCTCGACCTGGCGGTAGTGCCGGTTGCGGGCGCGCAGAAGCACGGCAGCCAGCAGGGCGGAGACCAGGGAACCGGCCAAAACGGCCACCTTCGCGTGGTCGTGGTGCGCGGAGCCGAGCGTGAAGCTCAGGTCGTTGACCAGCAAGGAAACGGTGAAGCCCACGCCGGCCAGCACCGCAACACCAAGCACGTCGATCCACTTCAGCGACGGATCCAGGCTGGCCTTGGTGGACTTTGTCAGCACCCAGGTGGTGAGCATGATGCCCAGCGGCTTGCCGATCACCAGTGCTGCGGCAATGCCGATGGCCACCGAGTCGGTGAAGGTGCGGCTGATGCCTTCCCAGCCGCCGAGGGCCACACCGGCAGCGAAGAAGGCGAAGACCGGCACCGCGAACCCGGTGGAGAGGGGCCGGAAGCGGTGTTCAAGTTGCTCGGCCAGCCCCGGGCCGGCGTCCGGGCCGCCGTGCTTCTTGCTGCGCAGCACCGGGACCATGAAGCCGAGCAGCACGCCCGCGACTGTCGCGTGTACCCCGGAGGAATGCATGAGGGCCCAGGTGACGATGCCGAGCGGAAGCAGGATGACCCAGGCGGCCAGATGGTGTTGGGCGAAGAACTTAGGGAACCTATGGGTCAGGAACGCGAAGGCGCCCAGCGGGAGCAGCATCCACAACAGGTAGGGCAGCTGCACATCGGACGAGTAGAAGAACGCGATGATGGCGATGGCAATCAGATCGTCCATCACGGCCAGGGTCAGGATGAAGATCCGCAGCGCGCTGGGCAGGTGCGAGCTGATCACGGCCAGGACAGCGACGGCGAAGGCGATGTCTGTGGCCGTCGGGATGGCCCAGCCGCGCAGGGCCTCAGGCCCGGCGCTCAGGTTCACGATGACGAAGACCAGGGCGGGCACCGCGACGCCGCCGAAGGCCGCGGCGATGGGGACTATGGCGCGGGCGGGGGAACGGAGGTCGCCCGCCACGAACTCGCGCTTGAGTTCCAGGCCGGTCAGGAAGAAGAAGATCGCCAGCAGACCGTCCGAAGCCCAGTGGCCGAGGCTCAGGTTCAGGTGCAGGGACTCGATGCCGATCTGGAAATCACGGATCGCGAAATAGCTGTCGGCTGCGGGGGAGTTGGCCCAGACGAGTGCCGCGACGGTTGCGACCAGCAGCAGGATCCCGCCGACCGTTTCCTTGCGCAACAGTTCACTGATCCGGAGGAACTCGGGATAGCTGCCGCGGCCGAGGATGGTCTTCTGGGCGGGAGGCGGAGGAGTGGCCATGCATGGCTCCTGACGGTTGGTCGCCCTTGAGGGCTCGTTCAATTACCCGACGACCAGACTTCCCGTCACACCGTAGGTCAGTTTACACGCCGGTGAACCGGTCAGCAGTGCGCACCGGCTTGGCCGCGGACCGCGAGGAGGCACGCTGCCGTCGAGATTCACGCCGTCGCGATTTAAATGCGCCGGGCGCGCAGCCAAGGGGGCAGATCCTGCCGTGCCCTTGGCTGCGCGCCCGGGAAAGCCTCAGTGTCTTCTTAGGCCTTGTGGTAGGTGTCGGCCCGCCCGATGATTTGCTTGGGAATGAAGAAGGCCAGCGTGAACAGGCCCAGGCCGATGGCGAATGCCGGAATGGCCCCGATAACCGGTTCCAAACTGAAGGCATACAGGGAACCGAAGAAGATCAGCATCATGATCACGAAGGTGATGAGATTGCTGACCAAATGTCCCTCGCCCGAATGGGTGCGCTGCTTGGGATGGGCTGCCATGGGGTGTTTCTCCTCAGTAGTGCGATGCGGCGTCAGTAGCCGCCGGCGGCTTGCTCACCCTTAACAATAGCCACTGATGAGCTGGCGCCAATTCGTGTTGCGCCGGCACGGAGCATGGCGCGCGCGTCGTCGATGGAGCGCACGCCGCCGGAAGCCTTGACGCCGAGGTGCGGCCCGACAGCATCCCGCATCAGCGCAATGTCCTCGGCGGTGGCCCCGCCGCCGCTGAAGCCGGTGGAGGTTTTGACGAAGTCGGCGCCGGCCTCGGCTGCGGCTTCGCATACCATCCGCTTTTGCTCGTCGGAGAGCAGATGGGTTTCCAGAATGACCTTGAGGATGGCGCCGCCGGCATGGACGGCTTCGGCCACCGCTGCTATGTCAGCCAGCACCGTGTCGCGGTCGTTCGCGCGGGCGGCGGCGATGTTGATCACCATGTCGATCTCGTCGGCGCCGTCCAGGTTGGCACCGCGGGCCTCGTAAACTTTCACATCGGTTGGCGTGGCACCGAACGGGAAGCCGATGACGGAACAGGTCTTGACGCCGGAACCCTTGAGTGTGCTGTGCACCAGGGCGGTCCACAGGGGGTTCACGCAGACTGCGGCGAAGCGGTATTGCATCGCCTCCTCGCAGACGGTGAGGATGTCCTCGCGGGAAGCTTCGGGCTTCAGCAGGGTATGGTCGATGACCGAAGCGATCGACGTCGGGTCGTGATAGGTCTCGCTCGGCGCGGATCCGGGTGTGCTGTCTTCAGACATGGCCATCCCTTTCGTCTGCTGGGTCCAGGAACATCCATCCTTGCATATTGTCTTCGGGGACGGCGGGGCGGACGGGTCCGGTTCTTGCGGGGCTCACTGAGGCGGAGCCGTGCCACCGATTGTTGAGTCCTCGTTCAGCGGAGCAAGCGCACTGACCCACGGGAAGGCCACCTCCATCAGAAAGAGGACTGCTGCGGCAATCAGCAGAACCGCAAGCAGGGTCCGCACCCACAGGGGGCCGGGCAGGCTGCGGAAAATCCATGCATACATTGGTCAGTTATCCCTTCGAGCTCTGTTTGACCACGGCCGCAATCTCGTCCGGTGGGCCGGCGCTGCCCGGCTGCCAGGATTCCAGCACCGAGTAAGCAATAAACCGTTGCTGGTCGCCGTACCGCGGGTGGCAAGTTGTCATGGTCAGGAGGCGCTCGGTGGGCTTTGCCTCAGGTTCTTTGGGCACAGGCAACAGTACGTCGCTGCGGTCTGGGGTCACTATCTCGAAATCACGGAAAGCGTAGGTGTAGTACCCGTCGGTGGTTCGTACATATATCTTGTCTCCCCGTTCCAGTGTGTGGACCAGGTCCAGTACCTTGCCATGCGTCTGCCGGTGCCCGGCCACCGAAAAGTTCCCGGTGTCCCCGGGCATGGCGCTGTCCGGGTACATGCCCAGGCCCAGCGAGTCCAGCACCAAGTCGCTGACGCCCGCGGACAACGGCACGGAGTAGTCCTCACCGAAGCGTGGGATGTAGACGATGCCAAAGGATTCACCGTCAGCAGGCCGCTTGCCGACTACAGGTTCGGTGTCCGTGTGCGCTTCCTGCGTCTCGGCCGGCTTGGCGAACTCCTGGGAGAGGCTCTCGACGACGGCGGTCTGGGCTCCTCGGGCCTCGAGGTTGGTCCACCACAGCTGCCACACCACGAACAGCAACAGGATTGCCGCGGCAGTCATCAGGAGTTCGCCAACGACATGGAGGGCTGTCCGGAGAGGAGACTGGCGGCGCCGTCGGTACCGTTTGCCGACCGGAGCGCTCTCCTCCGCCGTGGTGGTTAGATCATGGGCCATATTGATAGACAGTATCAGCGCCGGAGGCCCTCTTAGTCAGTGCGTCCCGCCCGTCGGATGGCCGTGTTGTTCGGCCTCGCGTCGGTGTTCCTCGAGTTTGTCCTCGGCGTCCTTCCGCCGGCGGGCGATGGCGCGCTCGTCGTCCGCCGGGAGGTGTTCCTCCGAGGCCCGATGTTCCGGCTTGTCGTCGGGGCTGGGGTGCCTGTCCCGCGAAGCTGGGGAATAGTCCTCTTCGATGACCATGGCAGCATGGTCCCACAGTCGTGCGGGGCGCAAAAGGGTGCTATTCCACCAGTCCGAGGGCGCCACGGATGTCCGCCTTGATGCCTTCCAGCAGTTGGGTGGCCTCGGCGCGCACCGTCGGCAACTGCTCGGCGGATTCGACCGGCCGGACCACTTCCAGATAGCACTTGAGCTTGGGCTCGGTACCGCTGGGCCGGATGATCACACGGGTGCCGTCCTCGGTAAGGAACAGCATCCCGTCGGTGGGCGGCAGGGCTTCGCTGCCCAGGGACAAGTCCGTGTGGGCCGCCACCGGTGACCCGGCGAATGACGACGGCGGCTGCTCACGGAGCCGGTCCATCATGGTCGGAATCAGGACCAGATTGTCCACCCGGACGCTGAGCTGGTCGGTGGCGTGCAGACCATACCGCAAGGCCAACTCGTCGAGGGCATCGAAGAGGGTGCGGCCAGACGCCTGCAGGTCGGCGGCGAGCTCCGCAAGCAGCAGGGCAGCGGACATGCCGTCCTTGTCGCGGACCAGATGCGGTGCCACACAGTAGCCCAGGGCTTCCTCGTAGCCATAGACCAATCCAGGGACGCGGGAAATCCACTTGAAGCCGGTGAGGGTCTCCATGTGGTCCATGCCCGCACCAGCCGCGATCTTGCCCAGCAACCGGGACGAGACGATGGAATTGGCGAAGACCGGGCTGCGGCCGGCTGTGTCGTTTTCCGGCGCCAACTGGTTCTGGCCGGCGATGCGTGCGGCCATGTGCGCGCCGAGCAGGGCGCCGACCTCGTCGCCCCGAAGCATCCGCCAAGCGCCGGTCGACGGATCTTTGGCTGCCAGGGCGGCGCGGTCGGCGTCGGGGTCATTGGCAATGACCAGATCGGCACCGACTTCCGCCGCGGTCTCCAAGGCCAGATCGATGGCTCCGGCTTCCTCCGGATTGGGGAAGGCCACGGTCGGGAAATCCGGATCCGGATCCGCCTGCGCCGCCACCATCGTGACGTCTGTGAATCCAGCCTGCTCAAGGACGGCCCGCATGGTGGCCCCGCCCACCCCGTGCATGGGGGTGAGCACGATCTTCAGTTCCCGCTCGGGGAACAGCCGAGGGTTGGCCAGGGCGGTCACGGCCGCGGTGTAGTCGCCGGCGATCGCGTCGGGCAGGACCGTCCAGCCGTCCTCGGCCAGACGGATTGATTCCAGCTCCGGGGTGTAGTCGATCCGGGCGGCAATCTCGGCGTCGTAGGGTGCCACAATCTGGGCGCCGCGTCCGCCTTCGTCCACTGCACGTCCGCCCAAGTAGACCTTGTAGCCGTTGTCGTTGGCGGGGTTGTGGCTGGCGGTGACCATCACGCCCGCTTCGCAGCCCAGTGCCCGGACCGCGTACGCCAGCACCGGCGTGGGCAGGGCCGACGGCATGAGGAAGGTTTCGATGCCTGCGGCAGTGAAGACGGCAGCGGATTCGGCGGCAAAGACATCAGAATTCCGGCGTGCGTCGAAGCCGACCACGGCGCGCGGGGTGTACGCGCCGTCGGCGGTGTCCAGCAGGAACCGGGCCAGGCCGGCCGCGGTCCGGCGCACCACCACCCGGTTCATCCGGAACGGACCTGCACCCAGGGCGGCCCGCAGTCCCGCCGTACCGAAGGCGAGGGTGCCGGAGAAGCGGTCAGCGAGTTCGGTCCGGGCCGCTGCCGCCTCCGGGCCACCGCCGTCCGCAGCTGTTACCAGGTCCTGCAATTCCTGCCGGGTCTGCGGGTCGGGGTCGGTCCCCAGCCAGGCTGCGGCAGCGGCCATGAGCTCGTCGGTTGTCGCGGTCATCTCGCCCCCGTTCACAGCTTGGCGACAATGCCGGCCAGCAACCGGGAGATCCGCGGCCCGGCGGCCTGTCCCGCCTCGATGACCTCGGCGTGGCTGAGCGGTGTGGCGCTGATGCCGGCTGCCAGGTTGGTCACCAGCGAAATGCCGAATACTTCCATGCCTGCGTGGCGGGCGGCGATGGACTCCAGCGCCGTGGACATGCCGACCAGATCGGCACCGATCCGCTTGGCGTACTGCACTTCCGCCGGCGTCTCGTAGTGGGGGCCGGTGAACTGTGCGTACACACCTTCGTCCAGGCTGGGGTCGACCTCCCGGGCTAAAGCACGGAGCCGCGCCGAATAAAGATCCGTCAGGTCAACGAAGGTAGCCCCTTCCAGTGGTGACGCGGCGGTGAGGTTGATGTGGTCGCTGATCAGCACCGGCGTACCCGGTGCCCAAGCAGGGTTGAGACCGCCGCAACCGTTGGTCACGACCAGGGTTTTGCAGCCGGCCGCCGCGGCGGTGCGGACACCGTGGACAACGGCCCGCACACCCTTGCCCTCGTAGTAGTGGGTGCGGGCTCCGAGCACTAGAACACGTTTGCCGTCCGGGGTGAGGACGGACCGGATGGTGCCCACATGGCCCTCGACGGCGGGGGCGGAGAACCCTGGGATGTCTGCGGCCGGAATCGTATGCGTGGTGGCGCCGATGAGGTCGGCGGCTTCGCCCCAGCCGGAGCCGAGCACCAGCGCCACATCATGGCTGTCAACACCGGTCTGCTGCGCGAGGAAAGCGGCCGCCTCGGCTGCCAGTTCAAAGGGATCTGTAGTCACAGCACTTAACCTACCCGGTGCCCAACGGCTGCTGAAAGCAGAAGGCACGGCACCGCCGTCGTCGGCGTAAGCATTCCTGAAGCCCACGGCCGGCCGCAAAGCAGCGGCCGCGCCGCCGCCGGCCGCCGTGCAGGTTGAGGCCGTGGGGGGCATGCGACACAATGAAGGGCGTGACTAGCCAAATAGATTTCAGTGCCCCGCGTCTAGCGATCCTGGGCGGGGGCCCCGGCGGGTATGAGGCGGCCATGGTGGCCAATTCGCTCGGCGCCAAGGTGACGATCATCGAGCGGCAAGGGCTCGGCGGCTCGGCCGTGTTGACCGACGTGGTCCCGTCCAAGACCCTGATCGCCACCGCGGATGCGATGCGGCGGGTGGCCAGTGCCCATGACCTGGGCGTTCGCTTTGATGAGCACTCGAAGGCTGCCTACGCCGATCTGCGTACCGTGAACGACCGGCTGCTCAAGCTGGCCGAAAGCCAGTCGGCGGACATCCATCACGGTCTGGAACGTGCCGGCGTGCGGGTCATTCTGGGCGAGGGCAAGCTCTCCGGGCCGAACACGATCGTTGTCACCACCGAATCCGGGACCGAGACGGTGGAAGCCGATGCCATCCTGCTGGCCACCGGAGCCACGCCGCGGGAACTGCCCACCGCCAAGCCCGACGGCGAACGGATCTTCAACTGGGCCCAGGTCTACAACCTGACCGAGATTCCCGAACACCTGATCGTCGTCGGATCGGGCGTGACCGGAGCGGAGTTCGCCTCCGCCTACCGGATGCTGGGCACCAGGGTCACCCTGGTCTCCTCGCGTGACCGGGTGCTGCCGGGCGAGGATGCGGACGCCGCCGCCGTGCTTGAGGACGTCTTCGCCCGCAGCGGGATGACGGTGCTTTCCAAGTCGCGCGCCGCGGGTGTGGAACGGACGGACGACGGCGTGCTGGTCACCCTGGCCGACGGGCGCGTGGTCGAGGGCTCGCATTGCCTGCTGGCCGTCGGCGGTGTGCCGAACACCGCCGGGATCGGGCTGGAAGATGCCGGCGTCGCTCTGACCGAGAGCGGCCACATCAAGGTGGACGGCGTCTCCCGCACCACGGCGTCAAACATCTACGCGGCCGGCGACTGCACCGGCGTCTTGGCCTTGGCTTCCGTGGCCGCCATGCAGGGCCGGATCGCCGTGGCGCACCTGCTGGGCGACTACGTCAAGCCGTTGAAGCTCACTCAGGTGGCGTCCAATATCTTCACCAGTCCGGAAATCGCCACGGTCGGTGTCACCGAGGAAGATGTTGCCTCCGGCCGGTACCAGGGCGACATCATCAAACTCTCGCTGAATACCAACGCGCGGGCCAAGATGATGAATGTCTCCGACGGCTTCGTCAAGATCATTGCCCGCCGCGGCTCCGGCACGGTGATCGGGGGAGTTGTGGTGGCCCCGCGGGCCTCCGAACTGATCTTCCCGATCGCGCTGGCCGTCACGCAGAAGCTGCACGTGGACGACGTCGCCAACACCTTCACGGTGTACCCGTCGCTGACCGGCTCGATTTCCGAGGCCGCACGGCGCCTGCACGTCCATCTCTAGGTAGCAGACTTCCGCCGTCATTCCGGCTTTAAGTGACCGATTTGTCTGACTATGCGACTACAATCACCAATAAGTAGTGATTGAAACGTTGAACCATAGAAGATCAGTTGGGGGACAAGGAATGAGCGAGCAGCGAACTGCCGTCATTGTGGAGGACGACCTGGACATCAGGGAGCTGATCTCCACAGTGCTCTCCAGCTCCGGATTCACGGTTCATACTGCGTCCTCCGGCATGGAAGGCGTCGCCGCGATCAAGCGCCACAACCCGGACGTCGTCACCCTTGATCTCGGACTGCCGGACATCGACGGCTTCGAAGTCGCCCGTCAGGTGCGGCGCTTCAGCGACACCTACATCATCATGCTGACGGCGCGGGCCGAAGAGCTGGACACCTTGTTGGGCTTGGAAACCGGTGCCGATGATTACCTGACCAAGCCGTTCCGCCCGAGGGAACTCCGCGCCCGGATCACCGCTATGTTGCGGCGCCCACGCGCCACCAAGGATAACGACGGCGGTGCAGCCGTGAGCGGGGCGACGCCCTCTGCTGGGGCGGGAGCACCGACCACCGCCGCCTTCCCGGAAGCCGTCCTGCAAGGTGCCGGGATGGGCGGCGGCGGGCAATCCGGCCTGCAGCTGTCGCCGTCCGACGGCGCACCGGTTCCGGCCGCTGCCGGAGGGGGTACGGCGCTTGCGGTCGCTGCCGAGGACACCGTCGAGCCACTCCTTGCCGCGGCGGTCCCGCCCGCTGACGGGGTGCTGGAGCACAACGGGATTGTGGTGGACCGCCGTTCGCGTACGGTCATCCGGTCCGGACGCGAACTGGACCTGACCCGCAGCGAATTCGACCTGCTCTACGCCTTGATGGAGAGCGGACGCGTGGTGCGGACGAAGGCTGATCTGGTTCGACGCTTGCGCAACGAGCCGTACAACACCGGCGGCTATATTTCAGACTCCGACGAGCGCACCATTGAAGTGCACATGGCCAACCTCCGCCGTAAGCTCGGCGACGACACCAAGGCCCCCCGCTGGATCAAGACCGTCCGCGGCGTGGGCTATAGCCTGGCGCCGAAGCGGTAACCATTTACGCCAGCTGGTAGCTGCGCAACTGTGCCGTCGTCGACATCCCACAGGCGCGCAACTCGTCCAGCAGCGTGGCAGCTGCATCGAACAACTGTCCGTGGACCAGCCCTTCCAGATGCTCTGCCAGCCGGCCAAGCCGCCCTGCCCCCACCATGCTGCTGGAGATCTTCAAGCTGAGAATGGCATCCATGGCGTCGTCGGCGTCGCGTGCCAGCACCGCACCAGACACCCTGCCGTAGCGGTGATCCCACAGCTCCACATAGTTGGTGATGAAGCGTCGGCGCATACTGCCGTCGTGGTCGCCAAGATCCGTCGCCAGTTTCTCCAGCACGGAGTCCAACACCAGCGGAACCTCGGCTGCAACGGCGGTCATGCCGTCTCCCCAGAGCCGGAAGCGGAGTGGCGCCCGGAATCGAGCATGGGCGGTACTCCTTCCAACTGGTTGCGGTATCGAACTACCTCTTATCGTAGGCGACGGCCGAGTCCAACCTGGGCGAGCGCGCTCAACCTTGGTAACTCTTGAGCAGCAATTGTGCGGGCCTGTGTGTTAGCGGCGGATTGATCGACACTTCAGGTGCTCACCGGACGGTTCTCGAGGTGGTCTGCTCCGCCCGGCAGCGGGGGGCTGCACCCGTCCGGACGAACCAAAACTGAGCGAATCTTTCGGATACCTCATGCCGATCTTAGGAAGCGTCGGCCATAGTTGCGTCATGGGTCACAGGCTGACAAGGCTTGGGCCTGGTCTCCGCAAGGCCACCATCCGCTGGGAACAGCTTCCCAGCACCTTGTGCATCGTCCGGAGGGAGTGCTCCGGCGGCACAAGGTGCTGGGGCTGCTGGTTTCTATTTCCTCAGCCCGGCCCGCCGCAGGGCCTCGGCCATGGCCGTGTTCACGGACGCTCCGGTACCGGTCTGACGGTCACCATTTCCGCTGGGCTTCTTGCCGTCGCGGCGACCGGGCCTGCCCCCAGCCGAGCCGGTCCGTGAGCCTTCCTTGACGCTGCGGACACTTCCGGGACGGCCCGACTGGCCAGAACCCGGCCGGCGCGGCTCCCCAGCGGGAGCTTCGTCGTCCAGCCGGAGGGTCAGCGAGATCCGCTTCCGCTCCGGGTCGGCTTCCAAGACCTTGACCTTCACCACCTGGCCGGATTTGACCACGTCGTGCGGATTCGAGACGAACTTGTCCGACATTGCGGAAATGTGGACCAACCCGTCCTGATGGACGCCTACATCCACGAAGGCGCCGAAAGCTGCGACGTTGGTCACGGTGCCTTCCAGCACCATGCCCGGTGTAAGGTCTGAAATCTTTTCCACGCCGTCGGTGAATGTCGCGGTAGTGAAATGGGGTCGTGGATCGCGTCCCGGCTTTTCCAACTCGGAGATGATGTCCACCACCGTCGGGAGGCCGAAGTTTTCGTCCACGAACTGCTGGGGATCCGGTACGGCCAGGGACTGGCCGCCTCGTGCCGCGGCCGCGGCGGTGGTGCCGGCGGCGGCAAGGATCTTGCGGGCAACGCCGTACGCTTCCGGGTGCACGCTGGAAGCGTCCAACGGCTCGGCCCCGCCGGTAATGCGCAGGAAGCCGGCGCACTGCTCGAAGGCTTTCTCACCCAGCCGCGGAACCTTTTTGAGTTCGGCGCGCTTGGCGAACGGGCCGTTGGCGTTGCGGTAGGCAACGATGTTCTCGCTCAACTGCGTGCCGAGACCGGCCACCCGGGACAGGAGCGACGGCGACGCAGTATTCAAGTCCACGCCGACTGCATTGACACAGTCTTCGACCACAGCGTTGAGGGAACGCTCCAGCTTGGTGGCGGTGACATCGTGCTGGTACTGACCGACGCCGATCGACTTGGGATCGATCTTGACCAACTCGGCCAGCGGGTCCTGCAAACGGCGGGCGATCGAGACAGCGCCGCGCAAGGAGACATCCAGTTCGGGCAGTTCCGCGGAGGCCAGTGCCGAGGCAGAATACACGGATGCGCCGGCCTCCGAGACCACAAGCTTCTGCAGCTTGCGCGTGGGACCCATCAGCTTGATCAGCTCGGTGGCCAGCTTGTCCGTCTCCCGTGAGGCGGTGCCGTTGCCAATGGCGACGAGCTCCACGGCATGCTTGCCGGCCAGCCGCGCCAGCGAGGCCAAAGACTCATCCCATTTCTTGGCAGGAGCGTGCGGGTAGATGGTGTCGGTGGCCACCACTTTGCCGGTTCCGTCGACGACGGCGACCTTCACGCCGGTGCGCAGCCCGGGATCCAGCCCCAAGGTGGCCCGGTTTCCGGCCGGTGCCGCCAGCAGCACGTCCCGGAGATTGGCGGCGAAGACCCGGACAGCCTCGTCTTCGGCTGCGGTGAACAGCCGCACGCGAAGGTCGATGGCCAGCTTCACCAGGATCCGGCGCCACCCCAGCTGCGCGGTCTGCATCAGCCAGCGGTCGGCGCGCCGACCGTGATCCGCCACGCCCATTCGCGACGCGACTGCGTTCTCAAACCGGGCGCGCGCCTGCGCGTAGTCGGCGGCATCCGCGGGGTTGCCCTCGCTGATATCCAGGTTCAGCACGCCTTCCTTCTCGCCGCGCAGCAGGGCCAGCACGCGGTGCGAGGGAAGGCCGGCGGGGTCCTGGGCGAAATCGAAGTAGTCGGCAAACTTTTGCCCGGTGTCCTCTTGGCCCTCGCGGACTTCGGCCCGGACCAGGCCCTGCTTCCACAGCCGTTCCCGCAGTTCCGACACCAGATCGGCATCCTGGCTGACCTGCTCCACCAGGATGGCGCGGGCGCCGGCCAGGGCGTCCGCCGGCTCGTTGATGGCGTGCTCGGGATTGAGGAATTGCGCCGCAGCGGCCAGGGGATCCTGCGACGGATCCGCCAGCAGGCCAACGGCCAGCGGCTCCAACCCGGCCTCGCGGGCGATCTGTGCCTTCGTCCGCCGCTTGGACTTGTAGGGCAGGTAAATGTCCTCGAGCCGGGCTTTGGTGTCCGCAGCGTTGACGGCGGCTTCCAGCTCAGCGGTCAGTTTGCCTTGGCCGGCAATGGCCTCCAGCACAGCACGACGGCGGTCTTCCAGTTCCCGTAGATAGCGCAGCCGCTCTTCGAGATCTCGCAGTTGGGCGTCGTCCAGCGTTCCGGTGGCTTCCTTGCGGTAGCGGGCGATGAACGGGACGGTGGCACCGCCGTCGAGCATTTCCACTGCTGCTTTGACCTGCCACATATTGACTCCCAGCTCCTGGGCGAGCTGGGCATAGATCCGCGCAGCAAGGGCGGCCGGATCCAGAGGAGGCAGAGTCGTAGGTTGGGCGGGCTGTGCAACTGCGGATGTTTCGGTCACCGATCCATTGTGCCGCATGGGCTGGCTGCTTCAGGTGCCGGGATAGTAGTGGGCGTAGTCGTCGTAGGGGTCGCGCCAACTGGATTCGTCCCGGTGAATGCGCCGAACCTTGCCGGCGGGAACCCACGCAGTCCGGGCAGAACCCGTTGCGTCGATCCACTTCAGCTGCACGCTGGTCCGGTCCCACGAGACTGCCTTGGCGTCAAGTAGCGTGCCATCCAGTTTCACCCGCACGTACGGCTCACGGCAGTAGGGTGCACGCACGGTCCGTGGGCGGTGTGCAAGGGCACCCAGGCCACGGCCACCCTCGGTCCTGGCGTAGCTGCTGGCGGTAACCACGTCGACTTTGTTCATGGCGGCAAGAATGTCAGCCGGGACGGACATTATGTCCGGCAGGATAGATCGTCCGTCTGCATCACGCCGGGCCGATGCTCAGTATGCTGTCTGTGTGCATGGCGCGCGGGCGCGACGGGTGGAAAAGAAGAGTCCGGCGTGGAAGCGACCATGGGGGAAGGGGCGGCTGGGCATGCTTCATGTCATCGGGGCGGCGGCAGGGCGCACTGTGGCCGCTGTCTTTCGGGTGCTCAAGAGGCTGCGGCCGGTGCGGCCCATTCATTCCATCGGACTTCAGCTTGACGGGCAGTTGGTGCGGCGGGGGTCGGACACTGCAAGCGGCATACCGTGGCTGGATGAATCAGGGACCAACGACGTTGTTGCGCGGCTGTCACGGTCGGTGGGACTGCCGCCGCGGTGTCCGGATATTATCGGCTTGGCACTGCGGGTCAACGTCGACGGTGAAAAGGCGGATATTCTGCTGGCTTCTACCGGCGCCTCGCGGATTGGCCGGTTCCTCCTCGTGCCCCGGCGAAACCTGGCGACGGGGGCAATGACAACATTGATGCCGTACCGGGGAGCACACGGCCCGGTCCAGCTAGCCGCGCGCACGCTCCGGCCTCGCGTGCTGCTTCCGGCGGATCCGGCCGGATTCCGCCGGGCGTTGGGCAGCGGGGAATGGATCCTGGGCCTGTACCACGCCCGGGCGTGGGGGCAATGGCGACAGTTCGCTACATTGACATTGCGGCCTGGGAGCAACGGACAGGATACGGCCATCCGGTTCGATCCGATCCTGCATCGGCTTCCGGATACCGATATGTATGCGTGGCTCGAGCAGATGCGTGAGCCGTCCTACGCAGTGTCCCGACGGCCGCTGCATCACTAGCCGGCCTATGTCGATTCATCAGCTCGGCGCAGCTGGCCTTGCCCTCGTGTCTGCGATCCAGCTCCTGATCAGCCGGGCGGCAGAGTCTGGGTCCTCCTCGTGCCACCAGTGGCCGCCATCCACTTCGATGACCTTCAGCACGGTCACCCACTGTTCAAGCCCATCCACTAAGCGCGGCGAAAGGAACGGATCCCGGATGGGGACTATCACCTGCACGGGCATCCGGCAGTCGACCGACGGTGCCTGCCGGCGGTGCCAGTTCGCCCGGTACAGGCTGAGGCCGCGGGCGCCGTTGTCGCCGATGCTCCGGCCGCTGAGTTGCTCGTAGCGGCGGGTCAACAGCTTTCGCCAAGCGAGTTCCGGAAGGACCGGCAGCTGGAACCCGACAACGTAGGAGCTTCGAATGGCCTGTTTGAGTGCCTGTGGCCACAGCGCGGGCCGGCGCGCTCGGTGGCGGAACCAGCGGTGAAGGTGGCCCAAATCCGGCCCCGAGATGCTCGTGAAACTCAGGATTCGGCCCTCTGCACGGGCGTCCTGGACTGCCGCCCAACCCTGGATCGACCCCCAATCGTGGCCCACCAGATGCACTGCCCCGGCGCCGGAGGCATCAATCACAGCGAAAAGGTCATCCACTAGGACGGGAAGCCGGAAGGAACTGCGGTGGTAAGAGTCGGTCCGTGAGGCGCCTGCATTTCGGGTGTCATAGGCGATGACGTGGCAATCGGCGCTTAGCTTGGCAGACACGGCAGCGAAGACGGAGTGATCATCCGGGTAGCCGTGGATAAGCAGGACGGTTGGCACCCCGGCACCCGGCGGCGGACCCGAAGTGTAGACGGACAAGGTCGCGCCCGGCCGCACTACCGTCCGGGACCGTTCTTCGGCCATGATCCCTCCCTCGGCAAGCGCGGTCCGGTTTGGCCCAGATGACGGCGTGCGCCTCCGGTCCGCGCTGTGGTCGGCACAACAGCAAACACCGTTCCACGATTCCCCGCCTACGGCCGGCGTGCACGAGCGTGGATTCTGTGACCTACGGCTCGTTATCACAGGTGTCCATATTTTGAAATGGATGTCCGAATTGCGGACTCGTTGGCATAGAATCTATCCGATATTCATCCGAGCGAAAGCCATCATTCAATGTCCACACCAGCACCAGTCACCAAGGGGGCGCCGGCTGCGCCGGTGAACTCCCGCGGCCGCGTTATCGTCGCCAGTCTCGTTGGTACCTCCATCGAGTTCTATGACTTCTATGTCTATGCCACCGCAGCCGTGCTCGTCTTCCCCGCGCTGTTCTTCCCGAATGCCAGCGGCGCCGTCGCGCTATTAAGCTCGTTTGCGGTCTTCGGCGTGGCCTTCATCGCCCGCCCGCTCGGGTCGATTGTGTTCGGACACTTCGGTGACAAGTACGGCCGCAAGGGCACCTTGGTGGCTTCCCTGCTCACCATGGGCATCGCCACCTTCCTGATCGGCTGCCTGCCCACTGCCCAGGTGGATGGCTGGTCGTTCTGGGCTCCGGCACTGCTGGTAGTGATGCGCTTCGCCCAGGGCCTGGCCCTCGGCGGCGAATGGAGCGGCGCGGCGCTGCTGGCCACCGAGAACGCGCCGGCGAATAAGCGGGCCATCTACGGCACCTTCCCGCAGTTGGGAGCGCCGATCGGCTTCATCATCGCCAACTCGCTGTTCCTGTTGTTGAGCATCAACCTGACCAATGACCAGTTCATGGCCTGGGGCTGGCGTATTCCTTTCCTGGCCAGCGCCGTGATGGTGATCATCGGCCTGTGGGTCCGGCTGAAACTGGTGGAAACTCCGGCCTTCCAGAAGGTAGTGGACAAGGGCGAAGTGACCAAGCTGCCGCTGGGCCGGGTGTTCAAGACCAGCTGGCGCCAGCTGATCCTGGGTACGTTCATCATGCTGGCCACCTACGTGCTGTTTTATCTGATGACCACCTTCACGCTCTCCTACGGCACCGCTGCGACCAACGCGGAGGACGCAGCCGCCGCGGCCAAGGCCGCCGGAAAGCCGTTCGACCCGGACACTTTCGCCGCCGGTCTGGGCTATGCCCGCAATGACTTCCTGCTGATGCTGATCATCGGCGTCGTGTTCTTCGGAATCTTCACGCTGGTGGCTGGCCCGCTCGCCGAGAAGTACGGCCGGAGGAAGACCTTGATCTGGGTGTCCCTGGGCATTATGGCCTTCGGTTTCCTTTGGGTGCCGCTGTTCGGCGGCGGCTTTGCCGGCACCATGGCGCACCTGATCATCGGTTTCACCCTGATGGGCCTGACCTTCGGACCGATGGGGGCGATTCTGCCGGAGCTGTTCCCGACCAACGTGCGCTACACCGGCTCCGCCGTGGCCTATAACTTCTCGTCGATCCTCGGCGCTTCCGTGGCGCCGTTCATCGCTGTGGCGCTGTGGCAGGCCGCGGACGGGAGCACCTTCCTGGTTGGCCTGTACCTCAGTGCAGCTGCAGTGCTGACCCTGATCGCACTGCTGCTGAGCAAGGAAACCAAAGACATGGACTACGAGAACCAGTCGAGCTGACTGGTCCGCTGGACACACGGGAGGACTCGCGGCTGGTGCCGCGGGTCCTCCCGTGTTTTGTAAATAAGTGTCCTCCTCTGAGCCGTCGTCTCCGGGATCCGGCGCTTGGGGTGCCGGACCAGCAAAGCTATGGCCGTTGCTGCCGGCATCGTGCCTGGCCGGCATGGCCACTGGTCTGGAGATTGTCATGCCACCCTTGGGAAAACCTGCGGGAAACGCCGGCAGCGGGAGGGGCGGACGCGTTTGAGGCACAGCGGACGCGTTTGAGGCACAGACGAGAGGCGCAGGCAGGCACACAGCAAAGGCCCGCCGCCCCGTGGGGGACGGCGGGCCAGATGCCGCTGAAGGAGCAGTTCAAGCGGCCACAGTTAGACCGTGCTGCTCCTCCTGTTCGTGATGAAGCCCCAGATCACCAGCACGATCAGGGCTCCGATGATGGCCCAGATCCACGACGCGAGGCTGAAGAAATCGTTCATGTCGACACTCGCCACCATGCCGCCGATCCAGCCGCCCAAGAGGGCGCCGATGACGCCCAAGATCAGAGTGGCGATCCAGCCGCCGCCCTGCCGCCCGGGGAGGATCAGCTTAGCGATGGCTCCGGCGATCAGTCCAAGCAAGAGGAATGCTAGAAAACCCATGACGTGCATCTCCTTTACGTAGGTGATACTTCATTTCTCCCGGACAAGCCGGGCCCTGCTCCTTGTAAGCATCACGCTACAGCATAGACAGCCTGCTTATAAGTTCCCTTGCCCAGTTGGTACCTAAAACGTGACAGAACTACAACGGTTGATACAGTCCGCCCCGGAAAAACGCCTCTAGTCGGCGATGGTGGCCAGCACCGCACCGGCTGAAACCGTGTCCCCGGGCTTGGCGGAAAGCCCCGAAATCGTCCCGGCCTTGTGTGCCGTCAGCGGCTGTTCCATCTTCATCGCTTCGAGTACGACGACGAGGTCACCTTCTGCGACCGTGTCGCCTTCGCTGACGGCAACTTTGACAATGGTGCCCTGCATGGGCGAGGCCAGGCCGTCACCGCTCGCCGCCGCTCCCGCGGCCGCGCCGGAGCGCCCGCGGGTGCGCTTGGGCTTGCCGTTGGTCTTGGCGGCGGAGCCCGTGCCCGAGCCGAGGCCCGCAGGCAGCACGACTTCCAGCCGCTTGCCCCCGACCTCGACGGTTACGCGCTGGCGCTCACCGTCCTCGTCGGCTGAGGCGGCCGGAGTGGTCTGGAAGGCAGGAATGTCGTTGTGGAACTCGGTTTCGATCCAGCGGGTGTGGATGCTGAACGACCCGTCTTCCGGGGCGAACGCCGGGTCAGCCACGACGGCGCGGTGGAACGGCAGCACGGTAGGCATGCCGCCGATGTCCATCTCGTCCAGTGCCCGGCGTGCCCGCTCCAGGGCCTGGGTGCGGGTGCTGCCGGTGACGATGAGCTTGGCCAGCATGGAGTCAAAGTTTCCGCCGACAACTTCGCCTGCTTCGATGCCTGAATCAACCCGGACTCCGGGGCCGGTGGGAAGGCGCAGCGTCTCGACCACGCCAGGGGCCGGCATGAAATTGCGGCCGGCGTCTTCGCCGTTGATGCGGAATTCGAACGAGTGGCCACGCACTTCCGGATCCTCGTAGCCGAGCTCTTCGCCGCGGGCCAGGCGGAACTGTTCGCGGACCAGATCAATCCCGGTGACTTCTTCCGAGACCGGGTGCTCAACCTGCAATCGGGTGTTGACCTCCAGGAAAGAAATGGTGCCGTCCTGGCCGACCAAAAATTCGCACGTGCCGGCGCCCTGGTACTTGGCTTCGCGCAGGATGGCCTTGGAGGCTGCGTAGAGGCGTTGGTTTTGCTCGGCGGACAGGAAGGGCGCCGGAGCTTCCTCCACCAGTTTCTGGTTGCGCCGTTGCAGCGAGCAGTCGCGGGTGGACACCACCACCACGTTGCCGTGCGCATCGGCCAGGCACTGCGTTTCCACGTGGCGCGGAGCGTCCAGAAAGCGCTCCACGAAGCATTCGCCGCGGCCGAACGCCGCTGTGGCTTCGCGTACCGCTGATTCGTACGACTCGGCGATCGCTTGGCGGTCACGGACCACCTTGATGCCGCGGCCGCCGCCGCCGTACGCGGCCTTGATGGCCAGCGGCAGGCCATAGGTATCGGCGAAATCGAGCACTTCCTGCACGCTCGCCACCGGATCAGGCGTGCCGGGCACCAGGGGAGCGCCGACCCGTTCGGCGATGTGCCGTGCTTGGACCTTATCGCCCAGCTGGGAGATTGCGTCGGGGGAGGGGCCAATCCAAGTCAGGCCGGCGTCGATGACCCGCTGGGCGAACTCCGCGTTTTCGGACAGGAAGCCGTAGCCGGGGTGGACCGCGTCGGCGCCCGCGGCCTGGGCAACCTGCAGGAGCTTGTCCATCACCAGATAGGATTCGGCGGCAGTGTTCCCGCCGAGTGCGAAGGCTTCGTCTGCCAGCCGGACATGCAGGGCATCCCGGTCCGGATCGGCGTAGACAGCGACCGAGGCAATGCCTTCGTCGCGTGCCGCGCGAACTATGCGGACGGCAATTTCACCACGGTTGGCGATCAGTACCTTGGTGATGCGCTGGGTCATTCAAAGCTCCTTCTATCCTTGAGGAGCCTAGCCTGCTTTTGCGGGAATCGCTCATGAATAATGCCGTTTGTGCGTGTGTAAGGGGTGTTCTTTGTAGGAGTCCTACAAGAAAGGGCAGCGGGTGTTCCTCTCTTCCACCCGGCTGGTGGAGATCGGAACGCCCGCTGCCTTTGAGAACGTAAGCCCGCGGCCTACTTCACGGTGACCGTCTTAGTTGTGGTCTTGCCCGCAACCTGGGACGTACCGCCGTAGGTGACGGTGTACTTGTGCTTGCCCTTCTTCTGGTTCTTCAGCGTTACCTTGACCTGGCCGTTCTTGACCTTGGCATTCTTGGCGACGGTCTTGCTGCCGTCCTTGATGGTGACGGTGCCGGTCAGGTTCTTGAAGCCGGTGGCCGAGGCCTTGACAGTCAGGACCGCCGTCTTCGACTTCGTTGACGACGCCGAGACGCTCACCTTGGATGCCACCTTGGCCACTGATGCGGTAGAAGAGGTAGACGCATGGTTCACGTAACCTGTTGCGGACCGAGTGACCTTGACGCTGACCTTCTTGCCTGCATCAGCTGCGGTCAGCTTGTACTTCGATGCCGTTGCCTTGCTGATGGCCTTGCCGTCGCGGAGCCACTGGTAAGCCACCTTGGCCTTCACCGGCTTGCTGGCCGAGACCTTTGCCGTCAGCGTCGAGCCCACCTTCTTGGTTCCCGAAACGCTGGGCTTCGGGGCCGAGGTGAAGGCATAAGCCGTGGTTACGGACGCCGAGGTCTTGGCCGTTTCTGCATAACCGCTGGCCGTCCTCGTGACCCTGACACTGATCTTCTTGCCAGCGTCGGACTCGGTTAGCTTGTACGTCGACGACGTCGCCATGCTGATGGGCTCACCGTCGCGCAGCCACTGGTAGGTCGTCTTGGACGCAGCCGACTGGCTGGCCGAGGCCGTCGCGGACAACGTGGCGCCCAGCGTCTTCGAACCGCTGATTGTCGGCGTCGGAGCGCTGGGGAATGCGAAGGCGGTAGTGACGGCGGTCGAGGTCTTCGACGTTGTGGTGTAACCGTCGGCCTGGTAGTGGGCAGTGACGGAGAATTTCTTTCCGGCATCGTCGCTGACCAGTTTGTAGGTCGCACCGGTTGCCCCGGCGATTTTCGTGCCGTCGCGCAGCCACTGCCAGGTAACGGTGGTGGCTGCCGGTGTGGTCTTGCCCGGGTGCGCGGTCAGGGTCGATCCGAGATCCTTGGCACCGGTCACCGTGGGCACTGCCGTGTCGGTGAACGGTTTGTTGATGGTCCGTTCGGCCGAGGTCTTGGCGACGTCGGTGTAACCGTTGGCCTGGTAGGTGGCGGTGACGGAGATTTCCTTTCCGGCATCGTCGCTGACCAGTTTGTAGGTCGCCTGGGTTGCCCCGGGGATGGCGTTGCCGTCGCGCAGCCACTCCCAGACCACGGTGGTGGCTTCCGGGGTGGTCGCGCCCGGGGCAGCGGTCAGGGTTGAGCCCACATCGTTGGCACCGGTGACCGTCGGTGCTGCCGCGTCGGTGAACGGTTTGTTGATGGTCCGTTCGGCCGAGGCCTTGATGACGTCGGTGTAACCGTTGGCCTGGTAGGTGGCGGTGACGGAGATTTCCTTTCCGGCATCGTCGCTGACCAGTTTGTAGGTCGCCTGGGTTGCCCCGGGGATGGCCTTGCCCTCGCGCAGCCACTCCCAGACCACGGTGGTGGCTTCCGGGGTGGTCGCGCCCGGGACGGCGGTCAGGGTCGAGCCGACATCGTTGGAACCGGTCACCGTCGGTACTGCCGTGTCGGCAAAAGGTTTGTTGATGGTCCGTTCGGCCGAGGCCTTGATGACGTCGGTGTGGCCGGCGGCCTGGTAGGTGGCGGTGACGGAGATTGTCTTTCCGGCATCGTCGCTGACCAGTTTGTAGGTCGCCTGGGTTGCCCCGGGGATGGCCTTGCCCTCGCGCAGCCACTCCCAGACCACGGTGGTTGCTGCCGGTGTGGTCGCGCCCGCGACGGCGGTCAGGGTCGAGCCGACATCGTTGGAACCGGTCACCGTCGGTACTGCCGTGTCGGCAAAAGGTTTGTTGATGGTCCGTTCGGCCGAGGCC
>NZ_JBNHHC010000036.1:0-47495 GCF_059091865.1 Arthrobacter sp. B0316-1-20 | reverse complement strand
GCGTGGACCCGGTGACCGTGCGCAGCCAGATCGGCATGGTCTTCCAGCGCCCCAACCCGTTCCCCACCATGTCCATCCGCGACAACGTGCTGGCCGGGGTCAAGCTGAACGACAAGCGCATTTCCAAGTCGGACGCGGACGCGCTGGTAGAGAAGTCGCTGACCGGCGCCAACCTGTGGAACGAGGTCAAGGACCGGCTGAACAAGCCCGGCTCCGGCCTTTCCGGCGGCCAGCAGCAGCGCCTGTGCATCGCCCGGGCGATCGCGGTGTCCCCGCAGGTGATCCTGATGGACGAGCCCTGCTCGGCGCTGGACCCCATCTCCACGCTGGCCATCGAGGACCTGATCGAGGAACTCAAGACGGAGTACACCGTGGTGATCGTGACCCACAACATGCAGCAGGCCGCGCGCGTGTCGGACAAGACGGCGTTCTTCAACATCGCCGGCACCGGCAAGCCGGGCAAGCTGATCGAATACGGCGATACCCCGTCGATCTTCAGCAACCCCACCCAGAAGGCCACGGAAGACTACGTCTCCGGCCGCTTCGGGTAAGACGCCGGCAGCACGACGGCGGTGCCTCCCCTCGCGGGAGGCGCCGCCGTCGCTGTTTAAAGGCGCCAGGGAAGGGCCAGGGACGCCCATGGCCCGGCTAGAGCATCGGATCCAGGGCCAGCAGCAGGATGGCTCCGACGAGCGAGGTTGCCAGCAGGGTCAGCACCCACGTGGCCAGCACGCGGATGGCCACCCGCCAGCGCACGGCATGCATCCGCTGGGTGGACCCCGCGCCCAGGATGGCCGCCGTCATGGTGTGCGTGCTGGAGAGCGGCATGTGCAGCCCGATGGCCCCGACGAACAGCATGGCGGAGCTGACGCCCTGTGCGGTGGCGCCGTGCAGGGGATCGATCCGCACCAGCCGCGACCCGAGCGTGTGCGAGATCCGCCAGCCGCCGAAGAGCGCGCCCACGGCCAGCAGCACCGCCGCGAACAGCTGCACCCACAGCGGCATCCGGTCGCCGGAGGCATAACCGGCCGCGGCCAGTCCCAGCAGCACCACGGCCATGGTGCGCTGCCCGTCCTGCAGGCCGTGGCCCAGCGAAAAGGTACCGGCAAAGACCGCCTGGGCCAGCCTGGTGGTCCGGCCGACCTCGCGCGGGGTGCGGTAGCGGGCCAGCCACGTCAGGGGGACGATCGCCAGGTAGGAGAGCACGAACGCCACCAACGGCGACAAGAGCAGCGGCAGGATCAGCTGGCCCCAGATCGGGTTCTCGGTGGCACTGATGTTCTCGCCGCCCAGCAGGGTGGACGCGGCCCCCGCCCCGATCAGGCCGCCCAGCAGCGCATGCGTGGACGACGACGGCATCCGCTGCCACCACGTGAAAACTCCCCACGCGCAGGCGCTCAGCAGCCCGGCCAACAGGATGCCCAGCCCCGACCGGCCCTCGGGCAGGCCGATCCAACCGGTACTGATCACCAGGGCCAGGGTGCTGGAGATCAGCGCACCGGCCAGGTTGCAGACGGACGCGAGCACGACGGCGACATTCGGGGTGAGCGCGCGCGTGCGGACCGAGGTGGCGACGGCGTTGGAGACATCATGGAAGCCGTTGATGAAGGCAAAGCAGCCGGCGAAAGCGACCACCAGCACCAGGAGGAACAGCTCCACCTACGATTCCTTGACCAGAATCTGGCCTACGTGGTGGGAAGCCTGGCGCAGCGTCTTGGTGGCGGCGATCAACTGGTCGGCCACGTCGCGGTGCCGCGCCAGCGTGGCGCCCTTGTGTTCCGACAAAAGCTCCGAGACCCACACGCGGTGGGTGCGTTCGGCCCGCTTGGCCAGCCGGACCATCTCGATGCAGTACTCCTCGAGGTCCTCCAGGGAGTTCAGCCGCGGCATGGCGTCCCGGGTCATCTCCGACATCCGGCCGATGACCTCCAGCTGCTCCGAGGCCCGGGTAGACAGGCGCTTCACCCGGTTGAGTGCGATCAGCTCCGCGGCGCCGTCGAGGTGTTCAAAGGTGTGCACCAGATGCAGCGAGAGCTGGAACATGTCCTCGCGGGGGAGCGGATTGACGAAGCTGGTCCGCAGCGTGGTCAGCAGGGCGTTGCGCAGCCGGGAGACGTTCGCGTCGCGGTCGTGCAGTTCTTCGGAGAGCTTGTCGTAGTCGTCCGCAGGCGCCCCGAGGATCTCCGAGAGGGTCTTGACTCCCGCCATCAGCTCGGCTGCTGTGAGGGCGAGCAATTCGAGGCTCTTGGTGTCCTGGGGGAAGAGGCTTAGCTTCATGTCACCGGCGGTTTCTCACTGGTCCGTACGGCGGAAGGGAAGCATCCGCCGTGCCTAGATTAGCGCCTCTTCGCGAACAAAAATTAATGGTGCCGAACTGGGAGCGCCTCTCGGCGGAAGGCCGCTCGAGGCGGCTAAGAGTTGGAGCCCGGGGCTGCCACAGTTCGACACCACCTTCAGTTTTCTACGCCTCACTGCGGATGTCAACAGCCGCGAAAATACGGGGAAAAACGTGTCAGCAGAGGCTATCTGTGGTACACGCGCGCGTCGTTCCGGGAGGGTCTTCTCCGGACCGTCCTGCTGCTGCGGGCACCACCGCGGGGCCGTTGGCCCGGGTTCGGGGCGGGGTGCAGTCGGGCGGCTGGTCGGTGGTGGGTCGCCGGCGGGCGGCTGGTCGAGCTCGCCACGCCGCCATGCGACGGCGTTTCGGGCCGTTGGCCCGTCCGGCCGCTAGTCGAGCTCGCCGCGCCGCCAGGCGACGGCGGCCGCTTCCAGATCCTCGGCGGTCTTCACGAGCCGGTGTGAATTGAGCGTCAGCTTGGTGGCATGGTTCTCGTTGGCGGACTCGGCAGAGTCGGCGTGGTGGGTCTGGCCGAGCGCTACGATCCGGCAAAAGGCCGCCGACCGGTCAAGGGCCACATCGAAATCACCGTCGAAGGCGCCGGAGAGAATCGTGTCGGCCATGGCCCGGACTTCGTCGGCGCCGGGCGGTTCAGCTACTCCGGCGATGACCTTGGACACTTCTGCCGATGCCGTCCCCGCCTTGAAGTAGGCTGCCAGCTTGTCCGGATGGGACTGGGCCGCGGCGCGCAGGGCGTAAAGGCGCCAGAGCGCCCCCGGCAGGGAACGGGCAGGGCTTTCAGCCCACATTTCAGCAATGGCCTCGAGCCCCTGTTGGTCTGCCAGTTTGACCAGCCTCGCGGTCACCTCGGGATCGTCGGAGCCGCGCCCGCGGTGCACCAGGGCCTGTGCCGCGAGGTGGGCGGCCTCGGAGACGCGTGCCGGGTCGGCACCCCCGGCGAAGTCCTCAAAATCCACCGGGGCGAAAGGCTTCGGCTTATGCGGCCGGGGGACATCGTTTCCGTTGTTCGGGCTCATGCCTCGACCTTACTCCCGCCCCTGACGCCGGTACAGAGAGGCGTGGCCCCCGGCGACGGGACGTTCCGGGGCAGCCCGGCAAGGCGCGCGCCCGGCGGATTCGGGCGCGCGGTGGTGGGTGGGATAAACTGGGAACTGGCCAAATCCGACCTCGCATGGGTTTCTACCTAGGGCAGGGTGGACAGGCTGGCGGGCCTTTAGCTCAGTTGGTAGAGCATCGGACTTTTAATCCGCGGGTCGCGGGTTCGATCCCCGCAGGGCCCACCGCGAAAGCGGCTTCGACCGGTTTGCCGGTCGGAGCCGCTTTTTTCATGGGACGCCCCGGCTTGCAGGCCGAGTCAACCGCCCACGTCATGCAAACTTGTCCACGTTCAGGCCGAACTGTCCACGTCTTGGCTATCCACAGGCGCGTGACCTGCGCTTATATCTACGGGCGCTCCAAAACATGGACAATGGCACGACGGCGCTTTACCCCGGCGCCCTCAATGCCTGCACCCTGCTCGACTCACCCGATAGGGCGCGCTCCAGTGCGCCAGGTAACGGCGTCCGGGGCTTCCCGGCGTGGAGAAGCGCGGCCACGGGCGGTGCCGAGCGCGTAACGGCCTCCGTGGCTTTTCGGCGTGGAGAAGCCCGGCCGCGGGTCGTACCGAGGCGCGGGTAACGGCCATACCGGCGCTCCTCGCACGGCTGAGGCCACACTTCCGACCGGTCGTCACACAACAAAGGTCACGAAATGGTAACGATAAAAACGCGCCCGGGCACCGCCGTCGTCATTCCGCCGGAGGGCAACTGGCACAAGGGATCCGGCGGAATTCGGCCGGGGCGGCAGGGGCGGCGAAAGCGTCCGAACCGCTGTCAAGTCGGCAGGTTTCGAGTTGATAACGGCTCTGATCTCGTTACGTTTGAAGGGATGGTTGAAGAACTAGCAGAAACCCAGACCAGACCGAGGATCGAAGCAAGCTTCCGTAAACCAACCCTGAACGACGGGCAGTCCCTGTGGCGCATGGCCAGGGATTCCCAGGTCTTGGACCTGAACTCGTCCTACTCCTACCTGCTGTGGACCCGCGACTTCGCCGAGACGTCGATCATCGCCACGGTGGACGGCGAGCCGGCCGGTTTCATCACCGGCTACATGCGCCCCGACGAACCGGGCACCTTGATGGTGTGGCAGGTGGCCGTGGACCGGCGGTTCCGCGGCCGCAGGCTGGCTGCGGACATGCTGGACCGCCTGGCCGGACAAGTCCTCGCCGAGCGGGTGGAAACCACCATCACGGCGGCCAATGTGGCATCCGTCCGGCTGTTTGCCGGCTTCGCGTCGCGCCGCGAGGCGCCAATGGAACGCGAACCGCTCTTCACGGAAGAGCTCTATCCGGACGGGCACGACACCGAATACCTGTTCCGGATCGGGCCGCTCAATTAATCCCGCCGGCCCGCCGCGGCCGGCCAAGCACCACCTCCACCAACGCACATCCGCATGAATTGACCTGCGGCTGCTGTGGTGCTGCCCCCTACCCGGGGCCGCCCGCTGCCGCACTGAGGAAGGAAGCGTATTCCATGACTGACATTTTCGAGACCCTCGAGTCCGAGGTTCGCGGCTACTGCCGCAGCTGGCCCGCCGTGTTCACCCGCGCCGAGGGCAGCACCATGACCGCCGAGGACGGGACCACCTACCTGGATTTCTTCTCCGGCGCCGGGGCGCTCAACTACGGCCACAACAACCCGAAGCTGCTGCAGCCGCTGCTGGAGTACCTGGCCAGCGGCGCCGTCGTGCACTCGCTGGACATGAAGACCCCGGCCAAGCGCACGTTCCTGGAGACCTTCCAAGAGGTCATCCTCGAGCCGCGGAACCTCGACTACAAGGTCATGTTCCCCGGCCCCACCGGCACCAACACCGTTGAGGCCGCCCTGAAGCTGGCCCGCAAGGTGACGGGACGCCAGCACATCCTCTCCTTCACCAACGCGTTCCACGGCATGACGCTCGGTTCGCTGTCGGTGACCGGAAACTCGATGAAGCGCCGGGGCGCGGGCATCCCGCTGACCAACAGCTCCAAAATCCCCTACGACGACTACTTCTCCGGCGAAACCGCCGACTTCCTGTGGCTGGAGCGCGTGCTGGAAGACAGCGGCTCGGGCGTGGACAAGCCGGCGGGCATCATCGTGGAGACCGTCCAGGGCGAAGGCGGCCTCAACGCCGCCCGCGCCGGCTGGCTGCGCGGCCTGGCCGACCTGTGCAAGAAGCACGAGATCCTGCTGATCGTCGACGATGTGCAGGCCGGCTGCGGCCGCACCGGAACGTTCTTCAGCTTCGAGGAAGCCGGGATCACCCCGGACATCGTCTGCCTGTCCAAGTCCATCTCCGGCTACGGCCTGCCGATGGCGCTGACCCTGTTCCGCCCGGAGCTGGACGTCTGGGGAGCCGGCGAGCACAACGGCACCTTCCGCGGGCACAATCCGGCGTTCGTGACGGCCACGGCGGCGCTGGAGACCTACTGGCGGACCGGCGAGTTCCAGAAACAGATCCAGGCCCGGGCGGTGCAGCTGCACGAGGGGCTGGAGCGGATCGCCGGGCTGGTGGAGGGCGCCAGCGTGCGCGGCCGCGGCCTGCTCGCCGGGGTGAAGTTCCCGGAGAACGAGACCGCCGGCAAGATCGCCGCCGAGGCCTACGACAACGGGCTGCTGGTGGAAACATCCGGCCCCGAGGGTGAAGTGGTGAAGCTGATGCCGGCCCTGACCATCAGCGCCGCCGAACTGGACCGCGGCCTGGACATCCTGATCGACGCGACCCGCGCGGTTACCGCGGTGCCGGAACTGGTCGGAGCCCTCTAGGGCGGGACGGCCGCCCACCGACGCCCACTCGGCGTGTGGCCGAGCCGTCCCGCCGCGCGCCCTTAACGAAACTTCCTGACGACCCATCCAAGGAGTACCGATGCTTGTTACCAACCTGAACGACCTGAACGACACCGACCGCGACGTTAAGTCCGAGACCTGGCGGAGCCGGCGCATGGTGCTGGCGGGAGAGGGCGTGGGCTTTTCCTTCCACGACACGGTGATCTACGCGGGCACCACCTCCACGTTCCACTACGCCAACCACATCGAGGCCGTCTACTGCGTCCAGGGCGAGGGCACGCTGACCAACGAGGTCACCGGCGAAGTCCACGACCTGCGCGACGGAACCATGTACCTGCTGGACGGGCACGAGAAGCACACGGTCCGCGCCACCACCGAACTGCGCATGGCCTGCGTGTTCAACCCGCCCGTCACCGGCCGGGAAGTCCACGACGAGAACGGCGTCTACCCGCTCATCGAGGCCGAGCCGGCAAGCTAACTCCGACAGCAGAGGCCCGGCCGGCAACCTTGTTAACCGGGTCTCGGAGCCTTTGCGGCCAACTACCCGCGCCCGGAGTTCATCCGCGCCCGGGAAGCCCCGGCCGCCGGTAGCACCGGAATGCCGTCACGGGATTGACGGCAGACAACGACGACGGCGGTGGCCCGCCTTCGGCAGGAATCCTGCGGAAGGGGGGCCATCGTCACGTCCGGTCGCTGCCGGAATCGAGTGTGCTCTCGCGCAGGATCAGCCTGGCGGAAAGCTTCGCCGGGATACCGGACTCCCCGAGCATTTTCCGGGACAGATGGCTGACCGCGGCCGCCGCGATGAGCTCCGGTTCCAGATCGATGGCGCTGATCGCGGGGCTGCTGTTGCGCGACTGTTCTGAATCCGAACCGGCGATCAGCTGGACCTGCCCGGGCACGGCGATGCCCCGGGCCGTCAGTTCCTCCAGGGCGCCGCGCGCGTGCCGCCCGGTCAGGCAGTAGACAGCGTCCGGCATTTCCCCGCCGGCGTCCAGCAGTTCCTGCATGGCTGCCCTGCCGCCGTCGACGCCGTCGGACTCCGGCCGGATGGCGATGCGTGGCTTCATCCCGTGACGCGCTGCCCAGCTGCGGTAGGCCGCCGTGGAGTCGAGGTTCCAGGCGTTGCGGTCCATGCCGGTGATGAGGCAGATGGAGCGTGCCCCGGATCGGTGGAACCTGGATAGCACTGCCTCCGTCTCTTCCGAGTCGTGGGAACCGACCCAATCGAGAAAGTCGGGCCGTGCAGGATCGCGTCCAATGGTGACGAAAGGAGCGGCCAGCCCCATTAACAGGTCGATGACCGGATCCTCCTCGAGCGGATCGTCAATGATGTAGCCATCCAGCGACAAGGCGAGCGGGGAGCGCGGCAACCGCGTCAGGTCCCGGACGAGCATGACGCTCAGCCCGCGCTCCAGGCACTCCACGGCAACGGCCCCGGAGAGCCTGGTGAAGTAGTCCACGCCGTGCGGGCGATACGTTCCGAGCGAATCCAGCGGCCGGAGCATGAGTCCAATGACCCCGATCGGGCTGTTGCGCAGTCCCCGCGCCATAGGATCGGGCTGGTACCCCAGCCTTTCGGCCGTCTGCCGCACGCGCTCGCGGGTTTCGGCCGACAGCGTGCCCTTGTTGTTCAGGCTGTGTGAGACGGCGGTGATGGACACGCCGGCTTCCCGGGCCACATCGTGGATGGTGACTCGCTGGCGCATGTCCGCCCTCCGTGATTGAAGTCATAACGGTTGCATAACAGAACAGCTAAAACGTTATATAAAAGGTTTTATCCCCGTAGCTTACTGGAATACGCAGAGCAAGCGTCCCATCGGAACCACACACTGTGAAGCAAAGGGGATTGCAGGATGAAGAAAGTCACGCTGGCCACGTCGGTGGCCCTCGCGATGCTGCTGACCGCGTGCAGCAACGGCGGCGGCAAAGCGGCCGCGCCGGATGCGGAGGCAGGCAGCGGCCTGGGGGAACTGCAGACCACCACCGAACCGGCGGCGGGTGAACTGGATACCGTCACCTGGAACCTGCCGTTCGGCGAACCGGCGTCACTGGATCCGATCAAGGCCTTCAACTACCCGGAAAACACCGTCGTGGCCAACCTGTGCGAAGGCCTGATGGTGATGGAACCGGACTACACGATCGCACCCAACCTTGCCGAATCATTCGAGAACGTCGACGGCAAGACGTACATCTACAAGCTGCGGGATGACGTGACCTTCTGGGACGGCACGCCGATGACCGCCCAGGACGTGGTCTTCAGCCTGAACCGGCACCTGGACCCTGACGAGGGCAGCTACTGGGCCAGCGACGCGGTCAGCGGCAACGTCGAATCGATCAAGGCCACGGGCGAGTACGAAGTGACCGTAAGCCTGAGCTCTCCGGACGTCACGTTCAACTCCTACATGGCCACTCCGCTGGGCGTCATCGTTCAGGAGGCACAGCGCAAAGAGGCAGGCGAAGCGTACGGCACCCCGCAGGAGGGCGTGATGTGTACGGGGCCCTTCTCGGTTGACCAGTGGGACAGCGGCCAGAGCATCTCCCTGGCCAAGAACGATGCTTACTGGAACAGCGACCGCATGCCCAAGGTGCAGAACCTCGACATCCAGTTCATCGTGGACCCCGCGGCCATCACCAACGCGCTCGCCTCCGGAGCAGTGGACGGGTCCTACGACGTCCCGCTCAGCGCGGTACCGCAACTTCAGTCGGCGACCAACGGCGAGCTGATTCTCGGCAAGTCCCTACAGCTCTCGGCCATCATCGCCACAGGCGACGGCCCGCTGGGCGATCCTGCTGTGCGGAAGGCACTGTGGACCGCCGCGAACACATCGGCGTTGGCGGAGACGGTGTACGAGGGCACGGCCATGCCGTCCCGGTCCCTGATTCCCGACGGCGGCTGGTCTTACGGCGACGACGTCTTCAGCGCAGCGCGCGAAAAACTGCCGCCGGTTGAAGCGAACGTCGAGGAGGCCAAGAAAATCCTCGCGGAGGCAGAAGCTGACCTGAGCGAGCCGATCACCATCGTGTACCCGAGCGAACGGTCCTTCTACGCGGACATCATTTCCGAATTGGCGCGTGCCGGCCAGGAAATCGGGCTGACGGTCAAGCCCCAGGGCGTGCCGAGCGCACAATTCGGCGCCTTCTTCTCAGATCCCGAGGCCCGTGCCGGGCACGGCGCCTTCGTCACCACCAATTACATGGACGTTCCGGATCCCCTGGTGTTCCTGCGCACCATCGTGAAGGAAGGCGGGTCGCAGAACTTCTCCGACTACAGCAACCCGGAGATTGAGAAACTCATCGCCGAGGCGGAGGTTCTGACCGACGACACGGAGCGTGCCGCGAAGGTCGCCGAAATCGAGGCGTTGGCCATGGCCGACCTGCCCTGGCTGCCCATCGTCGATCCGGCAGGACGGCTCTTCCTGAATGAGCGGGTGACGGGCGTACCGGCGTCCTTCGTCTACCTGTACTACCCCTGGGGTGCAGACCTGGGCGCCGCGGAGTAACGAAAAAGCCGTCATGATCTATATCGTCAAAAGGCTCGTGGCACTGGGAACAATCCTGTTGGCCTCCAGCTTTGCGGTCTTTGGCGGACTGTACCTTGCACCAGGAAGCCCCGAGCAGTTCCTGGTGCAAGGCCGGACCGTGACGCCGGAGGTACTGGCATCCATCAGGGCCCAGTACTCCCTGGACGACCCGTTTCTGGTCCGCTACTTCAACTGGCTGTGGGGTGTCGTCCAGGGAGACTTCGGCCAGTCGCTGGCCAACCGCCAGGAAGTCGCCGATCTCATCGCGGGCCGTTTGCCCACCACACTGTCCCTCACCCTCTACGCCGCGCTGATCATCGTGATCGGCGGCATCGGACTCGGTTGCCTGGCCGGACTTCGGCCGGGCTGGCTGGAGAACGTGGTGCTTTTCGGCTCGAATCTCGGCTTTGCCGTACCGACATTCTTCGCGGCCCTGCTGCTGATGAGTGTTTTCGGGGTCATGCTCGGCTGGTTCCCGGTCTTCGGCTCCGGCGAGGGCCTGGCCGGCAGGCTCCATCACCTGACCCTGCCGGCGTTGGCGCTGGCGCTGCCCTCGCTGGCGGTGGTCGCGCGCATTACCCGCACCGCGGTTAAGGAAGAGCGCGAGTCCGAGCACGCCCAGACGGCGCGGTCCCGGGGAGTGCTGGAACGGATCGTCATACGGCGCCACGTCCTGCGCAATTCGATGCTTCCCGTATCCACGGTTTCCGGCGTCCACGTCGCCGCCTTGCTGGCCGGCGCCTTCGTGGTCGAGTACGCGTTCACACTCGACGGCATCGGCGCACTGCTGGTGGCGGCCGTGCAGCAGAAGGACTTCGCGGTGGTGCAGGCAGTGTCGTTGATCATGGTCGTTGCCTTCGGCCTCATCAACCTGGCCGTCGACTTGCTCTATGTCGTGATCGATCCGAGGGTGCGTTTGGGGGCGGCGTCATGAGCACGCTGGAAGAAACCGGACGCCCCGGGGCACTGAAGCGGAGCCCGTCACGGAAGACCCGGTCGAAGCCGGATGCCCTGACGGCCATCTGCCTGGGCTGGGTGGTGCTGATTGGACTGTTCGCCCTGATCGGGCCGGCCCTCACACCGTTCGATCCGACAGCCGGCAACGTCGTGGAGCGCTATCTTCCTCCCGGGGCCGAGCATTGGCTCGGAACGGACCAAGCCGGACGGGATCTGTTCTCCCGGCTCGCCACCGGCGCCCGCTCCAGCATTCTCGCCGCCCTCGCCGTCGCCTTGCTCACCGCCGTGATGGGCGGCACCCTTGCCCTGGTCGCCGTCTGGTTCGGCGGCTGGGTGGACAACCTCATCAGCAGGGTCCTGGATTTCCTGTTTGCGTTTCCAAACCTGCTGCTGGCCGTGCTGGCGGTGGCGGTGTTCGGCGCGAGAGTGGAGACCGCCGTGATTGCCCTGGCGATCGGATTCACCCCGTATACCGCCCGGGTGATCCGCAGCGTGGCCCTGCGCGAGCGGAATCTGCCGTATGTGAAATCGGCGGAGCTGCAGGGTATTTCCGGGTTTTCCATCACCGTGCGGCACCTGCTGCCGAACGTGAAACAGCAGGTCATGACGGGAATGAGCATCAACTTCGGGTACGGCATGATCGACCTCGCCGCCCTGTCCTACCTCGGCTTTGGTGTGCAACCGCCCGACGCCGACTGGGGCCTCATGGTTTCCTCCGGCCAGTCCTCGCTTCTGGCTGGCTACCCGCAAGAGAGCCTCTACGCAGGCCTGCTCATTGTGCTGACCGTTGCCGCGCTGGGATTCCTGGGTGAAAAGCTCGGCGGGCGCCGGGCAGCAGGGAGGATCTAATGCTCGAAATGTCGAACGTCACCGTGAAGATCGGGCCGGAGCACCGCCGGACGACGCTGCTGTCCGATATCAACATCGTGGTGGAGAAGGGCGAGTCCGTCGGCCTGGTGGGGGAATCCGGCTCCGGAAAATCTATGACCATGCGGACGATCCTCCAGACCCTGCCGCCGCGGACGGACCTTGCCGGCAGGGTCCTCTACAAGGGGGAGGACACGCTGGCGTACTCCGGCGAGCGGCTCCGCGCCTTCCGGGCCGGTGCCGTCTCGATGATCTCCCAGAATCCGCAGGCCGCCCTGAATCCGGTGCTGCCGGTCAGCAAATTCCTGGTGGAAGGCATCCAAGCCGCCCGGCCTGCAGCGACCGCCCAGGAAGCCCTGCGGCTTTCCGGGGAAGTGCTCGAGCAGGTGGGCATCCACAACGTCGCCCGCTGCCTGCGTTCCTACCCGCACCAGCTTTCCGGCGGCATGCTCCAGCGGGTCGTCATTGCCGGCGCGGTGGCCAGGGGCACCGAGCTGCTGCTGGCGGACGAACCGACCACGGCGCTCGATGTCACGACGCAGTCCGACGTCATGGCCATCCTGGACGAGGCGCGGACCGAGGCAGGCATGGCGATGATCTTCGTGACCCACGATCTGGACCTGGCCGCGGCGGCGTGCGACCGTATCGCCGTCATGTCGGGCGGCCGGATCGTCGAATCCGGCCCCGCGGACCGGGTGCTGAACCGGCCGGAACACGAATACACCCGGAAGCTGGTCGCGGCCAAGCCCAGCCTGGATCACCGCATCGACGCCGGGTTAGGCGACGACCCCCAAACCCAGGCCGCACCTCGCGCCGGGACAAGCCTGCCTAGTCCACCAAGCCGCGAGCCATCCCGAGAGGTGAAGCAATGACCGGCGCGCAGACGCAGCCCACCGCCCCCGCCGTCGTCATAAGCAACCTGAACAAGAAGTTCACCGTCGGTTCCGGCCGTAACCGCACGCACGTCCACGCCGTCAAAGACGCGTCCCTGGCCATCGAGCGCGGACACTGCCTGGCCGTGGTGGGGGAATCGGGTTCGGGAAAGAGCACGTTGGCCAGGATGCTCGTGGGGCTGGAAACCCCGGACAGCGGGTCCGTCTTCCTCAACGGCAAACCGGTCAACCCGCGGACCAGCCGCCGAATCCGGCGGGAACGGTCAAAGGACGTCCAAATGGTCTTCCAAGACCCGCAGGGGTCGTTGAACCGCCGGCTACCGGTCTCCGAGGCGGTTGCCGAGGTGTTGAAGGCCCACACCTCCCTGGACCCGGCAGCACGACGCAGGCGCTGCCTCGAGTTGTTCCGGGAAGTCGGACTGACCGAAACCCACATGTCCGCGCTCCCGGACGAACTCTCCGGCGGGCAGAAGCAGCGCGTGGCCATAGCGCGGGCGCTGGCGGCATCGCCGGGGGTCATCGTGCTCGACGAGGCCGTCTCCGCGCTGGACGTCACCGTCCAGGCGCAAATCCTGCGGATGCTCGAACAGCTGCGGCGGGAAAAACAGCTGACCTATCTCTTCATCACGCATGATCTGGCGGTGGCGCGCCAGATAGCCCACTCCATCGTGGTGATGCGCCGCGGGGTCATCGTCGAAGCCGGCACTGCCGACCAGATCCTCGACAGCCCGGCACACCCGTACACCCGACGGTTGATCGACAGCGCGCCGCGGCCCGGCTGGAAGCCGCGGCGCCGCGACAGCGAGACATTGGATGAGGAGCACGACATTGACTGACCCCGCAGGCACGATCCCGCAGGTGCTGACGCTTCGAGGCGGGGACCCCCGCCAGCTGGGCGTGCAGCGCGGCACCGAAGGACGCAGCGGTATCGCCGGCTGCTGGGACGTTTACCGCCAACTGTTCGAGGCCCACGGCATCAGCGAAACCGTCGTGGAGCGGGAAGCTACCCGCAGCCTGGCCGCCATTGAAGCCTGGGCGACGCACCTGGCGGCCGAGATCCGCGGCACCGCGGAGGGAGCGGGCCTGCCCGTCTGGAAGGTCAGCGCCCTTAATGCCCGGACCGAAATCCTGTCCCTCTCGGAACGGGCCCGGCCGGGGGAGTGTTCTACCGTCGTCAGCGCCGGAGCCCGGCCTTTCTCCTTGCAGACCTGGGACTGGCATGAAGAACTCGCCGCCGCCTGGCACCTGCAGTCGGTTGAAACCAGCCAGGGCCGGTTCGTGGGACTGACGGAGTACGGAATCCTCGCCAAGATCGGCCTGAACGACGCCGGCGTCGGCGTGCACCTGAACGTGCTGGGTCACAGGCAGGACAGTCCGGGGGCGGTGCCCGTCCACATCGCAGCCGCGCAGGTACTGCACGCGGCAGCTTCGCTGGACGAGGCCGTGGACATACTCCTCGACGCACCGGTCAAGACTTCCAGCGCCATCACCGTGGTCACCAGGGCCGGCGCAGCAATCGTGGAGCTCAGCCCCGAGGGGGCCGAGGTGATCAAGCCGACCGGCGGTCACCTGCTGCACACCAACCATTTCCTGGCCCCAAGGCTGGCGAAGGGGGAGAAGACCGAGCTGTACCAGCCGGACTCCCAGCAGCGGATCGACTTGCTGGACAGGCGGGTCAGCGCTGCGTTCCAGCCCCGTCAGCCGCAGGATCTCGTGCCCTACCTGTGCTCGGTTCCCGGTGACGGGGCCGAACTGTGCTGCGTGCCGACCCCGGGTGCCGGCCTGGGCTCCCGCTGGGCGACCCTGGCAACCGTGGGCATTGACCCGGCGGCCGGCACCCTGCTCGCGTCACCGGGCGCGCCCACCGACGTGACGGCGAACAGCTGGTTCCGCCTGAGTCCCGAGCCTGCCGGCAGCAACAGCCAAGACAACCCCAAGGGAGCATGATGCGGATTCTGTGTATTGGAGCAGGCGGAGTGGGCGGCGCCGCCGCAGGCATTGCCGCCCGGCGGGAATTCTTTGAGGCCTTCGTCCTGGCGGACTACGACCCGGCACGCGCCCGAGCCGTAGTCGAGGCACTGCCGGAGGGCCGGCGCGGACGGTTCAGCGCGATTGCCCTGGACGCGTCAAGCAGGGAGGCCGTTGCCGGTGCCATCAGGGACCACGGCATCACCCACGTGCTCAACGCCGTTGACCCCCGTTTCGTCATGCCGGTCTTCGAGGGTGCCGCGGACGCCGGAGCCACCTATCTGGACATGGCCATGTCACTGTCCACGCCGCACCCGGAACGACCCTATGAGCTCACCGGCATCAAGCTCGGAGACCTGCAGTTCGAGCGGGCCGCTGAGTGGGAGGAAGCCGGACGGCTGGCTCTTGTCGGGATAGGCGTGGAACCGGGACTCTCCGACGTCCTGGCCCGGTACGCCCAGGACTACCTGTTCTCCGTCATCGACGAGATCGGCGTCCGCGACGGCGCCAACCTGAAGGTCGAGGGATACGATTTCGCGCCTTCCTTCTCCATTTGGACCACCATCGAGGAATGCCTCAACCCGCCGGTGACCTATTCCGCCGAGACCGGTTGGAGCACCACAGAGCCCTTCAGCGACCCCGAAGTCTTCGATTTTCCCGAAGGCATCGGCCCCGTGGAGTGCGTCAACGTGGAACACGAGGAAGTCCTGCTGATGCCCCGGTGGCTGGATGCCGGCAAGGTCAATTTCAAGTACGGGCTGGGCGATGAATTCATCGAGGTGCTCAAGGTCCTGCACAAGCTGGGCCTCGATTCCACCACGCCGGTCAACGTCAAGGGAACATCCGTGAGCCCGCGGGACGTCGTGGCCGCCTGCCTGCCGGATCCGGCCACGCTCGGGCCCAGGATCACCGGCAAGACATGCGCAGGCGTCCTGGTGACAGGCAAGGACCAGGACGGCGCCCCGCGGCGGACCTACCTCTACCATGTCGCCGACAACGCCGACACCATGGCCGAATACGGCAGCCAGTGCGTGGTGTGGCAGACGGCGCTGAACCCGATCATCGCCCTGGAACTCCTGGCCTCGGGCCTCTGGAGCGGAGCCGGCGTCCTGGGCCCGGAGGCGTTCGACGCCAAACCCTTCCTGGACCTGATGTCGGCGCCCGCACCCGAGGGCTACGGTTCCCCGTGGGGGATGCGGGAGGAAGCGGTATAGGAGTTCTACATGCCGGCCGCAGGTGAATCCGTTAGAGACGGGAATTACCCGCCCGGTTTTGTACAAGTCCATGGGCAACGCCCGTGATCCGCGGCGGCGTGCATGCATCGGCGAGAGGGATGGCAGAATGCAGTAACGGCAGCAGTCAAAGGGGACGGGGCATACCGGATGGCAACAAACTCACGGACCGAGCCAAAGCGGAGCGTGCTCAAGGAAAAGTCGGCCATGTGGACAGCAATCCTGATCTGGGTCTCCGCTGCGGCGGCGCTCGTGTTGCTGTTCGCCCAGGCGCAGGAAGAATCCCTCCTGCGATGGATAGTGTGGCCTTTGCTGGCAGCTTCGTTTGCCCACATTTTCCTGTGGAATCCACGCCTTGCCTATGATGACGACTCCGTTCTCATCACCAACAGCTTTCGGTCCCACGCCATTCCCTTTGCCGTCGTTGATGACGTCAGCGTACGCAGTGCCGTGAGGATCAGGACCGGGGCCAAGACCTACACAAGCTGGGGTGCACCCTTTCCTCAAAATGCGCGGGCCGCCGGCAACCAGCACAGTGCGTCAGTGGGACCGGCCACGATAACCCCATGGGACCGAACTACCTCTTTGGGCCAACGGCAGGGGCTGGAGCAGCATCCGCTCGTCCGCGTGTGGACAAGATCCAGGTCCAGCCTCCTGAATTCCGAACCGCCACCGGGACCCGCAGTCGTCACCAGTTGGAACAAATCGGCCGTTGCGATGGCTGTCCTGTGCGTCCTCTTAATCTGCGGACAGCAGGCCGCGCTCTTGCCGCTCTACAGCTGAGAGCAGTACTTACCCCGCTGTCCACCCCGTCACGATTCCGCTACTCACCGTCATTCAGCTCGATCACAGTGGCAGAATGCATTAACTGCTACCGATCGAAGGGGACCGCGTGGCCATCAAGGACAAACTGGCAGGCGCACGGCGCAAGCTGAAACGGATTGCCGCGCGCGCGGGCCAGTTTCGCGTGCGCGAGAGTGACTCCGGGCCGACGGCCAGTGCGCAGACCGCGCGGGTGGCCGTGGTGATCCCGGTATTCAACGCGTTGCCCTACCTGACGGAGCTGCTGGAATCGCTGGTTGCACAGGACCTGGACCCGGCGCTCTTCGAGGTGATCGCCGTGGACGACGGCTCCACCGACGGCGGAGGCAAGCTGCTGGACGAGTACGCCGCGCGGCATCCGAACTGGCGGGTCATCCACCAACAGAACAGCGGCTGGCCGGGGAAGCCCCGCAACGTAGGGATCGCCGCCAGCAGTTCCGATTACGTCTTCTTCTGCGATGCGGACGACAGGCTGGGGCCCGAAGCACTGCGCCGGATGGTTGACTTTGCCGACAAGCACCAGGTCGATGTGCTGGCCCCGCGGATGGTCGGAATCGGCGGCCGGCGCGTGCAGTCTTCGCTGTTCACCGAGACCGTGCCGGACGTTCCCGTGCGCAAGATCCTGGGCACGCTCTCACCGCAAAAGCTGATCCGGCGTGAGCTGCTGGACACACACGGCATCCGCTTCCCGGAGGGCAAAGTCCGGCTGGAAGACGGCATGATGCTCACCCGCTGCTATCTGGCCTCCCGGAGGAACGCGATCGCGGCCGACTACGACTATTACTTCATCCGCACCCGCGACGACGGAACCAACATCAGCTCCGAGCGCGCCATCCCTGAGGGGTACACCGGATCCGTCGCCGAAATCGCGCGGATCATCAGGGAGAACCATCCGGACCCAGAACAGGCCGAGCTGCTGGTGCTGGACCTGTACCGGCGCAAACTCCTTCGCTTCTACGTGCCCGACCGCTACCGGTCGATGGCGCCGGGCACGCGGCAGCGGTGGGTGGCGGCCCATGCCGCCTTCGTGGACCAACACATTCCGGAACGGCTGGAGGAGCAGCTGTCATTTCCTTACCGGCAGCGCTCGCAGCTGGTCCGGGCACGGGATGTGGAAGGCCTGCTCAAGCTGGCCACCACCGAGGAAGCGCTGAAACCGACGCCGCGGGCCCTGCAGCCCCGGCTCGACGGGGAGTCCGTGTCGTTCGGGTTGGTGTTCGAACCGGCGGCGGAGTACGAATCGGTCCGGCTCGTGGCACGCGCCCGCGGGACAGACGCCGAGCTCGGCTTTGACGTCAGGGACGACGGCGGCGGCTACCGTGCCGTACTGCCCCGGAGTGAACTGGCAGGGCTGGGCCCGGTGCTGGTGGACCTGTTCGTGCAGCTCCGGTTGGACGGCATGGACGGTCCGGCCCGCAGGATCCTGGCACCGGAGCAGGGGTTGCCGCTCATTGCCGCAGGCCTGCGCGCCTACGCCACGGTGCATGGGAACCTCAGCTTGGACCAGCGCAAACAGCCCGCGGCGTAGGGCGTGGCCTAGGGGAGGCGCCGGGGCGGCCCGGACCTCAGGCCGCGATCTCCCGGGCCGTTGCCTCCAGGACTGCCCGGAACGCCAGGATGGCCGGTCGGTTGGCAGAGCCGCGGCGGACCGAGGTGAAGACCGTGCGCCGCGGCAGGCCCGGCAGGTCCAGCAGCAGGCAGGTGGTGTCCCGGCCGGTCCAGACCAGGTCCGGCATGAACGCCACCGCGTTGCCGGATTCAATCAGCCGGATCTGCGCCTGCAGGTCGGCCGTTTCATACCGCACATCCGGCTCGAATCCGGCCTGGCGGCACGCCTGTTCTGCCCAATGCCGGGAAGCTGCGCCATGCGGCTCCATCACCCACGGCAGCCTCCGGGCGTCGTCGACCGAGGTGACGGCGGTTCCGGCCACGGCGGCGGGCGGTACCGCGAGCCGGATGGCGTCGCTGGTCAGTTTCTGGCGGTCCAGCTCCGGATGGTGCGGCGCCGCGTGGCCGGGGTACTGCTCGGCGATGACCAGGTCGAAGTCGCGCGCCCAGGTCTCGTACAGCGCCGTCTCGGGTTCACGCTGGACCATCTCGATCCGCACGTCCGGGTGCCGCTGCCGCATGGCTGTGAGGGCCTCCGGCAGCAGCGCCAGCGCCGCCGATTGGAACGCCGCCAGCCGGACGGTTCCGGTCACCGCGGTCAGCGACGCCGCCAAGTCCGTTTCGGCCTGCTCGAGGGTGGACAGCAGCGACTCGGTGTGCACCACGAGGATCTCGGCCTGCGGCGTGAGCTGCACCCGGCGTCCGGCCTTTCGCAGCAGCGCCACCCCGGCCTCCTTTTCCAGCAAGGCCAGCTGCTGGGAAACGGATGACGGGCTCAGGCTCAGCGCGGCGGCCGCCTCCGCCAAGGTGCCGCGGACTTTGACCTCGCGCAGCAAGCGCAGTCTCCGGACATCCAGCACGGCATCTCCATTCATCAGCAAAACCGATGATTATCGGTCGGAAAAGATCGCTTTTGCTTCACGAAGTCTAGTTCCATACTGGTCTGAGGGAACATTGCAATTTCGTTGAAGGGACAGATACTGCCGTGAACGATGCCCTGAAGCAGGCTCCGGTGCAGACCACTAACCTGCCCGATGAGCAGATGGCCGACCTCGCCGCCGACTCCATCAAACTGGTCCGCCACTGGCTGACCGAGGCCGAGAAAGTCCCCGCCGACGCCTCCGCCCGCCAGCTGGCCGGCGTCCTGAATGATCCGAACGGGCTGGATTTCACCGTTGGATTCGTCGACGGCGTGATCCGCCCCGAGGACCTGCGCGTTGCCGCCCGCAACCTGGCCGCACTGGCACCGAAGGTTCCGGCCTTCCTGCCCTGGTACATGCGGGCCGCGGTGCGCGTGGGAGGCACCATGGCCCCGGTCCTCCCGCACGTGGTCATTCCGGCGGCCCGGCGGGTGCTGCGCGAAATGGTGGGCCACCTGATCGTGGACGCGACGGATGCCAAGCTGGGCCCGGCCATCGCCAGGATCCGCCGGGAAGACGTTCGGCTGAACATCAACCTGCTGGGCGAGGCCGTCCTGGGGAGCCGCGAGGCGGAACGCCGGCTCGAAGGCACCAAACGCCTGCTGGCCCGCGACGACGTCGACTACGTTTCCATCAAGGTCTCCTCTACCGTGGCCCCGCACTCGCACTGGGCCTTCGACGAGGCGGTGGAGCACGTCGTCGACAGCCTGACTCCGCTGTACCGGCAGGCGGCCAACTCCCCGAAGCCCAAGTTCATCAACCTGGACATGGAGGAGTACAAGGACCTGGAGATGACCATGGCGGTCTTCACCAGGATCCTGGACAAGCCGGAGTTCGAACAGCTGGAGGCCGGCATTGTGCTGCAGGCCTATCTGCCGGACGCACTGAAGGCCATGATCCGGCTGCAGGAGTGGGCCGCGGCCCGCCGTGCCCGCGGCGGCGCCGCGATCAAGGTGCGCGTGGTCAAGGGAGCCAACCTGCCCATGGAACAGGTGGAGGCGTCGCTGCACGGCTGGCCGCTGGCCACCTGGGGAACCAAGCAGGACTCGGACACCAACTACAAGCGCGTGATCAACTACGCCCTGCACCCGGACCGGATCGGCAACGTGCGGATCGGCGTCGCCGGGCACAACCTATTCGACGTCGCGTTCGCCTGGTTGCTGGCCAAGCAGCGCGGCATCGGACACCTCGCGGGTGCCATCGACTTCGAGATGCTGCTGGGCATGGCGCAGGGCCAGGCCGAGGCGGTGAAGAAGGACGTCGGGTCGCTGCTGCTCTACACTCCGGTGGTCCACCCGGGCGAGTTCGACGTGGCCATCGCCTACCTGATCCGCCGGCTCGAAGAGGGTGCCAGCAGCGAGAACTTCATGTCCGCAGTCTTCGAGCTGAGCAAGAACGAGCACCTCTTCGAGCGCGAGAAGCAGCGCTTCCTCGCCTCGCTCGAGAACCTCGACGACGACGTCCCGGAACCGAACCGGCAGCAGGACCGCACCAAGCCCGAACCGGCCCGGCCCGTCGATTCCTTCGACAACATCCCGGACACCGATCCGTCCCTGCCCGCCAACCTGGCCTGGGGCCGGGAGATCCTGTCCCGCGTCCCCGGTTCAAAGCTTGGCATCGATACCGTTGCCGGCGCCGAGGTCAAGGATGAGGCGCAGCTGGAGCAGGTGATCGCCACGGCCGTCGAGCAGTCCAAGAGCTGGGGCGCGATGAGCGGCGCCGAACGAGCCGAAGTGCTGCACAAGGCCGGCGACAAACTGAATGCCCACCGCGCCCGGCTGTTGGAGGTCATGGCCGCCGAGGCCGGCAAGACCCTTGACCAGGGCGACCCGGAGGTGTCCGAGGCCGCCGACTTCGCGCACTTCTACGCCGAGCTGGCGCGCATGCTGGACACGGTGGACGGCGCCGAATTCGTTCCGTCCAGGCTGACCGTGGTCACCCCGCCGTGGAACTTCCCGACGGCGATCCCCGCCGGAGGCGCCCTTGCGGCGCTGGCCGCGGGCTCCGCCGTCGTGATCAAGCCTGCCAAGCAGGCGGCGCGGACCGGTGCCGTGATGGTGGAAGCGCTGTGGGAGGCGTTTGACGAAGCCGGGGTGCCGCGCGATGTGCTGCAGCTGGTGCAGCTGGGCGAGCGCGAACTGGGCCGGCAGCTGATCTCGCACCCGGAGGTGGACCGCGTGATCCTCACCGGCGCCTACGAGACCGCTGAGCTTTTCCGCTCCTTCCGCCCGGACCTGCCGCTGCTGGCCGAGACCTCCGGCAAGAACGCCATCATCGTCACGCCCAGCGCCGACTTCGACCTGGCCGCCAGGGACGTCGCCTACTCCGCGTTCGGCCATGCCGGGCAGAAGTGCTCCGCGGCCTCGCTGGTGATCCTGGTGGGATCCGCCGCCACGTCGCCGCGCTTCCGCAACCAGTTGGTGGACGCGGTCACCTCGATGAAGGTGGGCTATCCGCAGGATCCGGCCACCCAGATGGGCCCGGTCATCGCCCCGGCCGACGGCAAGCTGCTGGACGGGCTGACCACGCTGGGCGCCGGCGAGAGCTGGCTCATCCGGCCCGAACGGCTGGACGAGACCAGCAAGCTCTGGAGCCCGGGCGTCCGCACCGGGGTAAAGCGCGGCTCGCGCTACCACCTGACCGAGTTCTTCGGCCCGATCCTCGGGGTAATGACCGCCGAAACGCTCGAAGAGGCTGTCGCCATCACCAACGACATTGAGTACGGCCTCACCTCGGGCTTGCATTCATTGGACCGGGACGAGCTGGACTACTGGCTGCAGAACATCCAGGCCGGCAACCTCTACGTGAACCGGGGCATCACCGGCGCCATCGTGCGGCGCCAGCCCTTCGGCGGCTGGAAGAAGTCCTCGGTGGGAGCCGGAACCAAGGCCGGCGGACCGAACTACCTGATCGGCCTCGGCGACTGGGAGACCGCCCCTTCGACGGCCACCGCCGAGATCACGGGCGCGGCCGCGAAGCTGTTGGAGGCGGCCCGGCGCGCGGGTCAGGCGCTGCCCGCGGACGAGCTCGCCGGGCTGGAACGCTCGCTGCACTCGGACGCGGCCGCCTGGGCCGCGGAGTTCGGCGCGGCCAAGGACGTGTCCGGCCTGACCGCCGAGCGCAACGTGTTCCGCTACCTGCCCGTGCCGGTCACGGTCCGGCTGTCCGACCGCGAGCCGCTGGCCAAGTTGGTCCGCGTGCTGGCCGCCGGCGTACGGGCCGGATCCCAGGTCACGGTGTCCACCTCCGTCGAGCTCCCCGCGGCACTGCGGGCCGTGGCCACGGAGCTGGACCTTGCCGTGGTGGTGGAGGACGACGCCGACTGGCTGGCCCGGGTGCCACGGCTCGGCGCCGGGCGGATCCGGATGATCGGCGGCGACGCCAAGGCGCTTGCCGTGGCCACCGGCGGGAGCCCGGATGTAGCGGTCTACGCCCACGACGTGACCGAAGCCGGTCGGGTGGAAATGCTGCCGTTCCTGCACGAGCAGGCCGTCAGCATCACCGCACACCGCTTCGGCACACCCAACCACCTGGCCGACGGCCTGATCTAGCCGGCGGCAGCCGATGCGGGCGGCGGTGTATTTGCACCGCCGCCCGCGTGTGTCAGGCTCGGGCTATGGCTGACGACCTCTCTTTCCGGCTGAACGAAGACCTCAGGCGCTATGAGGTGCTGGCCGCCGGATCCTTGGCCGGGTACACCGAGATTCAGGCGCACGGCGGGACCGTGGCGTTCACCCACACGCGCGTGTTCGATGACTTTGCCGGCCAGGGCCTGGCCGGCAGGTTGGTCGGCCATGCGCTGGACGACGTGGTCGCTGGCGGGAGGAAGATCGTGCCGTACTGCGAGTACGTCGCGGGCTGGTTGCACCGGCACCCGGAGTACGAGCCGCACGTCGAGTGGCCCGAAAGCCCCGAATAGGATCCGGCGCGCGTAGGATCCTCCGCGCGCACGGGCGGGTTTCCGCCGCCGGCTGCGCGGCGGGGTCAGGGATGCCGGCGCATCCAGCCCACGGCGTGCAAGGTCAAGGCGCAGACGACGGTGAGCAGCCCGGCGATCAGGATCATGGGCGCCACGGACGTAAAGATGAAAATCCACGGCGGCCCGTAGACGCCGGTGGGCCCGAGCATGGCGTCCAACTCGATGAAGTGCGGTGCAATCGAACCCCAGACCCCGAACCCGGCCAGCCCCACGCCCAGCACCCACATCGCCGCCAGGAACGGATTGACCGTCCGGCGGAGCGGCGCCGCATCTGCCGGGCCCGCCGTCACGACGGCGTCGGGCGGAATGACTTCGGCGATGCCCGTTGACTGGGCTGTGGGGTTGTCGGCGCGCGGGTCCGTCGCGGGCGCCGCCAGCGTCGCGGTCCGCGGGGTGCCGGCCGTTTCGCCGCCGCGCTGGTAGATCGAGTCGTACCGCTGGTCGAACTGTGATGCGGACATGGTCCCCCTTCTCGCCGGCCTTTTGCTTGAATCTACCGGATGCCCTGCGGCGCTGTTTGGCTGTGCGCCATGGGAATTCTGATTTTCGAGTAACCAGGTCTTGGACCGGTCAAGCCGACAACCACACAAGGCTTGCTGAGGCTGTACCTCGCGAGTGGTTCCCTGATCCCACCCCCGCTCACGCCCGGATGATGCTCCGGGTATTGTGGCGTCCCGTCTTGACGACCGGTGCGGCGGACCAGTTCCCGGCAGGCTCCTGAAAACACCGAAGGAGAGCCATGACTGACATCGATCCGCGGGCACCACAACCCGCCGAATCCCGTGAACCAAACATCCACCTCGCTCCGGCCGCCGCGGCCAAACTGACCGAGGACCAACAGGCGAGGCTGGCTTCCCGCCGTGCGGCCAACGCCGGCGACCTGCCCGGCTGGCACAGCATCGGCAACAGCCACAAGCCGAAGCACGCCAGCGGCCGGCAGGGACCGCCCGAGAAAAAGGTCCGCTGGTAACGCCTGCCCGCGAGGGCGCCGGCCGGTGCCCCGGTGGAAGTTTCCGCCGGGGCACTGCCCTGTCCAACCGGGCCACCGTGTATGCGGCAGGCCGGTCCTGAAGGCGACGCCCGCTGGGCGGCGCCCTGGGCCTGATATCGCCCTGTGCCTTCTATAGGGTGGCAGGAGAGGGCGCCCCGAGCGGGCGGAGCGACGGGAGGAAAACGGCATGAGGCCCGACGTGCGGCGGATGTTGCTGATCCAGGCCGGCAACATCCTGCAGTTCGCCATCGCCGCGGGCGTCATCGTCGTGGCCATCGACACCATGACGGCCTTCTCGCTGGGCTCGCGGCACGACCCGGAGGGCGGCGGCACGTTGGCGGGCTTCGCCCTGGCCGGAGCCATCGCCGTCGTTGTCCTCGCGGTTTTTGCCTACCGCTGGACGGCGCGCGGCGAGCGGTATGCCCCGTTGTTCGCAATGCTCGGCTGGGCGGTGCTCTGGCTGCCGCTCAGCCTGACGCTGGGCATGGGCGGCGAGGACGGCGTGGGCCTGGCGTACCTGGCCACGCTGGTGTGCGGTGCGGGCATTGTCCTGTCGCTCGTGGCGCTGGGCAGCAAAAAACCGCGCTGACCGTCGAGGCAGGGCCGGCACGCGGGCCGTGGAGGCCCGCGTGCAGCGGCTGCCTCAGCCTGTGGGCCTAGAGGCCGCGGGTTTCGTCCCGCCGGATGGTTTCGCCCGTGTTCGGGTCCTCGATGCGGCGGCTTTCCGTCACGCGGTGCTCGCGGCGCGGCATGGCCATGATGATGGAGATGATCAGGCCGAGCACGCCTACACCCATCAGGATCCAGCCGATCAGCGTCAGGTCGATGAAATCCACGACGTCGGCAACGGCGAAGGCCAGGATTGCGCCGATGGCAATCAAGGCAATTGATGATCCGATTCTCATAGCCAGCAACTCCTTTAGGTTGGGCGGCCGGCGCAGCAGTCGCTGCGTCCGGCCGTCGTACAGGAAGTACGCGGTGCTTTGTCAGCATACTTGGTGTTTTGGGGAACGTCCCGCAACCCGTGACTTACGCTTAAGGCCGGAACACCATCACGGTGCTGATTGCTCCAGGAGGGTTTGTGGCCAGAGGACGAAAGATTAACCCAGCCATGCGCGTCGCCGCCGATGCGGCTTTCGACAAGCACGGCAACCCAAAGCCCGGCGTGACGACCGGCATCATGAAGGCGCTGGACGTCCAGCGGCCGCTGGTGCTGGCCAACTTGGACCGGCTGCGGCGCAAGAACCCGGACGCGACGCCGGCCGAGCTGGCCGCGAAGTTGGAAAAGAAATACCTGGCGGCGGTGACCACCGGCGGTGCGGCGGTGGGGGCATCCGCCGTCGTGCCGGGCGTGGGCACGGTGGCGGCACTCGGCCTCTCCGCGGCGGCTACCGTGGGCTTCCTGGAAGCCACCGCCCTGTTCGCCCAGTCCATCGCCGAACTGCATGGCATCGATACCGAGAACCCCGAACGCTCCCAGGCCATGGTGATGGCCATCCTGATGGGCGACGAGGGCAGCTCCCTGATCAAGGAGTTCGCCGGGCAGGCCGGCGGGCGCGGCGGAAACCCGTCGCGGGCCTGGGGAAACGCGGTCGGCAGCAGCATGCCCTCCGGCATGGTCAGCTCGCTGGTGGACAGCCTGAAGAAGCGCTTCCTGACCAAACTGCTGGCCAAGCAGGGGACGGCGATGCTCGGCCGCGCGGTCCCGTTCGGCATCGGCGCGGCCGTCGGTGGTGCCGGCAACCACGTGATGGGCCGGCGCGTCATCGACGCCACCAGGACAGCCTTCGGGGAACCGCCGCTGGTGCTGCCGATGTCCTTGGTGGAGGACCTGACCGACAACCGGTACCGGCTGGGCGAGCTGCCCGCGGTGCCCGGCCGGGTCGCCGCCCGGATGCTGGAGAGGCTGCCCGGCCGCAGGCGGACGGCGCCGCCGGCCCTCGAGGCGTCCGGGGACCAGGACGGCGATGCCCGCAGCCGCTCCACCGGCGGACCCGACGATGGGACCGGGCCGTGACGGTATCCGGCACCGGACCTGCCGGCCACGGCGATGTGGTCCGAGCTGAATCGGGGGGCCGGCCGGGGATCGACCTGAACAGCGATCTCGGAGAATCGGTCGACGGTCGGCTGATGGGCGATGACGCCGCGATGTTTCCGCTGATCACCAGCGCGAACATCGCCTGCGGCTACCACGCCGGCGACGACGAGACGATGCTGGCCGCCTGCCGCCGCGCCGTGGAGCACGGGGTGGCGGTGGGCGCGCACGTTTCCTACCGGGACCGGGCCGGGTTTGGCCGCCGTAGCATGGAGGTCGCCGCGGCCGACCTGACCGCCGATGTCGCTGACCAACTGGCAGCCCTCGACCGGATCGCCAGGCGCGCGGGGGCGCGGGTGGCCTACGTGAAACCGCACGGCGCGCTCTATAACCGGATAGTCCACGACCGCAGCCAGGCCGCGGCGGTGGTCGAAGCCATCGGCGCCTTCGAGCCGCGGCTTCCCCTCCTCGGGCTGCCCGGATCCGCGGCGCTCGAACTGGCGGCCGCCGCCGGACTGCCGGTGTTCCGGGAGGCTTTCGTGGACCGCGGCTACCGGGCGGACGGAACGCTCATTCCGCGCGGCGAGCCCGGCGCCCTGCTGGAAGACCTGGAGGAGATCGCCGACCGGGCCGTAAACTTCGCCCGCGCCGCGGCAGCGGATTCGCTGTGCGTCCACGGCGATACCCCGGGCGCGGTGGCGATGGCACGGCTGGTCCGGGAACGGCTGGCCGCGGCCGGAATTCCGCTGCGTCCCTTCACGGGTGCGGCCGGCAACGCTGCCGGCCACCGCCCGCCCGCCGCCGGGGATCCCCGCGCCGCCGGCGCGGCAGCCGTTCCCTCTCCGTCCGGGCCCCGCACCACAGGACGGTAGGGTGCGGATCCTGCCCTTCGGCGCGGGCGCCCTGCTCGCCGAATTCGACACCCTCGACGACGTCCTGGCGCACTACAGCGCACTCTCGGTTGCGCCGCTGCCAGGCGTGACGGAGCTGGTTCCCGCGGCCCGCACCATCCTGGCGACCTTCGACGACCCGGCGGCCGCCGCCGTCGTCCGCCGCTGGCTGGAACAGACCCCGCCGCACGACGGCGGCGCACGCACCACCGGGGACCAGGTCACGGTCGAGGTGGACTACTCGGGGGAGGACCTGCCGGCGGTGGCGCGGATCCTGGGCGTGAGCGAGGCGGACGTCGTGCGGCGCCACCAGCAGTGCGAATGGATTGCCGCTTTCACCGGCTTCGCGCCGGGCTTCGCCTACCTGGTGGCACCCGGGAACCCGCTGCAGGTACCGCGGCTGGCCGAACCGCGGACCCGGGTGCCGGCCGGGGCGGTGGGTTTGGCGGGCGAATTCACCGGCATCTACCCCTTCGCGTCGCCCGGCGGCTGGCAGCTGATCGGCAGGACCGATGAGCGGCTGTGGGACGCCGCGCGGGAGCAGCCGGCACTGATTGCGCCGGGAACGCGCGTGCGGTTCAGGGCGGTGTAGCCGGTGATCACCGTAGTCACGGCGGGGCCGCAACTCCTGGTGCAGGACCTCGGCCGGCCGGGGCACGCCGCGATCGGGCTGAGCCCGTCCGGCGCACTGGACGCCCGGGCACTGCGCATGGCCAACCGCCTGGTCGGAAACCCTGACAGCGCGGCGGGGCTGGAGTTGCTGCTGGGCGGCGCTGTGCTGCGGTTCGACGCCGACACGGTGGTGGCGGTGGCCGGGGCCTCCGGCAAACTCTCGGTGACGGGCCCGGGAAGCGGGGCGGCGAAGTCCACGGGCCCCGGCTGGCCGCGGAAGGACCAACCGGATCTTTACCGGCCCTTCCACGTCCGTGCCGACCAGCGGCTGGAGATCGCCCCCGCCGCGTCCGGGCTCAGGTATTACCTGGCAGTGGCCGGCGGCATCGTGGCCGAGACCTTGATGGGATCGGCGGCCACGGATCTGCTCTCCGGCATGGGACCGGCTCCGCTGCGGGACGGGGACGTGGTGCAGACCGGGGCTGTTCCACCGGCCGGGCGGACCGGCTCGAACCCCGCCGCCGCGCTCGCCGGCGGGGGCCGAGGACCCGCCACCCAACGACGGCCCGCCGTCGATTCCCGTTGGACGCCGGTGCCGCTGCCGCCCGCCAGTGTTGCGACCGTGCGGCTCCGCCCCGGACCGCGGCTGGACTGGTTTACCGCCGACGCCCGCCAGCGCCTGGTGCTGGGCCATTGGGCGGTCAGCCCCGAGAGCAACCGGATCGGACTGCGCCTACTGGGCCGGCCGCTGCAGCGTGCGGTCGACCGGGAACTGCCCAGCGAAGGCATGGTTACCGGCGCGGTGCAGGTGCCGCCGTCGGGCCTGCCCACCGTGTTCCTGGCCGACCATCCGGTGACCGGCGGCTATCCGGTGCCGGCCGTGGTGGAAGCGGCCGACCTCCCGGCGCTGGCCCAGGCCCGGCCCGGCCAACGTATCCGCTTCCTCTGGGCGGGCTAGGCCCGACGTAGTCCTTGCGCTCCGTTTCGTGACTGGTGCTCCGGTTCAAACCGGAGCACCAGTCACGAACTGGAGCGGATGCTCCACAGGGCGCCCAGCCGCGCGGCTAACCGAAGGCGGCGGTGGCCACCGTGAAGATCGCCAGCCCGGCCAGGGAGCCGACCACGGTGCCGTTGATCCGGATGAACTGCAGGTCCCTGCCAACCTGGAGTTCGATCTTCCGCGACGTCTCCTGCGCGTCCCAGCGCTCCACCGTTTCGGTGATGACCGCGGCAATCTGGGACCGATAGGTGCGGACCAGATACCCGGCGGCCTCCTCGATCCAGCCGTCGATCTTGGCCGCCAGCTCCGCATCGGTGGCCAGCCGGTGGCCGAAGTCTCCGACCGCCCGCTTGAACGTCAGGCTCAACCCGCTCTGGGGGTCCTCCACCGCCTCCAGCAGGGCGGTTTTCAGCGTCTCCCACGTGCGCGCCGCCAGGGAGCGCACTTCGGGGTCGCCCAGGGCGTTGTGTTTGATGGCCTCCACCCGGGCCATCATCTCGGGATCGTGCTGCAGGTCCTGCGCCAGGGAGTTCAGGTACCCGTCCAACTGCTGGCGCATCGGATGATCCGGGTCGGCCTGCACCGCGATGATGAACTTGTACAACTCCAGATGCACCTTGTCGCCGACCAGCGAATCCAGGAACGGCGGGACCCAGGTCGGTGAGCGGTCGGACACCAGCCGCGCCACCGTGTCCTGGTTGTCCAGTACCCAGTCGGCGGCGCGGTCCAGCAGCAGATCCACCAGCTTCAGGTGGTGGCCGTCGCGCAGCACGTGCTCGGCCAGCCGGCCCAGCGGCGGTCCCCACTGCGGGTCGATCAGATGCCTACGGGCCAGCGACTCAATCAGTTCCTGCACGTCCTCGTCATTGAGGACCGTCAAGGCTCCGCGGATGGCCGTGGCGCCCTCGCGGGCAATCCGTTCGGTGTTTTCCGGCCGTTCCAGCCAGAGGCCGGCCTTGGCAGTGATCCCAAGGGACCCGATCTTGGCCTTGACCACGTCCTCGGCCAGGAAATTCTCTTCCACGAACTGGCCCAGGCTGGCGCCGATCTGATCCTTGCGGCGCGGGATGATCGCGGTGTGCGGAATCTTCAGCCCCATCGGGTGTTTGAAGAGTGCGGTCACGGCGAACCAGTCCGCAAGCGCACCCACCATTCCGCCCTCGGCCGCGGCCCGGACATAGCTCAGCCACGGGTAGCGGTCCTGCAGCGCGAACGACACCACGAAGACCACCGCCAGAACCAGCAGCAACCCCGTGGCCAGCAGTTTCATCCGCCGCAGTCCTGCGGCACGGACGCTGTCGGGCAGCACGGCAAGCCGGCTCGTTCCGCCACCGGGGAGGTTTTCGGGGGCGTTGTGCGCCGCGTAGCCGACCGTCCGCCCTTCCGCCGTGTCAGGTGCGACGCCGCCGCCCGTCTGAGTGCCCATGTTGCCTCCGAAACCGAATTGCTGAACGATCATCGTTCGTTCACCCACCAGTCAACCCTACGGCGGGTCCGTATGTCCGGTCATCGCGTACGGTGAATTCATGCACCAGAGGATCTACGCCCACCGTGGTTCCAGTGAGCAGTATGCGGAGAATACGCGGGCCGCTTACCTGCAGGCGATCGCCGACGGCGCCGATGGGATCGAGTGCGATCTCCACCTGACCAAAGACCGCCGGCTGGTCTGTTTCCACGACTTCACGCTGGACCGCACCTCCACCGGCACCGGCAACGTGTCCGATCACACGCTGGACGAACTGCTGCAACTGGACGTCAGTTCGTGGAAAGGCACGCCGATTCCGGTCGAGTACGGCGGCACCGCCGACCAACTGGTGACACTGGACGACCTGGTGGATCTTATGCGCGACGCCGGCCGGCCGCTGGGCCTGGCCGTGGAGCTCAAGCACCCCAGCCCGTACGGGCAGGAGCTGGAGGACGAGGTGCTCAGGTACCTGATGGCGGAGGGCTGGGACCCGGAAACCTCCCGGCTGGACAACATCCAGCTGTCCTTCATGAGCTTCCACCCGGACGCCGTGAACTACTTGGCCGACCACATCCCGGGCCAGTATCTCTGCCAACTCCTGGATGACATCGACGCCGAAGAACTCAAAGCCAGCCTGCTCATGGGCGAGTTGACCGTCGGCGCGGTGGCGGTACTGCTGCGACGGGCACTGTCTGAAGGCGAAGGCCTGATCGAATCGCACCGCGTAGGCTGGGCCGGACCCGGCATCGATTACGTGCGCTCGCATCTGCCGCTCGTCCGGCGCTGGCTCGACGCCGGCACGCAGTTCCGCGTCTGGACGGTGGACGATCCACAGGACGTGGAACTGTGCCGCGAGTTGGGTTTCGGCGAAATCACTACCAACCGGCCGGCCGCGGTCCGCCGGCAGCTGCAGGCTGCACCGGCCTGAACAGCCGCTGCCGTAACCGGGTCCGTTGTGATTGAGTGGAGAGATGGCATCTCCAATTGAGGACTACGCACTCATATCGGATCTGCATACGGGGGCGCTGGTGTCCCGGTCCGGGAGCATGGACTGGCTCTGCCTTCCCCGCTTCGACTCGCCCAGCGTCTTCAGCGCGCTTCTCGGGCACCCCGGACACGGCCGCTGGCTGCTGGCGCCGGACGGTGCGCATCCGCAGAGCGGGGAAGCGATGGGGACGGGTGTGCACGGCGGCCTGAGCAACGACCCGTTGGAAGTCCAGCGCAGCCAGCCGCCGGTCTCGACGCGCGAACAAGATGAAGCAGTCTCGGCGGCCCCGGAGAACCCCGGGCGGTCTGCGACGGACGAGGCGAAAAAGACTGCCGGAGTGCAGCTGGGGGCCGGGGAAGCCGGACAGTTTGGCGACGCGGCCGGCACCGCCGAAGCCGGCGCATCCCCGGCCGCCACCGGTGCAACCGAGGCGGGCGTATCCGTGGCTGCCACCGGCGTACGCGTGCCTTCCAGCGGCGGTCCGACGTCCGCCGAGTCGACGTCCGCGCGCTCCACCCTTACGGACACCCTGCCCCGCGGCGACCTTGAGCCGGCGCCGGCCGGAACCGAGACTGCAGGGGTCCGCACCGGCACCCCGCCGGCAGTAGAGGCAGCAGGGGCGGCAGAAGCAACGGAGGCGCCGTCCGCCGTCGTCGTTGAACGCTCTTATGTTCCGTCGACGTTTGTGCTGCAGACCCGCTGGAAGAGCGAAACAGGCGAGGCACTGGTGACGGAGTTCATGCCGGTGGGCGACCGCCGGGCGTCACTTGTCCGCCGCGTCGAGGGCCTTTCCGGCGAAATGACCATCCGGCAGGAACTGATCATGCGGTTCCACTACGGGGACGTGGTGCCGTGGGTGAACCGCGTGCACGACGAAGCCACCGGCCGGGAATCGATCGTCGCCATCGCCGGCCCGGACGCGCTGGTGCTGCACGGTGAGCGCCTGCCGCGCGCCGCGAACCGCCGGCACGAAGGCGAATTCACGGTTAAGGCCGGCGAGACGGTTGATTTCGAATTGTGCTGGTTCCCGTCCCACCGGACGGTGCCGCCGGCGATCGACGTCGACACCGCGCTGACGGAAACGGTGCACTACTGGCAGACCTGGTGCTCACGGTTCCCTCCCCAGGGGGATTACCACGGCATCGTCAAGCGTTCCCTGCTGGTGCTGCGCGCCATGACGCACGAGACCACCGGCGGGATCGTCGCCGCGCCGACTACCTCGCTGCCGGAGTCCTTCGGCGGGGAACGGAACTGGGACTACCGCTACGTCTGGCTCCGCGATGCCGCGCTGACGCTCGAATCGATGATGACCCACGGCTACGAAGACGAGGCGCTGCAGTGGCGCAACTGGCTGCTGCGCGCGGTGGCCGGAGACCCGGAAGACCTGCAGATCATGTACGGGGTGGCCGGCGAACGCGACCTGGAGGAACGGATCATCCCGCACCTTCCCGGGTATGAAGGGTCGGCGCCGGTGCGGGTGGGAAACGGCGCGGTGGGCCAGTACCAGGCGGACGTGATCGGCGAGGTCATGGTCGCGCTGGAGAAGCTGCGCAACATGGGCGGCACCGAGGACCACTTCTCCTGGCCGCTGCAGAAGGCCATGCTGCACTACATCGAGAAGCACTTCGACCAGAAGGACCAGGGCATCTGGGAGATGCGGGGCGAACGGAAGTACTTCACCCACTCGCGGGTGATGATGTGGGCGGCGTTCGACCGCGGCGTGCGGGCGGTGCAGGAGCACGGCTTGGACGGCGAAGCCGAGCACTGGGCGCAGCTGCGGGACAAGCTGCGCGAAGAGATCATGGAGCACGGCTTCAACCGGGAGATCAACTCCTTCACCCAGAGCTACGACACTACCGAGGTGGACGCATCGCTGCTGGTGCTGCCGCAGGTGGGCTTCGTGAAGTACGACGACGACCTGATGCTGGGTACCGTCGCCCGCTTGGAGCGGGAACTCGTGGATGCGGACGGACTGATCCTGCGCTACCGGACCGAGTCGGGGGTGGACGGTCTGGCTCCGGGCGAGCACCCGTTCCTGGCCTGTTGCTTCTGGCTGGTGGAACAGTATGCCCGCTCCGGGCGCATCGGCGACGCCCGCGACCTGATGGACCGGCTGGTCGGTTACGCGAACGACCTGGGGCTGATGGCCGAGGAGTACGACACCGCGAACAAACGCATGGCCGGCAACTTCCCGCAGGCGTTCTCGCACCTGGCGCTGATCCGTGCGGCGGACGCGATCAACGGCCACGCGCAGGAAGCGGTGTAGGCGCAGCCGCTTCCCGCAGCCGTTTCCCCGGACCGTTTCCACAGTTTTCACAGCGATATCCACGGTTGGTGCGGCGGCGGGGCGGCTGCCTTCCCGGCTACTGTAGACGGGTGAAGTTTCTCCAGTCCCCGGCCGTGAAAGTGGGGCTGTCCATCTCCATCGCCACCGGGCTGTACGGGGTGTCGTTCGGCGCATTGTCGGTGGCATCGGGGCTCGACCTCTGGCAGACCATGGCGCTGAGCCTGCTGCTGTTCAGCGGCGGCTCCCAGTTCGCGTTCATCGGGGTGATCGGCGGCGGCGGCACCGGCCTGGCCGCGATGACCGCTTCCGCCCTGTTGGGTATCCGCAACGGCATCTATGGCATGCAGATGAACGCGCTCGTCTCCCCGTCCCGCTGGTGGCGGCCGCTGGCCGCCCACGTGACCATCGACGAATCCACCGCCACGGCGTCCGGCCAGGACAACGCCGGCGAGCAGCGGCGCGGCTTCTGGACCGCCGGCGTGGGTATATTCCTGCTCTGGAATCTATTCACGCTGGTGGGGGCGTTGGCCGGCAACGCGTTGGGCGATCCGAGGCAGTGGGGGCTGGACGGAGCCGCCGTTGCCGCGTTCCTGGCTCTGCTGTGGCCGAGGCTGAAAGGCAAGGAACCGGCCGCCATTGCGGTTGCCTGTGCTCTGGCCACGCTGCTGGCCGTGCCGTTCGTGCCCAGCGGAGTGCCCATCCTGGTGGCGGCGGCGGTCGCGGCCGCCATCGGCTGGTTCACCCACAAACCCATTCCCGCCGGGATGGCGCCGGACATCGAGCCCTATGACGAGCCGTATTCCGAGCACGACGGGTCCCACACGCTCGCCGGGTCCGAGGGCCGGGCGGCGGGCCGCGACGATCCGGCCGGCAGCGGGGACGGAAGGGAGGCGTTATGAGCCTGTGGATCTGGATAGGGGCCGCCTGCGTCATCTCCTACCTCACCAAGCTGGCCGGCTATCTGGTGCCCGCCAGGTGGATGAAGAACCAGCGCATGTCCCGGGTCGCCGCCACCATGACCATCGGCCTGCTCGCGTCGCTGACCGTCGTCAACGCCTTCTCCACCGGCCAGCACCTGGCGTTCGACGCCCGGGTCGGGGCGCTGCTGGCCGCCGCGGTCGCCCTGTTGCTGCGCGCCCCGTTCCTGGTGGTGGTCATCGCCGGCGCCGCCGCGGCCGCACTGCTCCGCCTGGCCGGTTGGGGATAACCCTGCGGCGTTTTATGTCAGTGGCTTGTCGAACCTAATCGCAGTGAAATCTCCGTAGTCATCGTTGTTGAGGTCTCGAAAGACCAATCCAGTCAGTTCAGCATTTTTGGGAGCCATAAAGACGTAAGTCATCTCGTCCTCAAAGCCGGGCTGAAGTTGAGCGTTGCACTCGGGATTCCCTTTGTACTCGTAGAGGGACTGAATCGTATCGTAGGCCCGTTCTTCGGTATCAGCAGCCTTGATGTCAACAGGGTAGCCACACGTCAGATCCATCGATTTCTTTCCAATGTTCTTCACAGTGGCTTCAACGACTAGGAACTTCCCACCCTTCGCTGGTTTTTCATTTGTGTACGTCTCGTAGCCGCTGCCTTGCTGGTAGTTGGTCTTATTGAGCGGAACGTCTTTGGCCAGATATGCCTTGTCGACGATCAACTCGACGCCGAAGTTGGACGCCGGTTCTCCCGTCCCGAATATCCCATCGGTGGAAGCCGAGGCGGTATCGTCAGCTTCATCCGTGGGCCCTGCTTGGACGTCCTCTGCGGCCGGGGCAGCGGTAACTGTCTCTGTCACTGTGACGGTTGGCGTCGGATTGGATCCCCCGGCACAACCCGAGAGTGATAAGACGGCGGCGACAGCGATCCAAGGCTTGAGTTTCATGGTTCCCCAACTAGGTATGTGTTTGTGCTCAATGAGCATATCGAACGCCTGGGACAACCACGGTCTGCTGTCTTTTTGATAATTTCGAGGAAGTCACTGGCTTGCTGTTCCTCAAGCGCCTGCGGGTCCCTTTGAAAGCCTTGGCATGCATTTGGGCACCGGGTGCAGATTTACACGAGCTGTCTCAGAAAACCGAATTGATTTTGCGCCAAGACCGCATGTACACAGTTTCTGTGCATATGTCTGTGTCATCAGGATTCCGCGGCTTAAGGCAGGTTGACGACGGCGGTTCGCACCGCCGTCGTCAATCATCCGGTGAGGGGTCAGTCAGCGATCTTGGCGACCAGCCGGCCGACGACTTCGCCCCTCTTCAGCTTCTCCAGGCCCTCGGGGATGTCCTCGAAGGTGATCTCGGTGATGGTCGGAGTGAGCTTGCCGGTGGCGAAGTAATCGTAGACGCCCTGCACGTCGTCGCGGGTGCCGCCCTGCGAGCCGACCAGGGTGACCTCGGAGAGAATCAGGGCCTTGGTGCTGATGGTCGACTCCAGCCGGCCCATGCCAACCTGGACCACGCGGCCGCCGCGGCGGACCGTCTCGATGGCCTCGGCGGTGGTTGTGCCGAAGCCGGCAAAATCGACGACGACGTCCAGGCCGATCTCCTTGAACTCGGCGATGGACTTCGCCACGTCCTTGGCGCCGGTCTCCTTGGCCTGGTCCCAGATCTTCTCGTTGACCTCGGCGACGTAGACCTCCGCGCCGGCCAACACGGCCACGCGGGCGCCAATGGAGCCAAGGCCGCCGAAGCCGATGATGCCGACCTTGTCGCCGGCCTTGACCTGGCCGTTGGCGATGACGGCGTGGTGGCTGGTCATGCCGGCATCGGTGCCGGCCGCACCCTGGGCGAAGCTGACGTTGTCCGGAATGCGGACCAGAGCCTGCTGGTCGATGGCAGTCTTAAAGGAGAAGCCGCCGTCGAAGGCGTAGCCGGGAGCGCCGGCCGGAGTCGTGGGGCAGCAGCCCACGCGGTCGCCGACCTTCCAGTCGGTGACGCCTTCCCCGACCTCGGTGATGACCCCGGCCACCTCATGGCCGAGGGTGATGGGGCGCTTGGCCAGCGTCGAGAGCCAGCCCTCGTCCTCAAGCATGCCTACATCCGAGTGGCACAACCCGGCCGACTTGATGTCGATGACGACGCCGCCGGGTGCGGCGGTCGGCTCCTCGACCTCATTCAGTTCAAGCGGCTCGTGGGTGTTGGTAAATTGCCAGGCTTTCATGGGGTCTCCTGTGGCTCGGCGCGGATGGTGGCATTCCGCGGGCGACCGGTGGAACGGACCGGCGGAACGGTGCGGGTGCGAAACCCGCATGTCCAGCCTAGCTCCGAAACCCGGCAATTTTTATGCAAATGCATGTAAAGTCCGTCACGTCCGGTGCTGCAGAAGGCCCCGTGGTTGCGGCAGGTGACACCGAACCTGTGCGCCGGCACGGGTGCTGTGGAAGACTGAAGCCATGCTTGTAGCCTTCTCTGTTGCACCCTCCGGGGTACCCGTCGCCGGTCCCGCACCCCACGATGCCTCGGTCCATGACGCGGTTGCCGAGGCCGTCCGGATCGTCCGCGAATCCGGGCTGCCGAACCACACGGACGCGATGTTCACCACCATCGAGGGCGAGTGGGACGAGGTAATGGACGTGATCAAGCGCGCCACCGAGGCCGTAGGCCGTCACGGATCGCGCGTGTCCCTGGTGCTCAAGGCGGACATTCGTCCGGGATACTACGGCGAGCTCAGCGGCAAGGTGGACCGCCTGGAGGCTGCCATCGCCGAGCAGGAGCAGCAGTGACCGTCCAGCCGGGCCTGCCGGATGTCGATCCGGAAGCGGCGTGGACCGCCGTCGAAGATTACCTGACCGTCACCTTGGTGGGGGAGGACCAGTCCCAGGTCGCAGCCAGGGAGGGTGCCGCGCAAGAAGGCCTGCCGGCGATCGAGGTGAGCGCAACCCAAGGCAAGCTGCTGATGCTGCTGGCCCGGCTGCGCGGTGCCCGCAAGGTGCTGGAGATCGGCACGCTGGGCGGGTACAGCACCATCTGGTTGGCCCGCGGACTGCCGGACGACGGCGAAGTGGTCAGCTGCGAGTACGAACCGCGGCACGCCGAGGTGGCGCAGCGGAACCTGGAGACAGCCGGCCTCGCGGACAAGGTCAGCATCCGGGTGGGCGCGGCACTGGATACCCTGCCGCGGCTGGCCGAAGCGGGCGTCGGGCCGTTCGACCTCGTGTTTATCGACGCGGACAAGGAAAACAACCGGAACTACGTGGAGTGGGCCCTGCGGCTGACTCGTCCCGGCAGCCTTATCGTGGTGGACAACGTCGTCCGGTCGGGCAAGGTGCTGACCGACGGCGGCGACGCCGGCGCGGAGGACCGCGACATCCGCGGCACCCGGGATGCGCTGGCGCTGCTGGGCTCCGACCCGCGCCTGGACGCCACGGCGATCCAGACCGTGGGCGGCAAGGGCTGGGACGGCTTCGCGCTGGCGCTGGTCAAGTAGCCGATGGCGCGGCGCAGCACCCGTGCCGAGGCGGCACGGGAGCCGGAGGCGTCCGGCGGGCCGGCCGAGGGACGCTATGAGATTTCCTCCGGGACAGCCGAGCTGGTCCGCGAGCCCGACTCGGCGGACAGCTGGCTGCTCAAGATCAACGGCGTCCAGTCCTCCCACGTGGTGGTCGGCGATCCGCTGCGGCTGGACTTCGAATACATGCGCTGGATGGCGGCGCTGATCGCATCCCTACGCTGGGGACCCGGGGCCAAGCTTCGGGCCCTGCACCTGGGCGGCGGGGCGTGCTCGTTGGCCCGCTACCTGGCGGCCGCGTACCCGGAGGCGCGCCAGGTAGTGGTCGAGATCGACGCGAAGCTGGCCGACCTCGTGCGCCAGTGGTTCGACATCCCGCGTGCGCCGTTGGTGCGCATCCGGGTGGGTGAAGCAAGGGAGGTCACCGAATCACTGAGCGAGGACAGCCGGGACCTGGTGGTCCGCGACGTCTTCTCCGGCAGCGAGACCCCGTACGGACTGACCACGCTGGAATTCACCCGGGCGGTGCGGCGAGTCCTCTCACCCGGCGGGGTCTACCTGGTGAACTGCGGCGACACGCCACGGCTGATCGGTGCCCGCGAGGAGGCGGCGACCATCGGCGAGGTGTTCGAGCACCGGGTGATCATCGCCGACCCGCCGATGCTCAAGGGCCGCCGGCACGGAAACGTGGTCATCGCTGCCAGCGACCAGCCGCTGGAAACCGGTCCCGGACTCGTCCGGGAGTTGCTGCACGGTGCCATGCCGGCACAGCTGTGGGACGGGCCGAGAGTGGAGAAGTTTTGCAGAGGATCGGCGATCCGGCAAGACCGGCCGGCCAATTAGGACCTTTCCCGGAACGTTATGACTTCGGCCGGAATTTGTTTGTAAGATGGACAAGAACGGCCGTGCAGCGGCCGTACCAGGCCCGGGAGCGAGCCGCTTGCGGCTGGCTCTCCGGAGGCAGGCATGGAAAGAACGGCTTCGACACTATGGATGGTGGCTGGAGCGCTATGTCTGCTCAGCCGGATTCGATCCGGCGCCGGATGCCGGGTGCTGAGAACCTAATCCCCCCAAGTTAGGTCCAGTGCCCGGCATCTCGGTCATTAATCCTTTCACCGAATGCCGGTTCCCTTCCCCATCAGCTCGGCTTCCCTGCTGCGGGTCTCGCGCCGGAGCGCATCGACGACCGCCGCCACCGCCGGTTGCCGCAGCGACTCCGGCCGCGCCACCAGCCAGTAGCCGAGCCGCTCCTCCAGTTCCCCCGGCAGGATCCGGACCAGGTCCGGATGGCGGTTGGCCATGAAGCACGGCAGCAGGCCGAGGCCGGCACCGGCACGGGTTGCCTCGACGTGGACGAACACGTTGGTGGAACCCAGGGCCGTGGACATCGCCGGCAGCAAACGGCGCGGGGCGTCGAGGTCGTCAACCTGCAGCATGGAGTCGACGAAATAGACCAACGGGTGGTTCATGGCCACGCGCACGCTGTCCGGTACTCCGTGTTCGGCCAGATAATCACGGGAGCCGTAGAGACCCAGGACATAGTTGCCCAGCCGGATGGATCGCGCACGGATCACCTGCGGCCGCCCGACGACGACTTCGAAGTCCAAGCCCGGCCGGTGTTGCGTGGCCCGGCGGGCGGCGGTAACGATCTCCACGCTGAGCCTGGGATGGCGCTGCTGCAGGCGGGCGATCGCCGGGGCGGCGACGAACGCGCTGAAACCGTCGGTGGCCGACATCCGCACCACCCCGGCCAGCCGGTCCGCCTGATCCGGTGTGCGGCCAAGCTCCGTGAGCGATTCTTCGATCCGCTCGGCGACCGCTGCCGCCTTGCGGCCCAGGTCGGTCAACTCCCAGCCGCCCGGCGCCCCGGAGAACACGCGGCCGCCCAGAACCTTTTCGACGGCGGCGATGCGGCGCGAGACGGTGGTGTGGTTCAGGCCCAGGTTCTCGGCCGCCACGGTATACCGGCCGGTGCGGGCGACGGCGAGGAGGATGATCAGGTCGTCCGGCTTGGCGGACTGAGGCGCGGGAGGCATATCTGCATCTTTGCAGACCATGCCTGCAAAGTTTGTCATTGATGCACATGCAGGACCGGGGAATACTCGGCTACGTCTGATTGTGACCACACTCACAGCGTGCGGGGGGAGTCCCGGCGGCCAACGCCGCATTAACCGCACGCCATGCAAGGAGAATGATGAGCGCCCACGCTACCCCCACCGGACCCGGATCCGGCGCGACGCACGAGTCGCCGCCGTCGGTCCTGCGCAAGGTCGTCACCGCTTCCATGGCCGGCACGGTCGTGGAATGGTACGAGTTCTTCCTCTATGCCACCGCGGCCACGCTGGTGTTCGGCGCCCTGTTCTTCCCGAATGCTGGCACCGAACTGGACGCGATCATCGCCGCCTTCGTCACGTTCGCCGTCGGCTTCATTGCCCGGCCGCTGGGCGGGATCGTGTTCGGCCACTTCGGTGACAAGCTGGGCCGGAAGAAGCTGCTGCAGGTGAGCATCATCCTGATCGGTGCCGCCACGTTCCTGATGGGCTGCCTGCCAGGGTTCGACCAGATCGGGTATTGGGCGCCGGGCCTGCTGGTGGTGCTGCGGTTCGTCCAGGGCTTTGCTATCGGCGGCGAATGGGGCGGCGCGGTCCTCCTGGTGGCCGAGCACAGCCCGGCAGCCAAGCGCGGCTTCTGGGCGTCCTGGCCGCAGGCGGGTGTGCCGATGGGTAACATGCTGGCCACGGTAGTGTTGTGGGTGATGTCCGGCATCCTCTCCGAGGCCGAGTTCCAGGCCTGGGGCTGGCGCGTCGCCTTCTGGCTCTCTGCGGTCATCGTGCTCGTCGGCTACTACATCCGCACCAAGGTCACCGAGGCGCCGATCTTCCTGGAAGCCCAGGCCGAGTCCGCCAAGGTGAAGTCCACGTCTTACGGCGTCGTGGAAGTGATGAAGAAGTACCCGCGCGGCGTGTTCACCGCCATGGGTCTGCGCGTGGCGGAGAACATCATCTACTACATCGTGGTGGCCTTCTCCATCACGTACCTGAAGACCGTTCACGACTTCGACGTCACCACGGTGCTGGGCCTGCTGATTTTGGCGCACGCCTTCCACTTCGTCGTGATCCCGTTTTACGGGCGCCTGTCGGACAACATCGGCCGCCGTCCGGTCTACATGGCCGGCGCCGTGCTGTCGGGGGTCTGGGCCTTCGTCGCCTTCCCGATGTTCGACACGCAGAACCCGATCATCATCCTGGCCGCGATCTTCCTGGGCCTTGCCGTGCACGGGCTGATGTATGCGGGGCAGCCGGCCATCATGGCCGAGATGTTCCCGACCCGGATGCGCTACTCCGGTGTCTCGCTGGGCTACCAGGTGACCTCGATCTTCGCCGGTTCGCTCGCCCCCATCATCGCTTCCACGCTGCTGAAGGACTTCGAGCACTGGCTGCCGGTTGCCCTGTACCTGGTGGTCGCGTCGGCCATCACCGTCGTGGCGGTGATCTTCACCCGCGAAACGAAGGGCGCCTCCCTGCGCGACCTGGACCGGGCCGACCTGGCACGCACGGAAGCAGAAGTGCGGGCCCAGGCCTAGGCGCGACGGCGCAAGCCAAGCGAGTAAAACCGAAGGGACCGGTACCACCCGTTGCGGGCGGTACCGGTCCCTTTCGCCTCGGCGGACCTGGGGTCAGCGGAAGCCGATGAGCTGCTCGACCGGGCCCATGCCGAAGAAGAGCACGAAGGCCGCGGCCACCGCCCACATCAGCGGGTGGATGTCCTTGGCCCGGCCCTGGAACGTGCGCACCAGCACGTAGGCGATAAAGCCCGCGCCCAGGCCGTTGGCGATGGAATACGTGAAGGGCATGAGCGTGAAGGTCAGGAAGGCGGGGATGGCCACGCCCCAGTCGGACCAGTCGATCTTGCCCACCTGCGACACCATCATGAAACCGACGACGACGAGCGCCGGCGCCACCGCCTCGAACGGAACCAGCGAAATCAGCGGCGTGAAGAACATGGCGATCAGGAACAGCAGGCCGGTGACAACGTTGGCCAGGCCGGTGCGCGCGCCCTCGCCGATCCCGGCGCCGGACTCGACGTAGATCTGGTTGGACGAGACGGATCCCGCGCCGCCGGCGATGGCGCCCACGGCGTCGACCATCAGGACGCGGTCGACGTCCGGGATGTTGCCCTCTTTGTCCGTCAGCCCGGCCTCGTTGGCCAGGCCGACCATGGTGCCCATGGCGTCGAAGAAGATGCTCAGCAGGATCGCAAACGCCAGCAGGGAAGCGGCGGTGACGCCCAGCGTCCCGAAGGCGCCGAAGAGGCTGGCCTGGCCGATCAGGCTGAGGTCGGGCAGCCCCACCCAGCTGCCGCTCGGCAGCTCGGGCACCACCAGGGACCATCCCAGCGGATTGGGGCCGTCGGGACCCATCGACGGCCCGACGTCGGCCACCGCTTCGATGACCACCGCGAGCACGGTGGCGGCGATGACGCCGATCAGGATGCCGCCCTTGACCTTCTTGACCACCAGGGCGATCGTCAGGATGAGGCCGACGACGAAGACGAGGATCGGCCAGCCCAGCAGCACGCCGTCGAACCCGAGCCCCACCGGAACGGTGGTGCCCGCCGCGTCCGGAATGCGGCGGATGAAGCCGGCATTGACCAGGCCGATCAGGGCAATGAACATGCCGATTCCCACCACGATGGCGGTCTTGAGGCTTTGCGGCACGGCATTGAACACCGCGGTCCGGAAACCGGTCAGGACCAGGATCAGCATGGTGATGCCGGAGAGGATCACCAGGCCCATCACGTCTGGCCAGGTCAGGCCCGGGTTGGTCGCAACGGTGATGGCGATGAAGGCGTTGACGCCCAGGCCCGTGGCGAGGGCGAACGGGTACTTGGCCCACGCCCCCATCACAATCGTCAGCACTCCGGCCACGAGGGCCGTGACCGCCGCGACGCGTTCGGCGCCGAGCATGGCGCCGGTTGAATCGGCGCCTCCCAGGACCAGCGGGTTCAGCACCACGATGTAGCTCATCGCGAAGAACGTGGCCAGGCCGCCGCGGATTTCGCGCGAATAGTTGGAGCCGCGCTTGGTGATCTCGAAATAGCGGTCGAGCACCGAAGTCTTGGCGGCTACTGCTCCCTTTTGGGGCATGGGGGATGTCCTCCACAGGTAAGTGGTATGGTCAGGGATTTCCCCAAAATTCTAGCCCCTGCGGCACGCGGCGGCGTACGGGTGCCGCTGTTTCCCGCCTGCCCGGCGTCAGGCGACGAGCGTATGGCGCCGCTGTTTTCCCGCCCGCCCGGGGTCTAGCGCCGAGCGTATGGTGCCGCTGTTACCGTCCGCCCGGCGTCAGGCGACGGCCGGCCGGGAGGTGGAAGCGATGGCGCTGCCGGCCACCTTCGCCTGCCGGATGATGTCCCGTGTGCTCGGCGCCAGCAGATCCGCCACGCCGACCAGGTAGAGGCCGATCGCTTTCAGGACGGAGGCGAGGTTTTCGCCGGCCGCGATGCCCAGGCTCCGGAGCAGCCGGCGCATCTGGTTCTGCGCGCAGCCCGTCAGCACGACGGAATCGGCGACCAGCAAGCCGTTTTCGGTGCGGATGACCCACTTCTGGTTCTTGTCCCTGCTCATCGCGGGCGCGTGGGCCACAGAGGCAGCCGGCGGCCTGGACGGGTCCGCCGGTGCCGCCGACGCTGGTTTTTCCGACGTCTTGGTGACGCCGCAGACATGGGTGCTGTGGCGGATGTCCAGCGCATGGCTGGCGGCGTAGGCCTGCAGCAACCGCAGCAGGTCGTTGCGCTCGCTCCGGTGCGTCGAGTCCGCCAGCGGGGACCTGCGTCCCTGGTCGGCCGGCTGGGGGAGCAACCCCTCCACGACGATTGACGACACGCCCTGGCGGCTGAGCTCGCTCGCCACGGCCAGTCCGGGCAGCCCGGAACCGATGACCACCGTGGTGGTGTATTCGGTAGGCACTTCTGGTACGGAAACGCCACTCACTGCACGGACTCCTTGTACGGTAGCGAGAACCTCGGGCGGCGAACGGACCGCCCGCACACGCATTGTGAAACTGTTATTTAACACAATTTTCATCGAAGCCTACATAACTTTTCGGCCACTGAGAAGCGCTTTGTTGCAGAGTAAGCTGAGGGTAGCGGGCGAGGATGCCCGTGCGACGTTGAGGGAGGCGGAACGAATGACAGAAGCCACAGGTTCAGACGCCGGACAGGGCGCGGCACCCCGCGGCATTGTCGTCGGAGTTGACGGCTCCGATCAGAGCATCTGCGCGTTGGTTTGGGCTGCGGAGGAGGCGCAACGGCGCAGAACCCCGCTGCACGTCGTGACCGCCTACACCGTTCCGGTCTTCGCTGCCTCCAGCATGGACGCCGGCTATGCCACCCTGGACGATTCGGTGATCCGCGAAGGCGCCGAAGCCGTGCTCGAGCAGGCGGTGTCCAAAGTTACCGGTTACGGCCTGGACATCGATGCGCGGGTGGAAACCGGCGACGCCGCCGGGGTGCTGCTGGAGCTCTCGGAACAGGCCGAGCTGGTCGTGGTCGGTACGCGCGGCCGCGGTGGTTTCATGGGCCGGTTGCTGGGCTCCGTGAGCAGCGCCGTCCCGGCCCACGCTTCCTGTCCGACGGTGACGATTCCGCTGGCCTGCGCGCCGCGCCTCGGCGACCTGGACATCGAGCTTCCCCGGTCCAAGGACCAGGCGATCCGCCCCGAGGACGTCCAGAAGGTCGTCGTGGTCGGGGTCGATGGTTCCGAGCAGGCCCGCAACGCCACCCTGGTCGCCGCGGAGCAGGCCGAGCGGCTCGGCTATCCGCTGAAGGTCATCTGCGCCATGCCGCCGTTCACCGGCTCGCTGGCGTGGGTGCCGGCACCGCTCGACCGTGAGGCGCTCTATGCGGATATCCGTGAGCAGCTCGACGCCGGCGTGGCGTGGCTCAAGAGCCACTTCCCCGATCTGCGCGTCACCGGTGAAGTGCAGGACGGCTCCCCGGTAGAACTGTTGATCGAGGCGTCACGCACCGCCGAACTGCTGGTGGTTGGTACCCGCGGCCGCGGCGGCTTCGCCGGCATGCTGCTGGGCTCCACCAGCCAGGGCGTGCTGCACCATGCCAAGGGCCCCGTCATGGTGGTGCCGGACAAGCATGACCCTCGCCTGGACGACCGCCGCAACTTCGGCCCCCTGCCCGACGCCGAATAACCGCAGGTAGCAGAAGGGCGGGCCCGGAACCTCAAAGGTTCCGGGCCCGCCCCATTTAAGCAGTGCAGGCTAGTTAAGCAGTGCAGGCTAGACGGCCCAGCGGGCGCCGACCGTGTGCAGCTTGCCGTACATGTGGCTGATATTCGTGACGGTCAAGCCGACGTCCGGGTTCAGTGCGTGGACTACCTGCCAGTTGCCGATGTAGATCGCCACGTGCCAGATGGCATTCGGCTCGCCCCAGAAGACCAAGTCGCCGGGCTGAAGCTGGGAAAGCGGCACCTTGTGCGGCGCGGAGTCGAGCTGGTCCTGCGCCACGCGGGGCAGGTAGCGACCGGCGCTGCCAAAGGCCGCCTGCGTCAGTCCCGAGCAGTCGTAGCCCCACGGGCCGCTGCCGCCCCAATCGTAGAAGCTCTTGTTGTTCGCCTGCTTGGCCATCGCGAAGTTGATGGCAGCGTTGGCGATGCCCGCGTTGCTGCCGGGGGCCGGTGCCGGCGGTGCCGGATCCGGCTTGGGCTTCGGGGCCGGTTGCGGGGCCGGCGGCGGAGGCGGGGCCGGGGCAGGCGTCGAGGGCCGGGACGGCGCAGGCGTCGAGGGCCGTGACGCCGGTGGCGGGGTTGACGGGGTTGCCGGCCGGGAGGTTGCCGGCGGGGTCGACGGCGCGGCCGGGCGGGAGGTTGCCGGCGGCGCTGCGGGCCGGGCCGGCGTGATGTCTTCAGAGGCCGCTGCAACCGTGGAGCCCTGCGGGTTTGAACTGCCACCGGCGGGCCGCTGGGCGGCGGCGGCCTCCTGTGCCGACTGCTCGACCAGGGCCTGGAGCTGTCGATCCTGCTCGGCGCGCTCCAGCGCGGTGATGCGCGCGTCCTCTTCACCGGTGCTGGTTCCGCGCAGTTCGGCCAGATGTTCCAGCAGCGCCTGCCGCTGTTCCTCGTAACGGACCACGAGCTGCTCCTGCGCGGCGCTGGCAGCCTTCGCATCCGACTCCGCCGCCTCCGCGGCTACTGCCGCGTCCCGGGCGGCCTCTTCGGCCTGGGTGACATAGAGCTCCCAGGCTGCCCACAGCTGGGCGGCCTGCTGGGATTCGCTCAGGGTCTGCGAGCGGTTCGCCGTCAGCGCATTGAGCGTGGAGGCCTTGTACAGCACGTCGCCGGCGTCCTTGCTGTCCAGCAGCGAGCTTAGACCGGGGTTGACGCCGCCGTTCCGGTAGAGTTCACCGGCCAGCTGCCCCACCTGATTCTTGACCGACTCGAAGTACTGCGCTGCCTGCGACGCCTTGGCCTTGGCATCGGCGAGTTCGGTGGTCCGCTCCTGCTGCCTCAGCAGCGACTCGCTGTAGGCGTTCTGGGAACGCATGGAATCGAACTGCGCGTTCGCAAGGTTCCCCGAAGCCGCCTTGAGCTGCTCCTCGATCCGATCCACCAGGGCCTGGGTTGCCGCTGCATCGCCCTTGGCGTCGTCGATCTCCTCGCCGGAAGGCAGCGTGGGCGCCGCCGGCAGGATGATTTGCTGCGATGTCACCAGCGGCAACTCTCCCGCCGGTGCGGCGACGGCCGGCGCCAGGGCCGGAACGCAGATCAGCAGGGCGGTAGCCGAGAAGAGCGCGACGGCGCGCCGCGGCGTCGTCGAGCGATGCGGGGCGGGACGCCCCGAGGGAAGCAGCCTCATCCGAACGGGTCCTTACTAGGAGCGCGGTAAATGCACGCGCCCTTTCGGGACGGCCGGCCTTGGGGCCGGAACGGTCAAATGTGCGAACGGGTGGCACCCCAACTAGACCGAACTGCATTCACACAGCACGTTGAGGATATGCAACATCAGTCACAGTTGCAACATTTGTCCCACTAATAACATAAACAACACCAGTGTCATTTGAACAGCATTGGCGAGGAACCGGCGTGTCACGAGGTGGTTCAGGGCAGTTGAAGCGTGCGGCCGCGAGCCGTGCCTGCATGGGCCCGCTGTGCCGGCTTCAGCCAACGAGCCTTTTGTCCCGCGGGCAATGGGTCCTGCTTTATGTGGCCGCCAAGTGTGTCCCGAACGGGCGAGGCGGGGGTCAGCCCCAGCCCAGTTCGTGCAGGCGGGCGTCGTCGATGCCGAAGTGGTGGGCGACCTCGTGGATCACGGTCACCAGGACCTCGTGGACCAATTCTTCGCGTGAGGAGCACATGCGCTGGAGGGGGCCGCGGAAGACGACGATGCGGTCCGGCATGGACCCGGCGGCCCACCAGTGGTCCCTCTCGGTGAGCGGCGTGCCTTCGTAGACGCCCAGCAGTTCCGTCTCGGGGTCTTCCCAGGGCTGCGGGGTGTATTCCTCTTCGACGAAGATGCCCACGTTGGTCATCTCGCGCATGATGTCTTCCGGGATTTGGTCGATCGCGTCGTTTACCGCGTCCTCGAATTCCGGCAGGGACATCTCCATCGGCATACAGCCGACTTTACCCGCGGGCTGCGGCCTCGAAAGCGCCCGGGTGGAGGCCGCGGCAGGCCTCGTCGGCCGGTTTTGGTTTTTCCCGGAGCAGGCCCTATAGTTTTATAGGTCCACAGCGGGGAAATGAATCCCAAGTGGTCCTGGCCCCCATCGTCTAGCGGCCTAGGACACCGCCCTTTCACG
>NZ_JBNHHC010000035.1:0-49503 GCF_059091865.1 Arthrobacter sp. B0316-1-20 | reverse complement strand
AGCTCTGCGGAGCCGGCACTGGACCCAACAGCCGGCCGCGCCAGCGGACGCCCGAATCAGTGCGAGCCCTGCGAGCACCCTCTTTGTCCAGCAGCCTGTTGGACTTTTCCGGTGCCGGCCAGGGACCCGGGGCGGGTCCGGGGCGGCAAGGTGATGAGCGTCGGACTTTTCGGGATTGGCGGGCCGCCGCCGGGGACCACGGCGGCAGCTGCACCGTGCGGCGGCCCGCCCGAACTGTCGCCGGGAGCAGTTGGTGGCCGAAGCTGAGCGGTCCGGCCACCATGGGTGCTGGTTAGGCGGCGTGGACGGTGCAGGGCATCCGGTACCGGCCGGGCAGTTCCGCTACCGTCTCGGGCAGGTCTGCCGGTCCGTGGGCCTGCCCGTTCTTCCAGTGGAAGAAGGCCTGCTCGGTGATGGCGTCCCACTGCCGGGCCTTGGTCCGGTAGTAGGTGGTTTCCACGTCGCCCTCGCAGTAGGTGGCGATGCCGAACAGGTTGCCGATGGCATCGGCGGTGCGGATCGCGGCGACCATGACGTAGGGCCACTGGCCAAGGTCCCAGCCCTCGCTCCCCCAGCTGGGAATCACGGTCCAGCCGTGTTCGGCGATGAGGTCCATCCACTCGTACCCGCCGTCGGCGTGGTAGTCGCGCAGGACCGGGGCGTCGGTGATGACCTCGCCGGTATCGGCGGTGGTTACCGTCTCGGTGGTGATGGCGTCCATGGTGTTGCTCCTTTTGCAGAGGAATGTGGTGGGTGGGGCGACCAATGGTGACCGGCCAGCTTCCCCGCTCCCCCGTTGTTTTTTGGTTGCTGGCAAGCTTGCTTGCTCGGCGGCCGACGGAGGCCCGTCTACCCGTAGGGCAAGGCCGGGAAAATCCTCGGAGGAAATAAGCGAGGAACGAGCGCCGGAGAGGAATTTCCGGGGCGCAGGCCCCGACGAAGGAGGGGCTAGACGGGGTGGAGCGGACGCCTAGAATCCGCAGGACAGCAACCAGAAAACGTCGTAGACACAACAGGGCCAGGGGCGGCGGAGCTCTCCGGAGCCGGCACTGGACCCAACAGCCGGCCGCGCCAGCGGACGCCCACCAGGGTGTAGCGCAGCGAAACCCCAGCGCGCCCCGCGCGCTGCTTCTGCGAAGGGTAGGCGCATGAATGACCCGGCAGCGCAGCATCCCAGCTCTCGTAGCGGCCGCCCGCGGACCGGGCCGGGCTATTCACGGATTCAGCGGATCCTGGCGCCAGCCCGTCCCCCTCTTGCGCCGTCTGCTGGCTCGCCGACCCTAGTCCGATTGGCGATCCAGCCCTTACGCTGAGCCCATGAATAGGATGCGGGCGCTTCTAGCAATTGCAGCTCTTGCAGCGCTTCTGGCCGGATGCGGAAGCTCCGCCAGCAGCGGAGCCTCAGGCAAAATCGTCACCGGGCAGAACGGCGAAATGCTGCTGGTGCACCCACGCAGCGCCCAGGCGAACTCCGTGATGGAAGCCGCTTTCGACGGAACACTTGTCATAGGCGAGGACGATTGCATTATCGGGAGGACCAGCGATGGGCGGGACTTTGGGCTGCTGTTCCCGGCAGGGGCACAGCTCGGAGCTGGTGACCCGCCGACCGTTGAAGTGGAAGGCCACTCCCTTCAGGTCGGAGATCTCGTCAGTTTCGGCGGCGGATACCTATCCCGTAGCGACATTGGAAAGATACTGGGTGGTACACCGGACCAGTGTCTCCGCGAGGAGACGTTCTACGTCCAGACTTTCTAGCATTCCGTTTCCTGAAGGCACGCGCCAGCGTGACCGACTCCAGCACCGCTTTGACCGTTGATGCGTGCCATGCCTTGCCCGTGGCTGTGGTGATGCCTTCGGCCCGGCTCCAGTCCCCTACACGATCAACCGCCTACACTTTCGGACATGAGACAGCGGCAGCAGACCCAGCCCCCACCGCTATGGGCAGTTATCTTCTGGGCAATTGCAGGAGCATGGTGGATCTTCGTTGCCGTTATTGATGCACTACCACGGTTGCGTTGGGTCGGCCTGTTGCTGGGATTGGTGTTACTCGGTGTTTTCATTGCCCAGTTTCTGGCATGGCGGAAGGCAAAACGATCCGCAGGCACTGAACACCGTTAGTCGCTCAGAGAGAGTGGTCCCGTCCCCTGGAGGGCACGCCGCAGCGTTGCCGACTCCAACACTGCCTTGCCGCTGGATGCGTGCCGCCCCTTGCCCGTCGCTGTGAACCGTACAGAGCCTCCTGCACCTGCCTCTCGTCCTACTCCAGACACAGAGAAGGGCGGGCGTCAGCCCGTTCCGTTCATGCGCGTCTAATGGGCAGGCGCTAGGCTTCCTCAATGGAGCCCGTAGCCGTATTTGGTGCCTGCTTAGTTCTCCAAGGGGCTATAGGACTGGCGGCAAGAAGATTCTTGGCTAGAGCCGGTGCAGGGATGTACTCCCTCGTATACCCCAGTAGAGACGCCAAACGATTCGAACGCCTACAGCTCCGCAACATCTTGATCTACGCAATCGCCCTGAATGGTATCGGCTTCGCCTGCATCATCTGGCCCTTAGCTGCCGGCTCTTGACCGTCACTGCTCGTCGAGTCGGTGGTCTTCGACGGGCCGGTCAACGGGTCCTACGATCGGCCCTGCGGTCAGCAGGCTCAGTTCCAGGATGTCTTCCAGCGGGCTCGCGTCCGGGGCAACGGTATCGTCTTCGGTCATGCGGAAGGGATCGACCACGTGCGGGGCTCCTTGACTGTCTGGGATGGCTCGTCCCTTCACAGTATCGGCTGTTCCTGCTGCCCGGCTGGAAGTCGCTGCGCCCGCGACAGCGTCCAACGCGGCCGGAGGAGCCCTGGCGGCGGAGGCCGCCGCGCACCTGGGAAACCCAAACAGGCAGGCCGAACCCCTGTGTGTGGGGTCCGGCCTACGGGTTTAGCGGCTCAGGTGTCGGTCATACGCCTTCTTCGGGTGCGGGTGCAGTCGGCGAGCAGGCCGCGGTTGACCAGTTCGCCAAGAAGTTCGGCGAGCCGGTAACCGGCCACGTCCTGAAGCGCGAGCTTGAAGTAGCGGGCGGCGAAGCTGGACTTTCCTTTGAGCCATTCCAGCCAGCCGATCAGGCAAAGCATCGGTGCGCGCTGACCCTCGGGGGTGGCTTTCATCAGTTCAAACGCGACTTCCTGGGCGGTGTCCACGCGGGCCCAATCAGGGCGGGCGGGGAACACCCCGAGCATGACGGAGGTGAACTGTTCGGGTGCGTGGGTGATGATGTCACCCATCATGTAGTCCCGGATGGTGCGATGCTGCAACGCTCCTGCCAGCTGGTGCGCGGTCTGGGTTGTCAGGCTCTTGGGATCAGCGAGCACCTTGGACCACGCTGCGCGGCTGGCTTCGACGTCTTCGGGCCAGCCGTCGGGCTTGTGCGCGGCGATCGTCTCGCGTGCTGCCTCGTCTCCGGTGAACGGTGCCGGTGTGGTGAACCCGGTAACGGCACTCCCCCGGTAGATCAGGGCGGCGTTGCCGTTGCTGGTGGTAATGGCATCCAGTGACTGGTTGGGGCAGCAGCCGGTGTCCGTGCAGTGGTAGTTCCGCCACAATTCGGAGGTCACCAGCCAGGCATCCTGCAAGGGCATCCCGGCGGTTGCCAGTTCGGTGCGCAGTGCCTGCACGTGCCCGGAGTAGGGGCGCGGATCCTCGGTGGCGTCCTCGTCGGTGTAGACCACCAGCAGGCTGCCGGTGGCGGCTTCGTCGGCGGTCAGGTAGCTGACGATCGTTTGGGCGTAGCCGACCGGGTCCTGCCCAAACGGGGCATCGACGCGCAAGGTCGCGCCGAGTTTGTTGCCCTGCATGGTCAGGGCGACGAAGGACTCCGTGGGGGCTTCTCCCAAGGTGTGCGGGATGAAGGCAAGGATGTCGGCAGGGCCGGTGAACTTGATGCGGTCGTTCATGGTGTTGCTCCTTTTGCAGAGGATTCCGGTGGGTGGGGCGACCAGTGGTGACCGGCCAGCTTCCCCGCTCCCCCCGTTGTTTTTTGGCTGCTGGCGGAGCTTTGCGGAGCTGTGCCTGACGCAGGCCCGTCTACCCGCAAGGGCAAAGGGGTGGGAAATTCCTGGAGGAAATAAGCGAGGCATGAGCGCCGGAAGGAAATTCCTGCCCCTGCAGGCCCCGACGAAGGAGGGGCTGGACGGGGTGGAGCGGGCACGTACGATCCGAAGGAATCTCAATGATGTTGTCAACCGCTCCGGGCCCGGGGTCGGCTGCCCGGCAGAAGAGCAGCCGGGCAGCCAAAACGAGGTCTTAGCGGGTCCAGCCGGGGTAGGGCATCCGGTAGGCGGCGGGCAGTTCGGCTGCGGTGGAGGGCAGGTCGGCGGGGCCGTCGGACTGGCCCATCTGCCAGTGGAAGAACACCTCGGTAGTGATCGCTTCGAAGCACGCGGCCTGGGAGCGGTACCAGCGGGCGCCGGTGTCGCCTTCCACGTAGGTTCCGTAGCCGAACAGTTCCCCCGTCTCGTCCCGCGTGCGGGCCACGGTCAGGATGATCAGAGGCCAGGCTCCGGCGTCCCAGCCCTCGGAGCCCCAGTTCGGCAGGGCGGCCCAGCCGCTGCCTTCGAGGGTTTCCATCCAGTCGTATCCGCCGCCGGTGCGGTCATCGGCGGGAAGTCCGGGGACGGCGATGGTCTCGCCGGTGTCGGCGGTGGTCGTGCGGGTCATCGTTGAAATGCTCATGCGTTGGCTCCTTGGTTCACAGGTGGGGCGGGAACCCGTTGGTGACCAGCAGTTCCGGTTCCCTCTCCCCCGTTGTTTTGCCTGCTGGCGGAGCTTGCGGAGCTGTGGCCGACGGAGACGGTGCAACCCGTGAGGGCAAACGGGCAGGAGTTTGGTGAGGAAATAAGCGACGCAGGAGCGCCGAGGCAAAGTCGTGGGAGTGTAGCCGGCCGAAGGCCGGTTGAACCGCCGGAGCGGGCACGTATGATCCAACGGACAGCAGCAAAAAGACAGAAGAGTTTTTTACTGTCCGAGCGGAGCGAGGTCCGCTTTCCGATGCGATCTACTGCCGAATCCCGATCCGTCATGGGACACTCAAATCCTCGCCGAAAGAAGAAACGATTGAACGCCCCAAAACTTGCAAGTCGAAATTCCAGCGCGGCGTACTCGTCTGCGTGCTTACTCTCGGAGTGCTGTCAGTTGTCTGGATCGGTGGAGTGCTCTGGGGCATCCTGGATGAGGGCAACGTTCCATCTGACTCAGCTTTTCCTCCTGTTCCTCCTCCCAGCGCAATCAAGTCAATCTCCACACAATGCGGCTCGGGCGGTTGTTGGAGGCAAATGACTATAGAAATCAGACCGCCACAATCTGCAGAATCAGTTGCTGCTGAGATGGGTGTCACGTCGGACCGCTGCGGGGCCTTGAACCTATGGACGTTGCGCAAAACCTGCGTAGGACCGACCGCTAGTAACGATGGGGAACTCAAAATCTACCTAGGCTTCTCCGAGTTGCTGTCGAAATACTAGGTTCGCTGGAGGTCTCCACTTCTGAAGCACCGGGATCCCGCAGCTGCGCTGCGGAATGAGCTCGAAGGATCGCCCTCCTGTATCGAGGTTGTGGTTGGCTGATCTTGTGACCGATTCGAGCAGGACCACACCTTCGTACCCAGCGCGTCGGCGTCTCATCATCGCTGTAGTGGTTTGGGTGCTAATCATCCGGACGCTCATCCTCGTGGCTGCCGACGCTGCGAAGGTGCCGGACGTATGGACCACGGCAGTCAGCATCGCGCTGTTACTCGCGATCCTCATCCCCATGTCGCTCGCCGCAGTGAGAGAACTCAATGAGGCTCGAATGCGAGGAGACGCGCCTCCTCCTCAAGTTCCTACGCGCCGTTCACTCGTCGCCTTCGGAATCTTCACGGTCCTTTTTTGGGCACTGGCCGTCTGGGCCGTTTCTTTCACTGGGGAGTTCGTTTTCCCTCTGCTCCCGATACTCTGCACCGTCTGGCTCGTAGTGCGCATTCGTAGGTACAACCATGCAGGAAAACCGATCGAGCCCAGAAGAGCACCCCATAACGAGTGAATGCATGATCGGCTTATGCGACGAGGCAACCGCCAGCCGAGCTGTAAAGCCGCACAACCGTGAGGTTTCAGGCAGCTTCTATCGGAGCTGGAACTCCTGGACGGGGCCCGTATGTTGTTCCGTCGCGCAGCATGGCCCATAGGACGTTGAGTCGGCGCCTGGCCAGGGACAGCATGGCCTGGATGTGGGTTTTGCCATCGGTGCGTTTGCGGTCGTAGTAGGTCCGTGAGACAGGGCAGCTTTTCAGGGCCGAGAGGCCGGAAAGGTAGAAGACGCGCAGCAGCCGCCGGTCATAGCGCCGGGGCCGGTGGTGGTTGCCGGTGATCCTGCCGGAGTCCCGCGGTGCAGGGGCGAGTCCGGCGACGCCGGCGAACCGGTCCGCGGTTTCAAAGACGGTGAGGTCCCCACCGGTGGCGCCGAGGAACTCCGCGGCGAGGACGGGTCCGAAACCGGGCATACTCAGCAGCACCTCTGTGTGCTGGTGTTGGATGACTTTCTCACTGATCAGCGCATCGAGTTCGGCCAGTTCCCGGTTCAAGGTAAGGATTTCCCCAGCGAGGGCGGCGACGATCCCCTCCCCCATGTGCTGCGCGGGAACGATGGTGTGCTGGGACTTGGCAGCCTCGGTTGCTGCTGCGGCGACGGCAGCCGAGGAGCGGGCACCGTGCTTCTTCAGCCAAGCATGGATCCTGGCTTCTCCAGCCCGGCGGATTCCGTCCGGGGTCCGGTGTTTGGTCAGCAACAACAGGGCTGCCTTGGAACGGCTGTAATCGAAGGCTCGTTCCAGCGCGGGAAAGTATTCCAGCAGCTGGGCCTGCAAGCGGTTGATCGCCCGGACCCGGTCCGCGGATTTGTCGGCGCGCCGTGCGGTGAGAATCCGCAGACCCGTGCTGATTTCGTCTCCAGCTTGCAGAGGTTGCAGGTCACGGCGCATTCTGGCCTGATCGGCGATGACGGCAGCGTCTTTGGCATCGGTCTTGCCCTCGCCCCGGTAGAGCTTGGACGCGTGGTAGACCGTCCGTCCCGGGATGTAGAGAATGTTCTGGCTGTGGGCGACGAGCAGGGCGATCAGCAGCGCCGATCCGCCGTGATTCAGGTCCGTCGCCCAGACCACCTCGTCCCCGTCGCCAAGTTTCAGGACGTTTGCGATGAGCTCGAGCAGGGCTTCTTCGTCGTTGGGGACTTTCTGCGACAGCAGCCGATTTCCGTCGGCGTCGACCACAACACAGTGATGGTTGGCTTTGCCGGCGTCAACGCCGGCCCAAAGTTTCACCAAGAACAGCCTCCAGTCTGTTGGATGGGTAGAGCCCAGCAGATAACCGCGCCGTCGTGTCCTTATCCGGCGATCGTGTCGCGTCTCTCAATCAGCGGTCGGGTCATCGCGGGGTGGCGGGCGGCCAATCCTTCGAAGCCGTCACGCGCGAGTCGTCCGGTACAGCAGCCAAAGCCATACCCGCCTCCCCTGGGTAGCCACGACCCTACAATGGCCGCGGAACTGAACCCGGTAACAACATAAGGACAGCAGCCATAAGGACAGCAGCCAAAAAACGTCGTAGACACAACAGGTTCAGGGACGGCGGAGCTCTGCGGAGCCGGCACTGGACCCAACAGCCGGCCGCGCCAGCGGACGCCCACCAGGGCGTAGCGCAGCGAAGACCCAAGGCTTTTAGGGGCCCGGGTTATGCCCATTGGCGGGTAGGTGGAGCCCTCCGCACAGCTCAAAGCTGTCCCCACTGGGTAAAACCCGGGCCTTCGTTGTCGTACCTCTCCCCCATGATGCGCCTCTGGCCGGGACACGCCCTCCCAGGTTCAGAAGCTCACGGGTAAGGCCGTGCGAGTCGAGTTCATAAAAGAAGGACTGGTCTTCACGGCCACGGCCGACTCGGCGGGCAGCCGCAACGTTCCCGCCACCCCGCCTCCGGCGGCCACAGGAATGCTGACGCGCTCACCAGTGGCGCTGGCGATCCGATTGCTTCTCGTGCAAAGCACTATTTATACACAGATCTTAGAAACAAGTAACCACTTGCCTTATGGAAAGTAGTTACTGTATCGTTGAGTTATCAGTTGCGTAGGCCAATAGAGGAGCTTCCATGACCGGCATTCCGTCCGACGAGTCACGCCACAGCCTGCATGAGCAGCTTCAGGCAGCCGAATCCGGCGGGAACGGCGGCGCACGAATCTCACGCTTCGCCGATTTGGCCGGGGGCCGCTACGCCTTCGCCATGGCGGCTCTGATTTCGCTGTACCTGCTGGTAGTTGTCTACGTCTATCCACAGGAAAATCTGTGGTTGGATATCACAACCACAGCGGCTTTCGTCGCCGGCATTGTCGGCACCTGCATCGGATACGGGCGACGGCGGCGCGCTTCCAGCCTCGGCTGGTCCAAGCGCTATTCGTCTGGCTTCGCGTTCAGCCTCGCCTTATTCGCGGTCGGCGTGGCATCGCTGGATTCTGCCGATGCACGGCCCGCCTGGCTCTGGATACCCTATGCCGCACTGACGGGGCTTCCCTTGCTGGCCGCCGGCCTTATCCGGAACAGCCGATGAGCACCGACAATGCCTCGACACATCCCAGGCTGCTGCTCGACGAATACCTGAGCCTTCCCGTCCGACTCAGTATTGCCGCTGCCCTGGCCCGGGTTGAAGATGCCGAGTTCGGAACCGTGCGCGACGCCATCGAGGTAAGTGATCCCGTCCTCAGTAAACAGGTAACAATTCTCGAGGCCGTCGGATACGTGGACGCGAGGAAGGGATACGTCGGCAAACGGCCCCGCACCTGGTTGAGCCTAACCGACACAGGGCGCGCGGCACTGCAAAGGCACCTGCAAGCCCTACACGCCCTGATCGCCGACCTGTAAACCCTCCCGCCCGACGACAGTCTTCCACCACCACTACTCCGATGAGCAGCTTCGGCCCGACACCAAAGTCAAACCGCCGATATCGGCGCTTCTGTCACTGGGCCCTCGGGCTCTGCCCTAAGCGGGCAGAGATGACGCAGACTGTTCGTGTGCCCGAGTTAAGCATCAAGCGCAGATCAAGCGTCGGCATTGTCGCCGCGGTCGCTGCGTTTCTTTCGGCAGCGTGCACACCTTACGTATGCCCGGCAATTGGCTGGTCAAGTAGCCTTTCCGTTGAATTGGAAGGTGACACGCACCTTGTCAGTGAGGTTCAGGCCTGTCATAAGGGCGAATGTTCCAGGCCGACGGATTTCCAAGCCGACCCCATCGATTCCTACAGGCCCTTTGATCCCGATAGGCCTGCCCGTTCGAGTTCCGTCCCTACTGCTACGTTCGAGCCGTCCCTTTACTACTCGACACGCATCGACGACAGCACCTGGGCCATCAGCTTCTTGTCAGCTCCCGACACCATCACGCTTCGTGCTCTCGCAGCGAACGGGACCGTTTTGGCTGAGGAACAAGTCGAGTTGAATTGGACCCGTGTCGGCGGGACGGAACGCTGCGGAGGGCCGTTGGAAGCCGACCCCATAGTGCTCGTGTTGTAGCCGCATCGGACCGCATCCTCCGTGCCTGCTCAAACGGCACAGCGTCTTACCGGCTTTGGACAGTGCCGCCTTGGACGGCTTGGAACTCTTCGCCATGTCGTTGCCTCCTTCCAGTGGTGAGCGCGGATTTGCCGCTACATGTCCCTGCAGTGACCGCACAGGGGGAAGCCCGCAGTGCCGGAGAGCCGGTTGTGTGGCGGGATCTGCTGACCGCGCATTTCCGCCTCCCTGTCTGGCATCACCGGTCGGTGATGGAGCACAAGCTATCGGCTGCCACCGACACTAAATGACGCCCGAGCCGTTCAACGTCGATTGCGACCCTAACCACGCGTTGTTCAGCTGAACATCTTCTGCCCCGCCGTCCGAGGCTCAATTTATGGACGGTCCGCACCCTGAGCCGGTGGTCAAAATGTCACGAGGATAAGAGAGCGAGACGCTACGGTGAGCTTATGGCTTCCATCGTTTCGGCCCCGGGAGACCTGATCATCGCCACGAGCGATGGCATCGACGTTCGCTTTGCCGGGATCCGGGTCGACATCGATCTTCCACCTCATGTCGACTCATCCAATGGCGGCTGCGGAATCCATATCAGTCTTGAGGGAGTTCGAGGACCTGAGACGCGGCAGCGCGACGTTCACTTTGATGCCGCCCGGCAAGCGTGGGTAGAACGACGGAAAACACACGGAGCGATGCTGCCGGCGATCCGCCAATGATGCCCGGGGTGCCCGTCTTGGATGGAGTGGGAGTTCGGGTGACAGATGACATCGGAACTGAATACCGATGGGCAGGGGGCCAAGCCGCGGGAGACGGAACCGATTGGGAAGCCTTCTCGTTCTACTCCCCTGCACCACCGCAGACAGCGCAAACCCTCCGGCTTTCGTTCACTCTCGACGGTAAGCCGACAGGTAAGGAATGCAGGGTCCGACTCCTGTGAATCAGCGCTGGACAGATTAGATGAGAGTGCCACCTCCGGTAGAGGCTTCTACACAGCACCGTACCCGCGCGCTGGAGGCAGCGGCGGTCTCCGCGATCCTGGTCATCACAGTGAACGGTTGCGGTCAAACCGCGGTCGGCGCCTCACTGGTTCGAGACAGATATTGTATTAGCCGGAGCAGGAACGCTCCTCACCGTCAGCCGGCCTTGAGGATTCTCGCCTACCTGTCGCCTACTCCAACGCGGGTAACTGAGGCGGTCCCGAAGTGCTGTGAACATCAGGGCCGCCAACCGGGCGGTGCCGGCCAGCATCAGCACGGTGGTGAAGATGAGAAGGTGGGCGAGGATAAACAGGAAACCGAGCCCGAGGGTCAGGAGAAAGGTCATGTGGAGGGCGACCGTTGAAAGGTCCATCATTTGTCCTTGAATTTTCCTTCCTTCTGTTTAGGTGCCCAGTAGACTGCGTTCGTGGGCGAAGGCGACCAACTGGAGACGGGTGCGCAGTTCGAGCTTGTCCAGCACGCTCCGCAGGTGGGTTTTGATGGTGGCCTCAGAGACGAACAGGCTCTCTGCCATCTCACCGTTGCTCAGGCCTTTGGCCGCGAGCAGGAAGACGTCCCGCTCCCGCACCGACAGCACATTTAGTACGGACAAGTCCGGACCGGTAGCGGGAACGGTGCGGGCTGCATGCTCAAAGAGCGAGTGGATGGATCCGGGGGCGATGACGGAGTAGCCGGAGTGAACGGTCCGGATCGCCGCCAGTAGAAATTCCGGTTCCGCGCTCTTGAGCAGATACCCGCTCGCCCCGGCCTGCACCGCCTGGACCACGGCCTGATCCCTGTTGAACGTGGTCAACGCAATGATCTTCGGCTTGTCGATTCCGGCCGCCGCGGCGTGCTGCACGATCCGCCGGGTGGCTTCGACGCCATCCATAACCGGCATGCGCAGGTCCATCAGCATCACGTCCGGACGCCGTTCGATGGCCAGGGCCACCGACGCTTCCCCGTCACCGGCCTCTCCCGAGAATTCCAGGTCCTCCTGGCTCTCTATCAGCATGCGAATACCTGACCGGAACAAGGGCTGGTCGTCCACCAGGGCCACGGTAATCCGCGTCGCGCCATCAGCCACGGTTGTCCGCTTCCCGTGCGGCTCCGGTCTGCCGGGGAAGGCCGGTGGCGGCGAGGGCCGGCTGGACTTCCGCAGCCGAAATTTCACCGAAAGTGTCCGTTGCTGCGTCGTCGGCTGTATCGTTCGTTGCCCTGGCTTCCCGGGCCCCGTAGGGGATAAAGGCTGTCACCCGGAAGTGTTCGCCGTCCGGTCCCGCCGTCAGCCAGCCGCCGGCCAAGTGGGCGCGTTCGCGCATGCCGGGAAGCCCCCTCCCGACACGGCTCGTGGCCGGATCCGCAGTGTCTGCTTTGCCGGTTGGGGGGACGGCCGAGGCCACGTGCAGAGTCAGGCCCGGCCCGCTCCAGTCAAAGTGGAGCTGCACATCTGTGCCGCGCCCGCCATGCTTGAGGGCGTTGGTCAGGCATTCCTGAACGATTCGGAAGACGGCCATCTCCTGCCCGGCAGAGAGTTCCACGGGCGTTCCGGACTCGGTCGGGTGGATCTTCAAACTGCCGTGCCGCATGCCTTCGATGAGTGCCGGGATGTCGCCCAGCGCCGGCTGGGGCGCCGCCATACCGTCGTCGTGGACTCCCTCGATTACCCGTTGGGCGTCCACCAGGGCGCTGCGGGCGGACCGGGCGATCGTGTCCAGGGCGTTGAGGACGGCTTGGGGCTGGTCCTTGCTCAGGTAGCGGGTTCCATCGGCCTGCGCGGCGACGACGGCCAGGGAATGAGCGAGGACGTCGTGCAGATCCCGGGCGATGCGGGTCCGTTCCTGTTCCACGATCAGGTCGATCTCGGTTTCCTGCAGACTGCTCTGCGCCAGTTCGCGGGCCCGGAACAAACCGCCCCGTTCCTGGTACAGCGCCGTCAGGCCGCCGACGGCGGCGCAGGCCCCGGCGATCAACATGAGGAGCGCAAACAGTTGCCAGCCATAGTTCTGGAGCATCCACCGGTCGCCGGCGTACGCAGGCGGGAACCAGCCGACGCCGTCGCCATATCTCCACGAGAGCATCAGGAACGCCATGACGGCGGCGGCGGCCACGTTTACGCCGGCAGCGATGTACCGCTGGCGCGGCGGGGCAACCCACATGATGAAGCCAAGAGCGACGAAGGAGCCCAGGTAAATGGCCCAGTGATTGGATTCCATCGGCGGCAGAATGTGGCTCATCTGTCCGGTGAGGAGTGCAACGGTGAACCCGAGGGAGATCAGCGGCTTCCAGGCGGCAGTGGCTACCGCCAGTGTCATCAGCACCAGCGGCCAGTTCCCTGGCCATGACTGCCAGGATCCTCCCATCCTTCCTGCCTCGGCAATGCACCACAGGGTGAAGAAAAGGACGGCCGCCACGGGGGCGCCCCAATGCCGCACGAACTTCAGAACCGGTTCCATGCCAGTCACCCTACCCACGGCAATCACACCGTTCCCGCCATTTCGCGGCAATCTCAACCAAAAAGCTGAATGATTCATTCTTTGAGCCAGCTTTTGGGTCTGCTGCCAATGATTCATCCTTTGAGCCAGCTTTTGGGTCTGCTGCCGGAGAACGGCCATCCACCGCAGGCCTTTCGTCGATAGCACGACGACAGGCAAGCATCGAGTGCCAACGTGCTTCGCCGGGTGATCTGGCCAAGAGTGAACATCATCAGGAAGTCGGTTCGCCCGCGCTACTTCGCTCCGTCGCGGCGTGCAGATCAGGGATAAACCAGCAGGTTCTTGTGCAGCTGGCGCCATCCGTCAGCCAGTTCCGTAGCGGCGTCATAGTCATCGACAACCAGCTTCGCTTTCACACCAGCGGCCTCCAGTTCAACACTGGGGAGGTCTCCGCAGGCGGCAGAAGCCGTGTCTGCTGTTAGGTTCTTCACGACCACACAGATATCGCCCTTGTCTGGATCGTTCGGCATTGCCGCGTAAAACGCGTGGGCGTCGTCCTTAGCCAGCAGCCGCGCGCTGTCTGCCTTGACGCCGAATAGATACTTGGCGTCGACGGTCAACGTGTCGACTGATTCTGCCGGAGCGTCGAGGGCAGCCAGCCGGGGTTGCGGATCAACAAGGCCGCGCACCAGCAGGTTGGGGTGCAGGTAGCGCCAGCCTTCGGCCAGGTCCTTGCCTGAGTTGTAGCCGCTGAATACCAGCTTCGCCTCCAGGAGATCGTCACTGTCACCAAATCCCAGGCCCACGTAGGGGTTGGTCTCGCCGCAGCCCATGGACTCGCTGCCTTCGTCAAACTGGATGATTACGCACAGGCGGCCGAATTCGCTTTCCGTGCTGCCTGACACTGGCACCAAAGAATAGAACTTGTAGCCGCCCTCTTCTGCCAGCAGCTGCTTGTTGGATGATTGGGCGGGCAGGTTCTTGGAACCGCCGGCAGCGGCGGCATCAGTCGAACTGGCGGGACCTTCAGGATCGGACGGCGCGGACTTCGGCCCACTCGTGCAGCCGGCCAGAGCCAGCAAAACAGCAGCACCGGCTGCCAGTTTGCTCAAAGTGCGCATCATGTTCCCTGTCTGTGAGTATTACTGCTTCACTGCGTACTTGGCGCCGAGATTCTCGGCGAGAACTTCCAGGTCCGCATTTCTTTCGGGATCCTCTACGCCAACCGCAACTTCCGCGAAATCGACGACAAACCAGTTGCGGCCTTCTACGAAATAGACAGATCCAGGGTTGCCAGCAGCAGTGGAGAAGAGTTTATGGACGTTGTCGTAGGCTTCCTGGCTGTCGAACCAGAAAACTTCAACTGTCTCAGTGCATCGGATCGCTTCCCCCGTAGGCCCAGGCGTGCCAATAAACAGTGGGTTACCAGCGTCATCCGCGCAGTTCAGCACCTCGTCGACTGCCTTATAGGCGTCCTCCAGTGTTGCGTACTCCGGCGATTCCTGGCCTGCACCACTTCCGGCACCGCAGGCGGTAATCGAGCCAAGAAGCCCGAGTACCGCCACCAAAGGCAAGTGCCGCTCCGCGCGCAGAACCACTCGTCTCCCCCATCCGTTTGTGCAACGTTTGTCCCACCCTAAGCGCGGAAGTGTGTGGAGAGCAGGGAATCGGACGTTGCGAAGCAATAACTTCCTAAAATTCGGAGCGAGGCGTGGCTGCCCCACCAGTTGCCCCGGGTAAGCGCCCTCGCTTCGTCTGGGCCACTGCAAAGAGGCCCTCCCCCCGCTCGGGTCCGACGGACTATTTCGTGCTTTCCACGACTACGTTTAGTCCGGCTCCGGCAAGTGTCGTCGCTTTCGTCATTGTGGCTCTCGCCCAGTTTGCTAAAGCCAACCAACTAAACGAAGTTGCCCGCGCTCTCTGGGTCCTGATTGTGATCGTGGCGCCGGTCGCGGGCGCGCTTGCCTGGTTCTGGATCGGCTCGCGTCAGCGGAGAAGTCCGATCAGCGGCCACAGCTAATGAGGGCCATCTGTAGAGTGTCAATGTTGAATTCGGGACCCGCGTGGGCTTGTGCCGTAGATTAGAGGTTGCAATCGTTTTAGCGGCGAGGCTGGGGACCCCGCCGGGTGGAACGATTGCAAGGAACACCTAGAGGCGTTGTTCCCTTTCCGATAACTAGAAAGTAATAAATTTGGCTCAGAAAGTCGTAGTGCAACTAATCGATGACCTGGATGGCTCTGAAGCGGATACCACGGTCAACTTTTCTTTGGACGGGGTCGCGTATGAGATCGACCTTACCGACGGAAATGCCCGTCAGCTTCGCGAAATCCTGAAGAAGTACATTGGCGGTGCCCGCAAAACCGGCAAGACCGGCAGGCCCCGCCAGCCCCAAATTACTAATGGCGGACCCGCACCCAAGGACGTACGCGACTGGGCTGCCGCGAACGGTGTTGCCGTAAACGCCCGCGGGCGGCTCAGCTCCGACGTCGTAGAGAAATATCTGGCAGCTAACTGAAATTGCACTATCAACAGCCCCGGCAGGTATTCGCCGGGGCTGTTCCAATGCTCCGCAAAATGCCACCGAGCACTTCAGCCAATGTCCACGAACAGGGGCAATCGCGGCCCCGTCAGCCGGGCCCGGCGATCATGCTGCCAGCGCAGACCTCGCCCTCCCCCGGCACGCCAACAAGTAAGGCGACGACCTGACCTCCACAACCCCTTATCCCCGGCGGCCGCGTGCATAGATACTCGACCGGAACCGAGCATCCCTGCCTTGCCTTTCCGGCCGCCTCGTCACGCTACGGAGTACAGGCAATTAGGGGTTCATCGCGCCAATCCTCCGGCCGGTTCTGTTGGCTCTTCTGGTCCTCTCCAGATACCTGAGGAACCTGGCGGATGAAGTCACCGCCCGCAGGAGCTTTTCTGGGGTGTCGTGTTTCCCGCCCTGTATGTATTCGCAGAGGAGCTCAGTTTTTTCCGGGTACTTCAAGATGAAGTCGATGATCCCGGTGCCTTCGTTAACGATGCTGTACCGGGCATCGTAGATGTCCGTATATTCGCGATAGCAGACAGCCAGCCCGTGGTGGTCGCCCTCGGTGACCAGCACCCGCGCCAGCGATGCTCCGACACTGATGATGTTCCTTTGTGCGCCGATGCCGACTTGTCCGGGCCAAGGAGAGTAAACAAGTCCGCTCACCAGGCTGATCGCGTCACGGCTTTCCTGACGGACGTTGTGTCCTGCACTGTCACGGTCGACGAGGCGCGCGGTTGTGATCTTTCCCGGGTTCAGCCGGGCACGCCGGATACCGCTGTTGGCGACGCGCAACCGTGCGTGAAAGTAGGTATGTTGGGCCGTGTTGATCCAAAGAGCCAGTTTGGCCGGAGAACGGCGGTAATGCCGGTAGAGGTGGCTTGCGATCAAGGAGCGTTCGGCGGCTGCACATCTGCCGATCAGATTTGCGAAGGCGGCAACGCCGCCGGCGTCCATGATTTCGGCGACACCGAGTGCCATGGAGAAAGCCTTGGGCTGGGTCTTGCCGCGGAAGGCCTTGGTGATGACGTCCAGCGTTTCCGCTGATACCTGCGCAGGTCGTTCCGGCGTCAACTCATCGGCGGCAGGCCTCTGGATGGGCGACGACGGCGCCTCGGGCTGTGCCTCCACGGCGTGATGGACCAGCTTGGCCAACGCTGCGCTGATGCGGAACCGTCGTGCGGGGATGATCGTCCCAACGACTGCGGCGAAGTCGGAATCGCCCTGCTGTTGAGTCTGTGGAAGTGCATCCGGGGTGCTCTTGTATCGCCCGTCTGTGAGCCAATGCCACGCTTCGGCGTCTTTGGTGAAATATGTAGCCGGGTAAGTGGGCCGGTGGAGCGTGCGGAAGAACTCCACGATCGTGTGCTCGACCGGGGAAGTTCCGACCAGCGCCATCCTGGTCGTGGGAAGGCATCGGGCAAATTTTGCCAGTGCTGCCGAACTGGCCGAATGCATTCCGTGCAGGTCGACCAGCATCGGCCTGGGCTCATCTCCGCAGAGCTCTTCGATGAGCGATATCGTCGCCAAAGCATCGGGCTCTTCGACCGTTGCGTGCGACGGCCAGCGAACGAATATGACGCCAGCAGAAAGGAACTCGACGTCGGGAATGCAAAGCCCATCGCGACCCCGCGCCGGCCGATCGTCGCTTCGGCTGATCAATGGGGATACAGAATGCATGGCGGCCTTCGGAAAGTTTTGGTAAAGGTTTCATCAAGAACCCCGCCAAATCATAAACCCGTGGAGTCGTTACTACAAGTTTCAACTATTCAGCAGACTTACCTTATTGAATGTGGTCTAGGTTCGCCTCTGGCTCTGAGTGTGAATCGAGAAGTATTCAGGCTTCTAGAAGCAATTTGCGAACAAAACTTGTCGGCCAGCAGCATCTCTCGATAAGAGCATTGAATTACCTCGAGCTACGGCCCGATACGCGCGAAGGCACCAAAGCGGCAAGGCGCCCGTGCGCTGCCATGATGCCGAGGATGACCAGAGAGGCGCCGAGTGGTTGGTGCCATCCGAGAGGTTCTCCAAGGAACACCGTCCCCAATACGACACCAACAACCGGAGACAAATAAGTGACCGCAGCAGCGTTGGCCGCACCCCATGCAGTGACGATGTTGTTGTTCCAGACGTAGGCCATGCCCGTGCCGAAAACTCCCAGGATAATCATGCTCACCGTCGTGGCACCGCTGAGTTCTTCGATCGGCGTACTGGCCAGCCAAGGCGTTGCGGCGATCATGAGCGCGGCACCCAGCAGAACTTGGACGAAGGCCAGAGCAGAGGCGCTCAAGCCTCGGCCGGCAACGAAGCGCCTCAAATATGTGAAGGCAAGGGCATAGCAGGTGGCGGCAGCGAGGCAGGCAAGTTGCCCGGCCAAACCCTTCCCGTCCCCGAGGCCGTTCCACGGGCCCATGATGATGACTACGCCGACGAATCCCAACCCCAAACCGAGGCTGCGGTGGCGGGTTAAGCGCTCGGCAGTCAAGGCCAGAGCCGCGACCAACATGGTGATCAGCGGAGTCGTGGCATTGAAGATACTGGCCAGGGCCGAGGAAATGAACTGCTCAGCCCAGGCAAACAGGGTGAACGGCACGACACACAGCAACATGGTCACGACCAACAAATGCCCCCACACCCGCAGATCAGATGGAATTGGGCGGCGAGTTACCAACATCAAAAACCCCAGGGCGACCGCGCCGATAACCATACGAGCCCATACCACCTGCGGCGGTGAAAGGTCACGCAGACCGAGCTTAATGAGCAGGAAACTGGACCCCCAAGCCAGCGCAAGCAACACAAACTGAGTTACGACACCTGCACGTGTTTGAGCGAACCCGCGTCCCATCGATTCCTCTTTCAATCAACTTCGTTGCCCTGGAGGCCTTGACCCTGCACCTCATCACTTGGCAGACGCCGGAACAACCCAAAATGTGAGATCGCCGCCGAATCCCGACGAAAAGACCCGCTGCAAGAAGATGGCTTGTGGTGTGCTGCGGCCGTTCCCACTGTTTCCTGTGGGGTGGGTCCGCACGTCTCCTAATCATCCGGCTCTTTTTCACCGTCGACGTGTGGTTCGGCGCCGGCCAGCGCCAGTAACCGTCCGATGCCCGTGCCGGCGGCTTCATGGATGATGCCCGGCAGCAGGATCTGCCACATATGCCCGATCCTTTCCATCACATCGGCCCTGTCCGTCATCACCGCAGATACCAGCTGGACTCCGGTGAAGCATGCCACCACCAGGCGCGCCAAGGCGTCAGGGTCGGTTCCGGGCCGGAGCTGGCCGGAGGCTGCTGCTTTCGCTGACAGGGTTTCCAGAACTTTGATCCAGTCGCTGTAGGGTTCCTGGACCCGGTGGCCGAACGCGGAGGCCTCGAAGGTGAGCCGGATCCCTCCCCTGACCTTCGGGTCACTGGCCAGGCGCCTGCCGAACTCCCGGCACATGATGATCATCGCCTCCAGTGGCGGGTGGCCCTGCTGCAGGACAGCGAGGGCGTCCTCGGTAACGATCCGGTGCTGGGCTGCCATGACCGCTGCTGCCAGCTCTTCCTTCGACCGGAACCGGCCCTCGATATCCATCACTGTCACCCCGGCCCGCCGGGCAATGTCCTTCAGTTCCGTGCGGGTATATCCGCGCTCCCCGAAAACGTCTGCGGCGGCGTCGATGAGCGAGGCCCGCAAGATTTGTTCGCATTCCTGAACCGACAAGTCTCCATCATCCCTTCGCACGGTCATCCGATCTCCTGTTCCGGCCCCGCCCCCGGAGTGGCCGGCGCATGGGCATGATTCTTTTTCCGTCCGCGCAGCAGCCTGCTGCGCAATGCAACATGCATGACTCCATGGCCGGCCCTGGCTTCGTCTTTAGGACAGGCGCCGGATGCATCCCGGGCGGTGCTGGACATAGATCGGCAGGGCCAGCTGGATGTGGACCGTCCCGACCGGCTCGTCCAGCAAGTCGTTGATCGAGGTCTGCCCTTCCAGCTCGACGATGCGACTCTTCTCCATGAACCGACCCTACGTGCCGCAGGAGCAGCCGAATCCAAGACACGCAATGATCCCTCTGATTCCGTGCAAAGTGACGGCGTCTACCTGAGCGTGTAAGCAACCGGGGACCCTGACACGGCGAACGCCCCGCACCTGCGGTCCACAATTCGTTGGAATCCGGCGCCCGGGGGCCTTCTGAGCCGGCTGAGGAAGCGCCGGAGAGGAAAGCGGAGGGCCCGCCTTCCCATCTCCGGCTCCCCGTTCGCGTGACTCCCCGCCGTGGCAGCACCTGTCTGGGACGAGTAGTGGGATTTGGGGTGTGATTAGTTTGCAACGGCACCGGATAGTGCGCCCGCTGGGTTTGAGCGGTTGCTGCGGAAGGCGGGGGCCGGCCTGCAGCGTGCCGCGCTGGACATAGTCGCCACCGCCGCCGTGGGTCTTCTGGCCTTGCTGGCGTTGGTGGCTGCAATATGGTCAATGTTGGGGTTGGTGCCCGTGAGGGATGCCCCCGATCCTGTCCCCCAGCACACCTCACCCGACCTACCGGCCTGAGGGTCATGGCACCCGGGGTGGTGTTACGTCCTCTCCGCACCCCCTGGCCAACGTGGGAGCGCAGCCTCTGAACGGGAGCGGCGGCAGGAAGTGGGGACCTGGGCCTATGGCCCTCATCCGGGGCCCGCCGTAGACTGGGCGGAAGGCTTGACTCCGGCGGAAAATTGGACGGATGGCAGTGCTGTGGATCAGTTCAGGCGGATGCGGATAATCCGCAGGCATCCAGTTCGCCAGGAGCAACGGACCATGCAAATCACACACCGGACGGTTGCATTTATCGCCGTTGCACTTCTCCTGGCGGGCTGCACCTCCGGACCTAACACTGCTGACCAGAGCACAACAGCCGAAAAGACCGGGACCGCTGTCGCCACGACGGACGTCAGCGGTGGGCCCGGGACAGGAACTGCCGTGGCGCTGCCGCCGGACTACACCGCCGTGGCCATTGTGCAGCTCGGGGAAGCCACCATGCCCTTCAAGGGAACAGACGGCAAGTTTCACGTCGTATACGACCTGCTGCTGACGAACGCCAGCGTGGCCCCGGCAACGCTGGAGCGGGTCGACGTCGTCGATGAGGCCAGCCGGGCCACCGTTATTCAGTCGTTCTCGGGAAAGCAATTGGTTGATCCGGACTGTGACTACGGGGACTGCAACAGACTGCGGACGCTACCCTCCAGCCCGGCCCCAGACACCAAGATAGACGCGCAGGAATCCCGGGCATTGTTGGTCCACCTGTCCTTCGACAGCCTGGCCGACGCCCCGAAAATGGTCCTGCACCACGCCTACCTGCGGGCGGCCGCCAATCCAGGCACCGTGGAACCCTCGGACGTCGATTACCTGGTGACGCCCGTAAACATCTCGGCCGGAACGGCCCGGGTGATTTCCCCGCCGGTCAGGGGCACCAACTGGGTGGCTCAAAACGGTTGCTGCGACGTCGGATTCCCCCACGTCCCGTCCCTCTCGCCCCTGAGCGGCAAGCTTTCCAACAGCCAACGCCTGGCCATCGACTGGATGCGCACCAACGACGACGGCGAGTTCGTCTCCGGAGACAAAACAAAGAACGAAAGCTACGTTAGCTATGGTCAGGAAATCCATGCCGTGGCAGATGGCACCATCTCATCAACGCTTGACACGCTTAAAGCCAACACACCCGGTGTCCTGCCAGCCAGTGACCCCGAATTACGCAAACAAATCACCGTGGAAACCGTTGACGGAAACCATATTGTGCAGGACCTAGGCGGCGGTGTCTGGGCCATGTATGCCCACCTGCAGAAAGGGTCGCTGCTGGTCAAACCCGGCGACCAGGTCAAGGCAGGGCAGGTCATCGCCAAGCTGGGCAACACAGGAAATTCCAACGCAGCCCATCTGCATTTTCAGCTCATGAACGACCCTAGCCTGATTGGGGCCGACGCCGTTCCCTACGTCCTTGACAGCTTCTCCTACGCGGGTTTTCTCAATCCGGAGTTGATGCTGGCCGCTGATGACTACATCACTGGAAAGTTCTTCGCTGACCATTTGGCAACCGTGCAACCACGCACCGACGAACTGCCCATGAGCGGAAACATCATCAACTTCGCTGGGTGAGTAATTTCAAAATGCGCGGCGTGTCGTAGCGACCAGCCAATCCTCCATTAGACACTAAAAGCCAATCTTTCAGAGCCTATCCGCTTGTCTTTCATGACACCTGCAAAGATCAGCCGATAGTCAACCCCCCCGCGGCAACGAGGCGGCATCCAGCTGAATTCATTCGTTCCCTGAGCGTCCTGCGGCCGTATGAAAGAGTGGTTGGGTGGCCTTCACCCGGACCGAACTGCTCAGCTTCCAGGACGCGCTCGTCCCGGACCTTGTTGGCCCGGGCGTGCGCCTGCTGTTCGTTGGCATAAATCCCGGCCTGTGGTCGGCTGCCACCGGCTCGCATTTCGCCCGGCCCGGCAACCGGTTCTATCCAGCCCTGGCCGCTGCCGGCATCACCGAATATGTGATCCGCGCCGGTGACGGGATGGCGGAGCAGGACCGCGAACATCTGGTCGCCCGCGGCGTCGGCATCACCAATATCGTTCCGCGGGCCACGGCCGCCGCGGCCGAATTGGCGGCGGAGGAGCTGCGGGCCGGCGCCCGGCGGCTTGAGGCGAAGATCGAAGAGCTGGAACCGCGGGTGGTGGCCGTGGCGGGGGTGACTGCCTACCGTGTGGGCTTCCAGCGGCCGAAGGCGCAGTTGGGCCGCCAGCCGGAGCGGATCGCCGGAGCCGAGCTCTGGGCGGTGCCGAATCCCAGCGGCCTCAATGCCCACCACAACGTGGCTAGCCTGGCCGCGGTTTACCGTGAGGCGGCCCTAGCTGCAGGCATCATTCCCGCAGAGCCGGAGTAGCGCCGCTCTGCAAGGTCCCAGCGCCAGCGTCGGTACCGGGATTAGTGTCAGTCCAGGCTGAAGGCTGCCTTGGCCGGCACGGGATGCTTCTGCTTCACGGCGGCCAGGTTGTCGTGCGGCGCAACGCCGATGCTGAGCTTCGTGTAGTCGAGCTTGGCTTCGCGGAGGCAGACTTTCAGGCCCGCCACGGCCTTGGCCGCGTCCGGCGCCATCACGTAGATGTTGAGCTTGTGCGGGACAAACTCGGTCTTCTCCACGGTGCCCAGCCCGCGCCAGGCAAAGTACTCGGTGATGGTGCGTTTGGCTTTATCCTCCAGGTAACGATCGCGGTCGCTGCCGGCCGCCGTCTTCAACGCATACTGGGCCACCACCCAGGACTGCTCCCCCGGCGCCAGCTCCGCGTAGCCGTCCTCGGCGCATTGGGCGGCAAAAGCGTCCATCAGCGACTCGGCGGCCTCCGCCGTGACATTCTTGCTGTCCTGTGTGGAGCTCTGGTGTCCGACCGTTCCGTGGTTCACCACGAACTGGCCGTACTCTTCGTCGAACCACGCCTCGCGGAAGACCAGCGCGCCGTCGTCGTTCTTCTTGTAGACCCGAAGAAAGCTCATGTCCGTCCTTTGTTTAACCACGTCAGGGCCGTTCCATCGAACGGCGCAGCCTGTGCCAGCACTTGCTGGTAGAGCACGCGACAGCTGTCCTGCATCCGGACGGCCAGCGCTTCCGGGTAGTCCATCGTCACGCGGTGTTCGGTGAACTCGTCCTCGTCGTCGATGTACACGCGGCCGCTGGCGGTCCGGATCACGTCCAGGTCCATGTCCGTGACCTGGACTTCCCAGCCGGCCGGAAGCAGCGGATCCACCCGGATGCCGGTGGCCAGGTCAACGTAGATGCGGAAGTCGCCGGGATAAATCTCGTCGTAGAACGTCGCCACATAGTCGCCCTCGCGGGGAAGGAGCTGCACGGCGTCGGATCCAGCGAAGAAGGCAACTCCGGGCCGGGCCACCAGCGAGCCCCCGGGCTGGAAGATCCAGTCACCGAACGAGTCCGCACCCAGGTAAGTGCCGGGCACCAGCCAGTGCGCACCGCCGTCGTACTTCCAATTGCGGAACACCACCATGTCGCCAGGCTGTGCCTGGGCAGGGATGCGCCCGGTCACTGGATCTTGGGAATCTGGCCGGTCGGCAGTTCCTGGCCGGGCAGCGGGCGGGCGAACGGCACCTTGGTGCCCAGCACCTGCGCCACGGTGTCTTGGGCCACCTGCTGCGCGGTCAGGCCAACGCGTTCCAGCACTTCGGCACGTGTGCCGTGGGCCAGGAACTCCACCGGGAGTCCCACTTCGTTCAGCGCCGTATCCACGCCGGCCGCCCGCATTTCCTGCCGGATGCGGGACCCTACCCCGCCGGCGCGCACACCATCTTCGATCACCACGACAATCCGGTGCCGGGCCGCCAGGCCGATCAGCGACGGCGCCACCGGCAGCACCCACCGGGGGTCCACCACGGTGGAGCTGATGCCCTGCGCGCCCAAACGGCCGGAGACATCCAGCGCCAGCTCACTCATGGCACCCACGCTGACGATCAGCACGTCGTTTTCGGTGGAGCCGGAGGGCCGCCGGGCGAGGACGTCCACGCCGTCCTTGAGCCGCTCGATGGCCTCGACGTCCGGTCCCACGGATCCCTTGGAGAACCGGACCACAGTGGGCGCGTCGCTGACGGCTACAGCCTCGCGCAGTTCCTCCTTCAGCCGCGCGGCGTCCCGCGGCGCGGCCAGATGCAGGCCCGGCACAACCTGCAGCAGCGCCATGTCCCACATGCCGTGGTGGCTGGGGCCGTCCGGCCCGGTGACCCCGGCGCGGTCCAGCACCACGGTGACGCCGGCCTTGTGCAGCGCCACGTCCATCAGCAGCTGGTCGAAGGCGCGGTTCAGGAAGGTGGCGTAGAGGGCCACCACCGGATGCAGCCCGCCGTATGCCATCCCGGCCGCGCTGGTCAGCGCGTGCTGCTCCGCGATGCCGACGTCGAAGACCCGCTCCGGATGCTTGGACGCGAACTTCTGCAGGCCCACCGGAATCAGCATGGCCCCGGTAATGCCGACGATGTCGCGGCGTTCGTCGGCGAGGTCGGCGATCTCGTCCGCGAAGACGGAGGTCCACGACTTCCGGCCGCCGGATTCAACCGGCTCGCCGGTCTCCGGGTCGATCACGCCCACGGCGTGGAACTGATCCGCCTCATGGGCGCGGGCCGGCGCGTAGCCTCGGCCCTTCTCTGTCATGACGTGCACAATCACGGGTCCGCTGTACTTCTTGGCCTGGGACAGCGCCGCCTCGACAGCTTCCAGGTCATGCCCGTCGATCGGGCCGATGTACTTCATGCCGAGGTCTTCGAACAGGCCCTGCGGCGCCCACCAGTCCTTGATGCCCTTCTTGGTGGCGTGCAGGCTTTTGTACGCGAACTGACCCAGCGGGCCGCCGGACTGCAGCTTTTCTTTCCACCAGTTGAGCGTGCCCTCGTAGGCGCGGTGGGTGCGGACCTTGTCGATGGTGGTCCGGCGCAGCGCGGCCAGCTGGTCGGCCAGTCCGCCGATGGTCGGGGCGTAGGAGCGCCCGTTGTCGTTGACCACGATCACCACGCGCCGGTCCCGGTCCGCGGCGATGTTGTTGACCGCTTCCCAGGCCATGCCGCCGGTGAGGGCGCCGTCGCCCACCACTGCGACCACGTAGCGGTCGCCTTCGCCGGTCAGCTGGCGGGCACGGGAAATGCCGTCTGCCCAGGACAACGACGACGACGCGTGAGAGCTTTCCACGATGTCATGAGCCGATTCGGCCCGGTCCGGATAGCCTGCAAGGCCGCCCTGCTGCCGCAGGGTCCCGAAGTCCTGCCGCCCGGTGACCAACTTGTGCACATAGGACTGGTGGCCGGTATCAAAAACAATGCTGTCGTGCGGGGAATCAAACACGCGGTGGATGCCCAGGGTCAGCTCGACAACGCCGAGGTTCGGACCCAGATGGCCGCCGGTCTGTGCGACGTTGGTGATCAGGAACTGGCGGATCTCCTGGGCCAGGTCCTGCATCTGGACCATGTCGATCCGGCGCAGGTCGCGCGGCTCGCGGATGGTCTCGAGCAATCCCACAGAGCAGGTCCTTTCCTTCACAAAGCGTCGGTTAATCCTACCGCCATCCATCCTCCACCTCGTGTTCCGCTGATGCGAGGGTGCACACACCGCTGCCGGCTGCACATCTACCCGTGCAAACGTGCCCAGATGCAGCAGGGCGGGCGTCCGGTTGTCCGGACGCCCGCCCCTGTGACTCGCTATGCAGTGGTTAGCTGGCCGAGATCTGGCGCAGCACGTACTGCAGGATGCCGCCGTTGCGGTAGTAGTCGGCTTCGCCCGGCGTGTCGATGCGCACCACGGCGTCAAAGCTCTTGCTGGAGCCGTCCTCGCCGGTGGCGGTGACCTTCAGCGTCTTCGGCGTGGTGCCCTCGTTCAGGGCGGTCACACCCGAGATGGAGAAGGTCTCCGTGCCGGTCAGGCCCAGCGAGGCAGCGGATTCGCCGGCCGGGAACTGCAGCGGGAGCACGCCCATGCCGATCAGGTTCGAGCGGTGGATGCGCTCGAAGCTTTCGGCAATGACCGCCTTGACACCCAGCAGGGCGGTGCCCTTGGCGGCCCAGTCGCGGGACGAACCGGAGCCGTATTCCTTGCCTGCCAGCACCACCAACGGAGTGCCGGCGGTCTGGTAGTTCATCGCCGCGTCGTAAATGTAGGCCTGCGGACCACCGGTCTGGGTGAAGTCGCGGGTGAAGCCACCCTCAACGTTGTCCAGCAGCTGGTTGCGCAGACGGATGTTCGCGAAGGTACCGCGGATCATCACTTCGTGGTTGCCGCGGCGGGAACCGTAGGAGTTGAAGTCCTTACGCTCCACGCCGTTCTCCAGCAGGTAGCGGCCTGCAGGGCTGTCCGACTTGAAGGAACCGGCCGGGGAGATGTGGTCGGTAGTGACCGAGTCGCCCAGCTTGGCCAGCACGCGGGCGCCGCTGATGTCCTGGACGGGCTCCGGCTGCGCGCTCATGCCGTCGAAGTACGGTGGCTTCCGCACGTAAGTGGAGTTCGGATCCCAAGCAAAGGTGTCGCCTTCGGGGGTTTCAAGCGCCTTCCAACGCTCGTCGCCCTCGAACACGCCTTCGTAACCCTTGGCGAACATCTCCTTGTTGATCGAGGCGTCGATGACATCCTGGACCTCAACCGGGTTCGGCCAAATGTCCTTCAGGAACACATCGTTGCCCTCCGGGTCCTGACCCAGCGGCTGCTTCTCGAAGTCGAAGTCCATGGTGCCGGCCAGGGCGTAAGCGACCACCAGAGGCGGGGACGCCAGGTAGTTCATCTTGACGTCCGGGTTGATCCGGCCTTCGAAGTTGCGGTTGCCGGACAGGACGGAGGTGATGGAGAGGTCGTTGTCCTGAACGGCCTGCGAGATTTCGGGCTCCAGCGGGCCGGAGTTGCCGATGCAGGTGGCGCAGCCGTAGCCGACCACGAAGAAGCCGAGCTTCTCCAGGTACGGGATCAGGCCGGACTCTTCGTAGTAGTCGGTGACGACCTTGGACCCGGGGGCGATGGAGGTCTTGACCCACGGCTTGGAGGCCAGGCCCTTTTCCACCGCGTTGCGGGCCAGCACGGCCGCCGCCAGCATCACCGAGGGGTTGGAGGTGTTAGTGCAGGACGTGATCGAGGCGATCGAGACCGCACCGTGGTCCAGCTCAAACTCACGTCCGTCTTCCATAGTGACCTGCACCCGCTTGGAGGGTCGGCCGTCACTGGGCAGGGCAACGTGGCGTCCCTGCGCGGCCGAGCCGCCAGACGGTCGTTCGTTAGCCTGGGCAGCGCTGGCTTGCGCAGCGGCAGCGTGGCGGACCGTCGAGGTCATCGCCGGGACGTCCGACGCCGGGAAGGACTCGTCAAGCGCCTCGTCCAGGGCATCTTCGTTGCCGGTAGCAACGTAGTTCTGCAGGTCCTTGCGGAACTGGTCCTTGGCGGAAGTCAAGGAAATGCGGTCCTGCGGGCGCTTCGGTCCGGCGATGGACGGCACCACGGTGGACAGGTCCAGCTCAAGGTATTCGGAGAAATTCAGTTCGCGGGACGGGTCGTGCCAGAGGCCCTGTTCCTTGGTGTAGGCCTCGACCAGGGCAATGTTCTCCTCGGGACGGCCGGTCAGGCGCAGGTAATCGAGGGTCACGTCGTCGATCGGGAACATGGCGGCAGTGGAACCGAATTCCGGGCTCATGTTGCCGATGGTGGCGCGGTTGGCCAGCGGCACAGCCGCCACGCCTTCGCCGTAGAACTCGACGAACTTGCCCACCACGCCGTGCTTGCGCAGCATCTCGGTAATGGTCAGCACCACGTCCGTAGCGGTGGCACCGGCCGGGATCTCGCCGGTGAGCTTGAAGCCGACCACGCGCGGGATCAGCATGGAGACCGGCTGGCCCAGCATCGCTGCCTCGGCCTCGATGCCGCCGACGCCCCAGCCGAGCACGCCCAGGCCGTTGACCATGGTGGTGTGCGAGTCGGTGCCCACCAGGGTGTCCGGGTAGGCGCGCACCTTGCCGTCGACCTCGCGGGTCATCACGGTGCGGGCTAGGTACTCGATGTTGACCTGGTGCACGATGCCGGTTCCCGGCGGGACAACCTTGAAGTCCTCAAACGCGGTCTGGCCCCAGCGCAGGAACTGGTAGCGCTCACCGTTGCGCTGGTATTCGATCTCCATGTTGCGTTCCAGGGCACCGGCATTGCCGAACACATCGATCTGCACCGAGTGGTCAATGACCAACTCGGCCGGAGCCAGCGGGTTCACGCGCTTCGGATCGCCGCCGAGGTCCTTGACGGCCTCGCGCATGGTGGCCAGGTCCACGATGCAGGGAACGCCGGTGAAGTCCTGCATGATCACGCGAGCGGGGGTGAACTGGATTTCGGTGTCAGGCTGCGCGTCGGGATCCCAACCGGCCAGGGCGCGAACGTGGTCCGCGGTGATGTTCGCACCATCTTCGGTGCGGAGCAGGTTCTCCAGCAGGACCTTGAGGCTGAACGGAAGGCTCTCGGCACCTTCAACTGAACTCAGCCGGAAAATTTCGTATTCGGCACCGGCGACGTTCAAGACGCCTTTGGAACCGAAGCTGTCCACATTACTCATAACAGGACTCCTCTCGCCACACTTTATCTTTGTCCGGGCGGAAACCACCCGCTAGTTAGGCATCCCTAAGTGTGAAGGGACCGCTGCGGGTTCGGCCTCTGGGCCGTTTGCACGCCGAAGCCCGCAGAATCGACAGGACAGAGACAGGATGCTTCGCCCGGAACCGCTGCCTCCATCCTAGCCGCTAGCCCGTTGGCGGGCGGCGGAACGCCACCTGAGGCCTGGATCACATCCGGAATCGGCGGTCCGCACCCCTTAGGCGCCGGTCGGCCGGCGTCAGTCGGCGCCCGGAGTCAGCACGGCGAACGACTCCATGTGGTGCGTGTGCGGGTACAGGTCGAAGGCCCGTAGCGACTCGAGGTTCCAGCCCAGTTGCAGGAAGTAGCCCAGGTCGCGGGCGAAGGACGCCGGATCACAGGCAACGTAGCCGACCGTGCGGGGTCGCCGGGAAGCCACTGCCTGCACCACCGCTTTGCCTGCACCGGCGCGGGGCGGATCAAGCACGACGGCGTCCAACACCTTGGCCTGCGAGCGCAGCACCCGCTCCACCTTGCCTTGGACGATCTCGATCTGGCCGAAGCCGTGCAGGTTTTTCCGCGCATCCTTGCTGGCCGCCGGCGATCCCTCCACGGAGAGCACGTTGCCAGTGATGCCTACGGCGTCGGCCAGTGGCGCGGTGAACAGCCCGGCACCCGCGTACAGATCGGCCACCCGCTCCCCCGCCCGCGGCGCCAAGCCGCCCATCACCGCGGACGTCAGGGTGGCAGGTGCCAGCCGGTGGATCTGCCAGAAGCCGTCGCCGGTTACCCGGTACCGGTGGGGACCGCTGGTTTCGGCTACCCAGGTGCGTCCCCGCAGCCGGGTGAGCCGGCCGGGCTCTGGCTCCCAGGCCGCCACCGAGACGCCTGGCTCGATCCGTTCGGCCAGCTTGGCCAGCCGCTTCGGTGAGGTCCCGGCGGCGGGCACCAACAGCACCAGCGGGGTGTCGCCGCCGGCCGGTGCCGCGACTTCCACCCGCTCCAGCCCGGTCAGGTCGAGGCCCCACAGCCGCAGGTCATTGACGGCGTCCACGGCCAGCGGCATGTCCTGAACCGGAATCAACTCGTCCGAGCGGTGCGCATGCATGGCCAACCGGCCATCCGGCCCCACGCCAAAGGCGGCACGCGTACGCCAGCCGAGTCCGTCGTCGTACTCCCCCTCCGGAGCTTCCACGGTCACCTCGCGTTCCAGCTTGGCCAGCCGTTGCAGCTGCTCCGCGAAGATCTGGCCTTTCAGCCGGCGCTGGGCAGCCAGCGCAATGTGGCCGAACTCGGCGCCGCCCACGGGCGGCCGTCCGGCTTTCGAGGCGGCCAGGGCATCGGCCGGCGCCCACGGATGCGCCACCCGGTCGGCGGACGCTTCCAGTACCTCCACCGTGTCCGCACGCCAGAAACCCGCGCCCGCTCCGCCGTCAGTCACCCGTGCCAGCACCCGTTCGCCGGGAAGTGCGTGCCGGACGAAGACCACCCGGCCCTCGTGCCGGGCGACGAAGTGCCCTCCGTGCGCGGGAGCACCGACGGTCAGTTCGATCAGCTGCGGCGCGGGTTCGGTCATGGAAGCTCCTGGTATCGGCGGGCGGAAGCGGAGGATGACAGCTGCCACGGCACGCTGGCCACCATGACCCCCGGTTCAAAGTGCAGGCGGGTCTTGATCCTCAGCGCGGTCTGGTTGTGCACAAGCTGTTCCCACCAGCGTCCCACGACGTACTCCGGGATGTAGACCACCACCAGTTCGCGCGGGGAATCCCTGCGGATGCTTTTGATGTAGTCGAGGATCGGCGTGGTGGTTTCACGGTACGGCGAGGCCAGCACCGTGATCGGGACCGGGATGTTGAGTTTCTCCCAGTCGCTCAGGGTTCGCTCGGTCTGCTCGGGGTCCAGATCCACCACCACCGCGTCCAGTCGCGACGGCCGCGACGCCCGGGCGAAGGCGAGCGCCCGGAGCACCGGCTTGCGCACATGAGAGACCAGAATCACGGCGTGCACCCGCGACGGCAGCGCGGTGGTCGGCTGGTCTGGATCGAGCGCCAGTTCCTGGGCCACCTGGACGTAGTGGCGGTTAATACTGTGCATGATCAGCCAGAGCACCACGATGCCCAGCACGGCCAGCCACGCCCCAAAGATGAACTTGCTGACCAGCACCACCACCAGCACCGTGACGGTGAGGATGAAACCCACCAGGTTGATCAGCCGCGAACGCACCATCCGGCGCCGCACCGGCCGGTGCGGGGTGGCGCGGATTTCGCGCGACCAGTGCCGGATCATGCCCAGCTGGCTGCAGGTGAAGGAAACGATGACACCAATGACGTAGAGCGGGATCAGCCGGGTGACGTCCGCACTGAAGATCAGCACCAGCACCACGGCCGCGGCCGCCAGCGCCAGCACGCCGTTGCTGTAGCTGAGCCGGTCCCCGCGGGTGCGCAGCTGGCGCGGCAGGAAGCCGTCGGTGGCGAGGATCGAGGCCAGCTGCGGGAAGGCGTTGAACGCCGAGTGGCTGGCCAGCACCAGGATGGCCGCGGTGGCCGCGACCGTCAGGTAAAACAGCAGGGCGCCGCTGCCGAAGACCGTTTCGGCCAATTGGCTGAGCACCGGGGACTGGAAATAGCCGGCCGGCAGTGGCTCTCCGTTCAACCGCAGTTGTTCGGCGGGAAGCTGCACCACCCGCACCTGGGTGGCGCGGGCCAGGTACATCACCGCCATGGTGATCACCGTGGCGGAAATGCCCAGCATCAGCAGCGCAAACCCGGCATTCTTCGCCCGCGGTTTCTCGAAGGCGGGCACATTGCTGGCCGGCGTCTCCACACCCGTCAGCGCCGCGGCACCGGTGGAAAAGGCCCGCAGAACCAGCAGCGCGCCGGCCACACCCATCAGGCCGGCCTCCATGCCGGGTTCGGGCACGACGTCGAACGCGGCGCTGGGTGCCTCACCGAGGCTTCCAGCGAGGTCAAGGACAAACCCCACCAGGCACATCAGCAGCACGGTGCCCACAAAGACGTAGGTGGCAATCGCCACGGTACGCCTCCCGCGGGCCAGCCCGCGCAGATGCAGCAGGGCCAGCGCCGCAATGCCGGCCACGGCCGCCCCCGGCTGCCAGCCGTTCAGTGCCGGGATGGCAGACACCAGATACTGCGCGGCGGAGGACATGGACACCGCCACGGTCAGCACATAATCCAGCATCAGGGCAGAGCCCACCGTGATGCCCGCCGGCTTGCCCAGGTTCTTGGTGGCGATCTCGTAGTCGCCGCCGACCGGATACGCATGGATGCTCTGGCGATAGGAGGCCACCAACACCAGCAGCACCACCATGACCGCCAGGCCCACCCAGGGGGCAAGCACGATGGCGGCCACGCCGGCCAAGGCCAGTGTGAGCAGGATTTCGTCCGGGGCGTAGGCCACCGAGGAGAGCGCGTTCGCGGAGAAGACCGGCACCGCAAACCGACGCGGCAGCGCCTCCTGCTTCAGCCGATCGGTGCGGAATGGCTTGCCCACTAGGACCCGCTTGAGGGCATCGAAAAATGTCAACACGCTTCGCTCGATGCGACAGCCAACACCATGAGCCAATTCTTCACGGCTCTGAGTCTATGCCAGCGCAGGGACGCGGGCCTGCGCGGCAAGACGGACCGTTGGTGCGGGCTTCGGGCGCCCGGGATTCAAACCGCAACCGGGCACGGCTCGCGGGCTTGCAAAGGCCGACAATCCCTTGCACCACTTGAGCTTGCCAGGTCGGAACCCGCAGACGCTAGAGAAACTCCGCCCTGCGATTTGATAGCCACGGCACCTCCGCCGGGGTTAGCATGTGCGTGTCAATGTGCACTGGCTCACACCAGCGTCCGGGGCCGTTGGGCCTCGGACTGCTTGCAAAAGGAGTCTTGATGGGCAACGCAGCCGCCGTGATGACCGGCCTGAACAGCATCGAGATTCAGGAGCGCCCGATGCCCGAGCCGGGCCCGGGCCAAGCGGTCATCCGGGTGGAAGCCGTGGGGGTCTGCGGTTCCGACGTCGCCTATTTTCGCTACGGCAAGATCGGTCCGTTCGTGGTCGACGGCCCATTCATCCTGGGCCACGAGGTCTCCGGCGAAGTGGTCGCCATCGGCGACGGGGTAGACAATATCGGCGTCGGCGACCGGGTGGCCGTCGAGCCGGGCACGCCGGACCGCAGCTGCGCAGAATGCCGGGCGGGACGCTACCATCTCTGCCCGAACTTGGAGTTTTTGGCCACCCCGCCCTATGACGGCGCACTGCTGCAGTACCTGGCCATGGACGCCCGATGCTATTTCCGGATCCCGGATTCGATGAGCTACGAGGACGGCGCGCTGCTCGAGCCTCTGTCCGTAGGGCTGTGGGGTTGCCAACGGGCGAACCTTCAGGCCGGCGACGACGTACTGATCACCGGTGCCGGGCCGGTTGGCCTGCTGGCAGCCGAAGCGGCGCGGGCCCTCGGCGCGGGAAGCGTCACGCTCACGGACATTTCCGACTACCGGCTCGGCGTCGCCCGCGCCCACGGGTTCGCGGTGGAGAAAAGCGATGCGCCCACCGCGCGGACCTTTGACGTGCTGCTGGAATGTTCGGGTGCCAACGGCGTTCTTGCTGCCGGGCTCGGCCGGTTGCACGAGGCTGGTCGGGCCGCCGTCATCGGGTTGGCCAAAACCGAAGAAGTGCCGCTGCCTCTGTCCACGCTCAATTGGAAAGAGATCACCATCTCGATGGTGAACCGGTACAAGGACACCTGGCCGCTTGGCATCGCTTTGGTGTCCTCTGGCCGGATCAACCTGGAGGGACTGGTGACGCACAGCTTTTCATTGCCGCAGACCGCGGCCGCACTGGAAAACACCTCCACCGAACCCCAATCGCTCAAGGCGATGATCTACCCCCAGCGGCTCTGACCGGGGGCGCCGGACAACGCAAGAGCGGCAACGCGGCACACCACCAGTACAAGGAGTTCCGATGAAGAAGTACACGCGGGGAATCCTGGGCTTCACCACCGCCCTGTTTCTGGCAGTCGGCATGACCGCTTGCGGCGGAGGCGGCGGAGGCGGGGGCGGCGGTGGAGCGAGCGGGGGTGCCAGCGGCGGCGAGGCGGGCAAGATCGCGTTCCTGATGCCGGACCGGGCCTCCACCCGCTACGAGCAGCAGGACAGCCCGCTGTTCAAGGCCAAGGTCCAAGAGCTGTGCAGCGGCTGCGAAGTGCTCTACCAGAACGCCGACGGCAACGCGGACAAGCAGCAGCAGCAAGCCAACTCCATGATCACCCAGGGCGTCAAGGTTCTGGTGCTGGACGCGGTGGACAGCACCGCCGCTGCCTCACTGGTCAGCACTGCCAAGGGCCAAGGGATCAAGGTCGTCACCTACGACCGGCCGGTCCCGGACACGCCGGCAGACTTCTATGTCTCCTTCGACAACAAGAAGATCGGCAACCTGATTGCCACAGACCTGGTCAAGAAACTCGATTCCGACGGCGACAAGACCGGCGGTGTGCTGATGGTCAACGGCTCCCCCACCGACCGGGCCGCGCAGCTGATCAAGGAGGGCGCGAAGGAAGCCGTCGATGCCAGCGACCATAAGGTACTGGCCTCCTATGACACGCCGGAGTGGCAGCCGTCGAAGGCGCAGGACTGGGTCGCAGGCCAGATCACCCAGTTCGGTGACAAGATCACCGGCATCGTCGCCGCCAACGACGGCACGGCCGGGGGCTCCATTGCTGCCCTGAAGGCTGCCGGTGTCTCCCCCATGCCGCCGGTCACCGGCAACGACGCCGAAATCGCCGCGATCCAGCGCATTATCAGCGGCGATCAGTACAACACGATCTCCAAGCCCATCAAGATCGTTGCGGAGAAGGCGGCCGAGGTGGCTGTCCAGCTGTTGAACGGCGAGACGCCGAAACCCGACGCGACGCTTTTCAACACCCCGGCCGCGCTGTTCGTGCCGACGGTGGTCACCAAGGAGAACGTCAAGAAAGTGATTTTCGACGGCGGCATCTACAAGCCTGCGGAAATCTGCACCGGCGAATACAAGAAGGGCTGCGACGAACTCGACATCAAGTAGTGCAGCCGCGGACGGCGGTGCCGCGATCCCGCGGTGCCGCCGCCCCTAAGGAAAGGGGAAGGCAGTGTCCACTGTGTCAGCGGAACGGCCGGAGGCAGCAGCTCCGGTGCTGTCCATGCGGGGCGTGAGCAAGCACTTCGGTGCCGTCGCCGCCTTGACGGACATCGCCTTGGACGTCCACGCCGGCGAAGTCGTTGCCCTGGTCGGCGACAACGGCGCCGGAAAGTCCACCCTGGTCAAGATCCTCGCAGGCGTTCATCCGCAGGACGCCGGCACCGTGAACTTCGACGGCAAGGACGTGACCATCCACACGCCGGTGGATTCTATTGCGCTGGGCATCGCTACGGTGTTCCAGGACCTCGCCCTCTGCGACAACCTCACCGTGGTCGACAACCTCTTCCTCGGCCGGGAGCTGGGGCCGTGGCGGCTGAACGAAGTGGAGATGGAGGTCCAGTCCTGGAAGCTGTTGCGCCAGTTGTCGGCGAAGATCCCCTCAGTGCGCATCGCCGTCGCCTCCCTCTCGGGTGGCCAGCGGCAGACCGTCGCCATCGCCCGTTCTTTGCTCGGCAGCCCGAAGCTCATCATCCTCGACGAGCCCACGGCCGCCCTCGGCGTGGCCCAAACGGCCGAGGTGCTGAATCTGGTGGAGCGGCTGCGCGAAAACGGCCTCGCGGTGATCATGGTCAGCCACAACATGCAGGACGTCCAAGCCGTCGCCGACCGCGTGGCGGTGCTGCGGCTGGGGAAGAACAACGGCACGTTCCAGACGAAGGACGTCTCAACCGACGACCTGATCGCCGCCATCACCGGCGCCACCGACAACGTGGTGACCCAGCGCGCCGCGCAAACCGGTGCCGCGGCCGCGGCGGGCGCGGAAGGAACGGCAGCCGGGGTGGACTCGCCGGGCGGTGGGCTGGGCGGACCAGGCAGCGGCTCGCTGCCCCCCGGCCAGGCCGCCAACGCTGACCAACCGGGATCCGGGGCAGTACCGGAAGAAGGGACCGTATCATGACCACGAACCCAGCCACCCCAACAACGGATCCAGACACCCCGGTTGTCCCGATGGCCACCGATCTGCAGGACGAACGGCTGATCCGCACCGAGGGCTTCAAGGGAGCCGTCAAAGTCGGGGTCAACCGGGTCCGCGGCGGCGACTTGGGCGTGCTGCCCATCATCGTCGGGCTGCTGGTCATCTGGACCATTTTCCAGGCCCTCAACCCGTTCTTCCTCTCCAGCGCCAACCTGGTCAACCTGCTGCTGGAAAGCGCCGCCGTCGGCGTCATCGCGCTGGGCATCGTCTGTGTCCTGCTGGTCGGCGAGATTGATCTGTCCGTTGGCTCGGTCAGCGGCCTGTCGGCTGCGATCGTCGCCGTCACCTTCATCAAGCTGGACTGGCCGGTCGTCCTGGCGATCCTGACGGCGCTGGCCACGGGTGCCGTCATCGGGCTGGTCTATTCGCTGGTGTACACCAAGTTCGGGGTGCCGTCCTTCGTGATCACGCTGGCCGGTCTGCTCGGTTTTCTCGGCCTGCAACTGTGGGTGCTCGGGGTCGAGGGCACCATCAACCTGCCGTTCGATTCCTTCCTGGTCTGGTTCGGGCAGACGGCGTTCGTACCGGCCTGGCTGTCCTACGTGCTGGCCATCATCGGCGTGCTCGGCTTCTTCCTCAGCCAGCTCACGCTCTCCCGCCAGCGGGTTAGCGCCGGCCTGTCCGGGCGGCCGATGCGACTGGTTCTGGTGCAAACGGTCGTGCTGGCCGTGATCTTGCTTTTCGCCGTGTGGTACCTCAACCAGGCCCGAGGCGTTGGTTGGATGTTCGTTTTCTTCGCAGCCCTCGTGCTCGTCATGCACTACGCCTTCACCCGGACCCAGTGGGGTCGCTCCGTCTACGCCGTGGGCGGCAACCGGGAAGCGGCGCGGCGGGCGGGAATCAGCGTCAACCGCATCTACGTGTCCATCTTCGTCCTGTGCTCGACCTTTGCGGCCGTTGGCGGCATGCTGGCTGCCGGCAGGCTGGCCGCCTCGGCGCAGAGCAGCGGCACCGGCGACGTGAACCTGAACGCCATCGCCGCCGCGGTGATCGGCGGGACCAGCCTGTTCGGCGGCCGCGGCTCGGCGTTCTCCGCCCTGCTGGGCATCCTGGTCATCCAGTCCATCTCCAGCGGCCTCACCCTGCTCAACCTTGAGTCCTCGTTCCGTTACATGATCACCGGCCTTGTGCTGCTGCTGGCCGTGATCCTCGACGCGGTTTCGCGCAAGTCCCGGACCTCGCACGGCCGCGCCTAGTGGCCGGCCGGCTGAGCGCTATGTTCTTGGGCATCGATATCGGCACAGGCAGCAGCAAGGCGGTGCTGGCGGACGCCGGAGGCGAGGTCCTGGACAGTGCGACCGTCACGCACGACGTCGCTTACCCGCGGCCGGGCTGGGCGGAGTTCGACGCCGAGGCGGCGTGGGCGGACGTGATCCGGCTCTGCCGGGAGCTTTTCTCCCGCAACGACGCCGGGGCTGTCGCTGGTGTCTGCGTCAGTGCTATGGGTCCCTGCCTGGTCGTCACGGACCAGAACCTGACCCCGCTGCGGCCGGCGATCCTGTACGGAATCGACGCGCGCGCCGTCGTCGAAATCCGCGACCTCACGGAGGAGTTCGGTGCCGAGGCGATCTTCCGCGATGCGGGAAAAGTCCTGTCCTCCCAGGCCGTGGGCCCGAAGCTCCGCTGGCTGCACAACCGGGAACCCGAAATCTTCGCCCGCGCCCGGAACTGGCACAGCCTGAACTCCTTCATCCTGGCCAAGCTGACCGGCGAGCTGGTCATGGACCACCACACCGCCAGCCAATGCGATCCGCTCTATGACCTCCGCGGCAACCGGTGGCATCCGGAGCGGTACGACGCCGTCGCCGGCCACCTGCCGAAGCCCCGATTGGCGTGGCCGGCTGAAGTAGGCGGCCACGTTCACCGCCAAGCCGCCGAGGCGACGGGGCTGCCGGAAGGCGTGCCGGTCTGCGCGGGCACCGTGGACGCCTGGGCCGAGGCTTTCAGCGCCGGCGTCCGGCAGCCGGGCGACCTCATGCTGATGTACGGCTCCACCATGTTCTTCGTCCAGGTCCTCGGTGAGTTCCGTGCCGAACCCAAGCTCTGGACCACCGCCGGGGTGGACCCCGGGTCCCTGACGCTGGCCGCGGGGATGTCCACGTCCGGAAGCCTGACCACCTGGCTGCAACGGCTCTTCGGCGACGTCCCCTTCGAGCAGCTCATCGACGAGGCCGCCGCGGTGCCGCCGGGATCCGACGGACTGCTGCTGCTCCCCTACTTTGCCGGCGAGCGCACGCCGGTCTTCGATCCCGATGCCCGCGGCCTGATCACCGGCCTGTCGCTGCGCCACGGACGCGGCCACCTGTTTCGAGCTGCGTACGAGGGCATCGGCTTCGGCATCCGGCAGATCCTCGAATACCTCGAGAACTCCGGCGAACCGATCCGACGCGTCGCAGCCGTCGGCGGCGGCACCAAGGCCCGGCTCTGGACGGAGATCGTCAGCAACATCACCGGCCGCGAACAGCTGGTCCCGGAACAGACCATCGGTGCCAGCTATGGGGACGCGCTGCTCGCCGCCATCGGGACCGGGGCCGTGCCCGCCGGGACCGACTGGGCCCGGACTGCTGCGACCGTGAAGCCCGATCCGGCGACCGCACCGCTCTACGAAAAGCTCTACAGCACCTACGGGCTCCTGTACCCGTCAAACCGTGAGCACATGCACGTGCTCGCCGCCCTGCAGGAACCGGTGGAGGAGTAAGGGGCCGGAAGAGCATGAGAATCTTGGTCACCGGCTCCGCGGACGGCCTGGGACGTGCTGCAGCGGATGCCCTGCTGTCCGCCGGGCACGACGTCGTCGTGCATGCCCGTAACCAGGACCGAGCGGCCGTTCTCGACCCACTGGTTGACCGCGGCGCAGACCTCGTGGTGGGCGACTTCGGCGACCGTGACGCGGTGCGCCGGATAGCCGCGGAACTGAACAACCGTGACCCGCTCGACGTCGTGATCCACAATGCAGGCGTCTGGAGCGGTCGAGCGGTGATACCGGTCAACATCATCGCCCCTTACCTCCTCACGGCGATCCTCGCAGGACCACAGCGACACGTGTATGTGAGCAGCGGTTCGCACTTCGCGGGGCGTCCATCGCTTGCCAAGGTTGACTGGCAGGGCAGGACGCCGGGTTCTTATGCGGACAGCAAGCTCTTCGTCACCACACTGGCGGCAGCGCTCGCCCGCCTGCACCCCGAGCTGCTCAGCAATGCCGTGGACCCCGGCTGGGTCCCGACCAAGATGGGCGGACCCGGAGCTCCCGACGACCTGGACCTTGGTCACCAGACCCAGGAATGGCTCGCGACCAGCGACGAGCCCGAGGCGCTCACCAGCGGCGGGTACTGGTACCACCGACAGCGGCAGCAACCGCACCGCGCCGTCAGCAACCATGCCTTCCAAGACCAACTCCTGGAAGCGCTCGCCGAGGAAACCGGCACCGTGCTCTGACGAGCGGGCTGGGCCTCCGCCTTCTGGCCTGAGGCTCGGCTGCCGGGGCCGGATCGGCCGCCCCCGTATACTCGAAGCATGCTTATCACTCGACTCAACCGTGGCCTCGAGGTCCAGCAATCCGCCGTCGAGAACTGCGGGGGCGACCAGTGAGCGGCGGTCTCGTTGCCCTGCTGGACGACGTCGCCGCCCTCGCCCGGATAGCGGCCGCCTCGCTCGACGACGTCGCTGCCGGGGCTGCCAAGGCGGGGACCAAGGCCGCCGGCGTGGTGATCGACGACGCGGCTGTCACTCCGCAGTACGTGTCCGGAGCAGACCCCTCCCGCGAACTGCCGATGATCAAGCGGATCTTCTGGGGCTCGCTCCGGAACAAGCTGTTGATCATCCTGCCTGCGCTGCTGCTCATCAGCGCCTTCATCCCCTGGGTCATCCCGTTCATCCTCATGCTGGGCGGCACCTACCTCTGCTACGAGGGTGCCGAGAAGGTCTGGCACAAACTCCGGGGCCACCACGCGGCAGAGAAGGCCCCGGCAGTTGAGCGCGGACCGGAGGCCGAGGCCAAGGTCACCAAGGGTGCCATCACCACCGACTTCATCCTGTCCTGCGAGATCATGGTCATCGCAATGAACGAGGTGGCCGACGAGTCCCTGTGGGTCCGGGCGCTCATCCTGGTCGTCGTGGCGATCGCAATCACGGTGCTCGTATACGGCGCCGTCGCACTCATCGTCAAGATGGACGACATCGGCCTGCACCTGACCACCAAGGACTCCGCGGGCTCGCAGCGCTTCGGCGAACTGCTCGTCAAGGGCATGCCCGCTGTGCTGGCCGCCATCACCCTCGTTGGGACGATCGCGATGCTCTGGGTTGGCGGTCACATCATGCTCCAGGGGGCGCACGACCTCGGCTGGCACGCACCCTATGACCTGGTCCACGTCCTTGAGGCCCCGTTCGCCGGGATCGCGGTGGTCGGCGGCTTCCTGGCCTGGCTTGTGAACACCCTGTGCTCGGCCGTCCTCGGACTCGCCTGGGGCCTCGTTGTCATGGCCATCTTGCACCCGCTCCTCAAAGTCCTCCCGTTCGGCAAGAAGAAGGACGCGCACGAAGAGGGCGACGCCCGCGCCGCCGCCGCCGGCCATCGGCCCACGGATCACGACGCCGGTCCCGCCGCCTAGTTCCTCCGTCCCGCACTCTCCGCCGGTTGTTGGATTGGGAAATTATGGCGTATCCCAGACCTTGATGGACGAGGGATCTGAAGTCCTCGAACTTTGACGAGTTAAAGCGACGAAGGAAGTCACGGAAACGGCCAAACCACCGCAGAATCCACTGTTACTGGTTCAAGCCGTGCGGTTTCCTCGGCATACGATCGTCGCACTCTTGTGTAGTTGGTCCAGTGGTCCCGCGACTTCTACTTTCCCTGCGTCGGTTTCTAGTTCCATGATCCAGTAGGTGGGCCGGACTCTGAAGATGGCGTCTGCCAGAGACGGCTCTCGCATCGAGCCAGTGACCCCGGTGACGGATAAAAGGATGACATCCCCGTAGTCCTGTCGTGAGTTCTTCCATCGCGGTTGAAACGCAAGATGGTTCTCGGACGGGGTGGCGAGGCCGAACCGCCATTTGCTGGGAACGGACGTCGGTGCAGCGTCGGGAAAACGCAAGAATCCCAGATATTGGTTCCGTGCCACATACCGCTGGCGTGGGTGGTGTCGCCACCGGATGCGTATAGCACCACCGATGGCACTGCCGATAATTGCTCCCACGGCTGCCCAAACACTCTCAAGCAGGTAGCCCAGGTAGAGAAGTGCACCGCAGTAGAGGACCATAAAGCCGCCGCGAAGTGTCAATGCTATGAGTGCGACTCGGCTCCACATCGTGTCAGCCAATCGGATCTTGCTTGGAATATGCCTGCAACCTCTATCTCCTGGTCAGGCGACGAAGTCCTCGATTGCTCCTCCCAAGCGATTGATGATGTCCACCCGAGGCCCGGCTATCGCACTCCTCATGGCTGATTAGCAGTGCGCGCTAGGAAGTGACCCGAGCGGCGGAAATCTCGTATGAGGAATACGCACGCGATCAAGAAGAGGAATACCAAGCCTACAAAGAGCCAGCCGAATGGATCATTCCGTCCCGCGCCGCTGAGAGCTTGAGGAATGAAGACCAAGGGATAGAACGGCATTATCAGCAACTGCGTTGCAAGAGCCTTTCGCATTTGCACAGCCGCACCGCGGGTTACCGTGAGATGCTCGGGAACGACCGCCGCCTTTCCTGCTACCTGTCGGTGGACATGTTTTCGTTCCTCGCCCGTCAGCGAAAGAGTCACGTCGACGTTTCCATATACAACTGCCGGCACGACCCTCTTCGAGTTGAAGATCAGTCCTCCGACCATGGTGCCTAGCCCAGCGAGCATGAAGCCGAACGTTAGGTACGATGGCCAGTCGCCATACGAGGCCCCAAATGCTAGAGCAGCCGCCACCGAACCAACCGCGACTAGCACGATGACGCCCGCTAGCCAGAATTGCGTGTAGTAAACCTTCACGGCGGCGCCCAGTCCGTTGTCTGCCAACCCCTCAGCTCTCTTGGCCGCTTGCGTCCAACGTGCATTGGACTCCGCCCTAAGTTCGTCGATTCCGCCCATGTTCCATTCCTAGGCATGAGGCCCACAACACCAGTGAAATCCGCTAACGATGCTGCTCACATCCTGAACTATTCGGCTTGTTAAGCCAATAATTCCAGCCCGGCAAAGAGGAAAGCGAGCGCCACTTGTCGCGCACAGACAACCGCACTCTCATCTGGCCGAAGGTCAGCCCGGTGGTGCTTCGCGCCGACAGAATAGCGGGAGAGGTCTTGGCCTTGGCGGGACCAGATAGAAGTCTCGTCTCGTCGCGTCTGACGACTGCCGGTAGCCGCCCCATTTCGTCAGATAGCCCGGCCCAGGGAGGCGGGAAGTCCTCGACCTCGTCACTGCCGGACATGTTCAAGGCCGCCTGTCACTGCGGGGTGACGGCCTGTTCGGCGTTATGGTTGCAGTAGATTTGTATCCCGCTGTTTCAGGTTGGTGCCGGAAGGACGTTGATGGCGCATTTTGTGATCATGGGCTGCGGACGCGTGGGCGTCACACTGGCCCACACCCTGGTTGATTCCGGGCACAGCGTAGCCATCATCGATCAGGACGACCGGGCCTTCCGCCGCCTGCGTTCGGGTTTCACAGGACGCAAAGTCACCGGTGTTGGCTTCGACCGGGACACCCTGCGGCAGGCCGACATCGAGAACGCGTACGCCTTCGCAGCGGTCTCCAGCGGCGACAACTCCAACATCCTGGCGACCCGGGTGGCACGCGAGACCTTCCACGTGCCGCACGTCGTGGCGCGGATCTACGATCCCGGACGCGCGGAAATTTACCAGCGGCTAGGCATCCCCACAGTGGCGGCGGTGCGCTGGAGCGCGGACCAGGTGCTGCGGCGGATCCTGCCCGAGCAGAGCATTAAGGGAGACTTCCGTGAGGCTTCCGGACGCCTGATCTTGGGCGAAGTGCAACTGGACGACGGCTGGGTAGGCCGGCAACTGACCGAGATCGAAGCCGCCTCCAGCGCCCGGGTGGCCTACCTGACGCGTTTCGGCGAAGGAATCCTGCCCGGCCCGGGCACCCGTTACCAGAAGGGCGACATAGTGCACGCCATGATGAGCGTAGATTCAACCTTCGAAATCGACCGGATTCTGTCCAGGCCGCCGGTGGAGGAGTCCGAATGAGAGTCGTGATTGCCGGTGCAGGCAGCGTCGGCTCGTCGATCGCGCGTGAGTTGCTCTCGAACAACCACGACATCCTGCTGATCGACCCGAAGCCCGAAGTGATCGGCCGCAGCGGGCTGAAGGGGGCACGCTGGCTGATCGGCGACGCTTGTGAGATCACCACACTGCGCGAAGCCCGGCTCGAGGATGCCGACGTGGTGGTCTCGGCTACCGGCGACGACAAGGTGAACCTGGTGGTCTCCCTGCTGGCCAAGAGCGAGTTCGGCGTGGGCCGCACGGTGGGACGGGTGAACAATCCAAAAAACGACTGGATGTTCGACGATTCCTGGGGCGTGGACGTGGCCGTGAACACCCCGCGCCTGATGACGGCGTTGGTAGAAGAAGCGGTGGAAATCGGTGATCTGGTCCGCCTGCTGACACTTCAGACCGGCATCGCTTCGATGGTCGAGTTTACTGTTCCCACCGAGTCTGCGTTGATCGGCCGCAGGATTGGCTCCATCGACTGGCCGCAGGACGCCACGGTGGTCGCTATTCTGCGCGACGACGTTCCGATCACGCCAAGCCCGGACGACGTGATTGAAGCCAGCGACGAGCTTTTCTTCATCAGCACCATCGCCGCGGAGGACGATCTGCGGGCGGTCCTGACGGGGCGGCCTGCCGCCGGAGACTGATTCAGTCCGCCCGGCTTGCCTCCACGGCGGCCGGACGGGAGACCAGCCAGGCCAACCACAGTCCCAGCGCATACAGCGGAACGCCCATGAGCAGGCGGGAGGTGCCCAGCGCCACCAGCCCGTCATCACCCACCAAGTAGAGCGGAACCTGCACTGCGAGGCGCAGGAACAGCACCGCCGTGAGGATCCACGTGGCGATGGTGTACGCCTTGAGCCGCTGCGGCTGCTTGCGCCAGGCGGTCCCCTCGTTGCGGATCAGCCCGAAAATGAGTCCCAGCGCCGGCCATTTGACGGCAATGGTCACCAGCATGGCCAGAATGTAGGCCGCATTAGTGAAAAAGCCCCAGACGTAAAAGTCCTCGGCGCGGCCGGTGGTGTTGGCGACAAACGCACAAATCGCAACCCCAACCAGGCCGGAGAATGCCTGCGTGACGGCGCCCCGCTGCACGAGGCGCAGTACGGTGAAGATGGCGGCAACCGCCAGCGCCCCGATCAGGGCGGGGCCGAGCTCCTGGCCGATGGTGAAGACCACCAGGAAGATCACACCGGGCAGAATGCTCTCCGCCAGCCCGCGGATACCGCCCACCGTCTTCAAAACGTCAATCTGTCCATCGGCGCCGCGTTGGACCCCTGCACGTGCGGCATAGCTGCCGGCGAGTGCTTCGGCAGCGGCCGACCTCTCCGTGGCTGGCTTTTCGGCGGGCGCAGGGCTCGCTCCGGGCTGCTGCCCGGCGTCGTTCGGGCGACCGCCCTGCTGCGGGCCGCTGTCCGGCTGCTGATCTGTCATAGCTCAATTCTCCAACGGACTGAGGATCTCGTAGCGCGGATTGTAAATAGTGGCCAGCCCGTTCACACGGAACAGCATGCCCTCGAATGAGAGCCGGATACCAGCGACGATCCCTGGGACGCGGTGCTGTCCCAGCCAGACCAGCCTGACCCGCGGGTGCCCGCCGTCACGGGATTTTCCGGGATGCTGCTGGCCCGCATCGGTAACGACAGCGGCAAAACGCGGCGGCCGGCCGGGCGGCTCGATGGTAATAGCCTCCACCAGACCGCTGCCGGCAACATGGCCGCGCTCCGGCAGTTGCGCCATGGGACTGGCCCCGGCCCCGGACGGAAGCTCGGGCAAGTCAGCGAATCTCGGTGATTTCCGGGCCCCGCTCTGGGGCGGACAGTCCGGGTCGCCGCTGCTCGGCAGCCTGCTGCTCAGCAGCCTGCTGCGCGGCGGCATGCTGTTCGGCGGCGCCCTTGGGCATCTTCAGCGGCAGCAGGTCCCTGGGCGGCAGCGGCTGTGTGCCGCGGACCACTATGGTGGACCGGAACAATTCCTCAAGGTCGGCTGCTTTGGCACGATCCAGCGCTGCGGGGCCACCGATGACGCCGCGCAGGAACCAGCGTGGCCCATCCACGCCGAGGAACCGGGCTACCCGGTAGCCCTTCTGGCCGTCGGAAGACTGCGCCGGCAGCTTGGCCACGACTTCGGTACCCATCGGCCCGTCAAGCTCCTGGACGGTGCCGCCCTGGGATCCGACCGAGCTGGCGATCTGGGTGCGGATTTCATCCCACAACCCCTCGGACTTGGGCGCGGCGAACGCTTGCAGCTGCAGATTGGATCCGGCCAAATCCAGCGTCACGGCTACGACCCGCTGAGACTTTTCCTCGATCTCCAGCCGCAGCTGCAGCCCCTCGCGGGGGCGGATCTTTAGCGCGCCCAGATCCAGGTAGTCATCCCCTGCGTCCTGCTCGGAGTCGTCAAAGGGGCCGTTGCGGCGGGGACCGCTCTCCGGCGCCTGCTGCGTTGCTTGCTCACCAAGTACGTCCGCCTCGGTTGCAGGCAGTTCGCCGTCGTTCTTGTTCTTCTTTTTGGAACGCCCAAATGCCATAGCTTGAGTTTCCTCTTCCTCCGGTGCTGCACCGGGTTGCTCTGAAGTCTGCGTGGCGTTATTGCCGCCTGCGGCAGGATGGCCGCCGCCCGTGCTGGCGGGCCCGGCCGCCACATGCGCCCGCATCACTACTGCGCGCCGAACCCTCCGGTGGACCCGAATCCGCCGGCACCCCGGGCGGAGTCCGGAAGCTCTGCGACAAGCTCGAAGGCTGCTGTTTCCACCTTCTGGATGACCAGCTGTGCGATCCTGTCGCCCCGCTTGAATGTGAGCGTCTCGCTGGCGTCGGTATTGAGCAGGGTGACGGCGATCTCGCCCCGGTACCCGGCATCAACGGTGCCAGGGGCGTTCACGATGGTCAGTCCGTGCTTCGTGGCCAGACCGGACCGAGGATGCACCAAGGCAACATAACCGTGCGGCAGCGCCATCGCCACGCCCGTCGGCACCAGGATCCGCTCCCCCGGAGCAATCCGAAAATCGATCCGGGTCCGCAGGTCCGCACCGGCATCTCCCGGGTGGGCATAGGACGGCGCTTCCAGACCGTCGTCGAGCATTTTCAGCTGAACGGTCAGCGTTTCAATTGTCTGCTGCACTCGTGATCGTCTGTCCTTGAGAGGGGCGAAGGTGCGGGCTGTTTTCCGGCGTTCCAAGGCTCGCCCGCTGAGATATTCCGCACAACACTCTAGCGCGTTTTCAGCCCTCCCGCCCGCGTGCGGGGCTGGTTCCGCGATGGCGACGGCAGCGAGGTGAAATGGCCGCCAAAAGGTGAAAAGCTGAGTTCATGACACAACCAGCGACCCCTGCAGGCAGCTCCGGTCCCGCCGGCGGTCCTTCTTCCGTGCCCCACTACGAGGAACGGCTTTGGCCCAATTTCTGGGTCTGGCTGATTGCCGCCGGCACCGCCGGGGCCGTCGTCGTGATGCTGGCACCCATCAGCATGGCCGCCGGCATCATTGGCGCCGTCGTTGCCGCCATCTTGCTGGCCGTGCTGCTGATCGCATCCACACCGCGGATCGTAGTCACCGACACCATGCTCCAGGTAGGCCGCGCCCAAATCGAGCGCCGCTACGTGGGCCACGTGGAGGTCTTCACCGGGGAGGCCGCCACTGAGCAGCGCGGTCGCAAGCTGAACGGCACCGCTTATATGTGCATGCGCGGCTGGATTGATCCGGTGGTCACCATCGAGATCACCGACGAAACAGACCTGACACCGTACTGGATCGCCTCGACGCGCCGCCCGCAGCAGCTCGCCGCGGCCTTGAATCGCCCCGCGCAGAACGAGAATTAGCCCGGCGGAACCTCAGCTGTGCCGGCCGCAGCGGCGCAGCTGAGGGCGGGCCGCACGAGGGAGCTGTGCAGATAGCCCGCACAGCTCGCAGCTACCCCTCACAGTCCGTGCAATAGAGCAGTCCGTCCTTCTCCTTGGCCACCTGTGACCGGTGGCGTACCAGGAAACAGGAAGCGCAGGTGAATTCATCCTGCTGCGCGGGCAGCACGCGCACCAGCAACTCCTCGCCGGACAAGTCGGCCCCGGGCAGTTCAAATCCTTCCGCTGCCTCGGCTTCATCCTCGTCGACGACGGCAGACTGCTTGTCGGTCCGCCGATGCGACTTCAGCTCCTCAATGGATTCCTCGCTGGTCTCTTCGTCGGGCTTCCGAGGGGCATCGTAGTCAGTGGCCATTGTTGTCCGTTCACTCCCTTCCGTTCCAGGTTCATCAAGGCAGGATCCCCCCCGCTCCGGGACCGGTGTCCCGTGCCTGACGAGCCGCTCACAGGTCAACGTATCCGTTGTCGATTTTGTGCCCGTGACGCGAAGATTCTTGCCTAGTTACTGTTCGCATGACAAACTCCGCCGCTGCCAGGCGCTCGTTGCCTGCTCAGGCCCATCGACTCAGGACGGCGACCTTGGCCACAAACTCCACGCCACACCTGCAAAAACAATAGGAAAAGCACGGTATCAATGGCAGAGTTTCAGGCAGAAAGTGTCGTCTGGTGGAGGGTTTTCATGCAGGATCTACGGCTGGTGGGTGTCCATGAGGATGGCGAACATCTGCTGTTGAGCGCAGGTGGAGACGACTACCGTCTGGCGATAGACGAGGCCCTGCGAACAGCGGTTTTTCGCCCTACAACCACACGCGCACCCGGTGCCGGCGAGCCATCGGAAGCTGGTCTGTCCCCGCGCGAAATCCAGGCGCGCATTCGAGCAGGCGCCACCGCAGAGGAGGTTGCGGCCGAATCCGGACTCGACCTCGAACGCATCCGGCGCTACGAGAGCCCGGTGCTGGCAGAGCGGCACTACATTGTTGAGCAGGCCCGCAAGGTAGAAGTCGCCGGTCCGCTGCCCGGGCACGACGGCTACCGATCGGCCTTTGGCGATGAGCCGGCCACCCTGGGTGGAATGGTGGACCACCGCATCCATGCCTTTGGCATCGAACCGGACTCGATGAATTGGGATTCCTGGCGGCGCAGCGACGGCACGTGGGAGATCGTGGCTTCGTTCACCGTCCCGGCAGCGCCGGCCACCGAGTCGATCGGCGAAGAACCACCGGCCAGGTGGATTTTCCACGCTGCCCGCCGCACCATCCAGAATGCCAACCGGTGGGCACAGCAGTTGAGCGAACTCGAGACGGTGGAGGGCCCGGTACCCGGGCGCCGCTTGAAGGCCGTCACCGACCACGTATTCGACTTTGAGGCCGACGCCGAGACAGAGCTCGACTCAACGGACGCTCAGGACGACGAACAGTCCGCTGAGTCCGAAGAACTGCTGGAAGTGCTGCGCGCGCGCCGCGGACAGCGACTGGGCGTCGATGAAGACGCCGACGACGCGCTGGCCCTGATGCTCACCCAAGGCCCGGTGCCCGCTGCGCATCCGCGCGACTCGTTTGAACATGACTCGTTTGACGAAGCAGATGACTACGACGACGATGTCCCCGCCGTTCGTCCGCGGGCCGGGTTCCCGCTGACGCTGGCCCCCGCCTATGATGACGGATCCGTCTCCTCCTTGGAGTTGGAGCACGGTGTCAGCACCATCACGCACGAAATCACGCTTTCCGGGGCGCCCGAATTCCTCAGGGACGAACCTAGCGAGGACAGTCACGGCGACGATCAGGACCCGCAAGGTTACGTAGCCAAAGAGGACGACGTCGAAACGAGCGACGTCACACAAACCGCCCACTCCCCTGCCGCCCAGCCGGCAGAAGAAGTTCGCCCTTCCACTGCACCGGTAAAAACCGTGGCGCGGGACAACGCTTTTGTCTGGGGCAGGAACCGGCCGGAACAGGCGGGGTCGAAGACCGCCGTTGACGCCTCAACCACCGACGAGAACGGCGCCGACGAAGCGGACTCTGCACCGGAACCGCCCAAGCGGACCATCAAACCCAAGCGGTCCAGCGTCCCTAGTTGGGACGAGATTGTCTTCGGAACGAAGCACGACTAACGGCTGTTCGCCGGGCAACTGGCGCCTCGAACTGCCTACGGGCCTGTAATCGGGGGTGCGCGGCGTCGCCGCGCACCCCAAAAGCAATAGGGCAAATCCCTCTAAAACGGCGGCGGGTCCTGCTGCTGGTTGAATGCCTGCGGTTCGTTTTGTTTGTCCACTGCACGGTTCTTGCGCGCGGGGTGCCAGGACGGCAGCCAACCGTCACCGCTGGAGCTGTCCGCTGGCCCAAATCCCGTCGACGGTTGAACCACCAGCGTTTCGATTCGTTGCCTGTGGTCTTTCGGAAGCGCTGCGGCGACGGCGGGCGGGTAGGCCGGTTGGCCGGGAGGGTCGTTGTCTTCGCCGGGACGCTCAGTGTAGGTCCGGCCGGCCGGGGTGGTCACTTCGAACACCCCGGGTGCGGGCTGTTTCATGGTCCAGCCCGCGTTGGTTTTCAGCCGGTGGTGGGTCTCGCACGGCGGGCCGAGGTTCCCGGCGTCGGTTGCGCCCCTCCCGCCGTCGGCGCGGAAGGCCTGGGTGTGGTCGATCTGGCAGGCCTTGCCGTGTTTGCGGCAGCCGGCGAACGGACACACCTCGTCCCGTTTCTGCAC
>NZ_JBNHHC010000034.1:0-57911 GCF_059091865.1 Arthrobacter sp. B0316-1-20 | reverse complement strand
CCCGCACCGCGGCCTGCAAATCCACCAGGTTTTCCGGCTCCAGCGGGTTGGCCGGATGGTTGGGGAAGGTGCCGTCCAGCTCGAAGTACAGCGGCACAATCTCCAGCGGCAGCGCCGGCAGGAGGCTGTCGCCGAGCACCGCGGGAGTGGTCATTCCGGCCATGCCGTTGCCGGCGTCGACCACCACTTTCAACGGGCGGATGCCGGTCAGGTCCACCAGCGAGCGCAGGTACCCGGCATAGCCGGAGAGCACGTTGGTTTCGCTGATGGTTCCCGTTTCGGTGCCGTCCGGAATGCCTGTTTCCAGGTATTCCTGCGCGCGGTCGCGGATGTCGAACATGCCAGTGTCGGAGGAAACCGGCACGGCGCCGGGCTTGGCCATCTTCATGCCGTTGTACTGGGCGGGGTTGTGGCTGGCGGTGAACACCACCCCGGCTGCGTCAAGGGAGCCGCAGGCATAGTAGAGCTCGTCGGTGGAGATCAGCCCCAGCATCAGGATGTTGGCACCCCTGCCGGCTGCGCCGTGCGCGAAAGCGGCCGCGAACTCCGGGGAGGACGGGCGCATGTCCCCGCCCACCAGCACCGTCTGCCCGGCCAGGGACAGCACGTCCACGAAGGCGGCACCGGTCGCCTCCACGGTTGCGGCGGTTATGGTCTCGCCCACGATCCCACGGACGTCGTAGGCCTTGAAGGACAGGCCAAGATCTATGCTGCTCACTGCACCAGCTTATAAGGGGCGCCTGTGGAAAAGGGACAGCTTGTCAGCTGCGGCTGGAATACTGGGGATCATGGCTGAGTGGATCGACGGGACAACGGACACGGCGGCGGACTTCGCCACACTAGAAACGGCCGCGGCCGGGCGGGCCGGCGGAGCACTGCGCCAGGAGGCCACGGCGCTGCTGCGGGCCCTGGTGGGCAATGAGACGGCGGAATTCCACGAGGGCCAGTTCGAGGCTGTCGAAGCGCTCGTCTCCGGTGGACGCCGGGCACTGGTGGTGCAGCGCACCGGCTGGGGCAAGTCCGCGGTCTACTTCGTGGCGAGCCTGCTGCTGCGCCGGCGGGGCGCCGGTCCCACGCTGATCGTCTCGCCGCTGCTCGCGCTGATGCGCGACCAGGTGGCCGCTGCCGAACGCGCCGGGGTCCGGGCCGCCGCCATCAACTCCGCCAACCAGCTGGAATGGGGGCAGATCCAGGAGCAGCTGGCAGCCAACACGGTGGATGTGCTGCTGGTGTCGCCGGAGCGGTTGAACAATCCGCGCTTCCGGGACGAGCAGCTCCCGCAACTGGTGGGCAGCTCCGGCCTGCTGGTGATCGACGAAGCCCACTGCATCTCCGACTGGGGCCACGATTTCCGTCCCGACTACCGGCGGATCCGGGACCTGATCGGGCAGCTTCCGGACCGGGTTCCGGTGCTGGCCACCACGGCCACCGCCAACTCCCGCGTGGTCCATGACATCGAAGAGCAACTCGGCGTGCGTTCCACCGGGGAGCACGACGGCGGGGTGCTCACCATCCGGGGGCCGCTCGCCCGTGCTTCGCTGCGGCTGGGAGTGCTCCGGCTGGCCAGCCCGCGGGCCAGGCTCGGCTGGCTGCTCACCCATCTGAGTGACCTGCCTGGCAGCGGCATCATCTACGCGCTCACGGTCTCCGCGGCCGAGGATACGGCCAGGCTGCTGCGTGAGGCCGGCCATGCGGTGGCCGCTTACACCGGCCGCACCGATCCCGCTGAGCGGGAACAGGCGGAGGCGGCGCTGAAGGAAAACCGGGTCAAGGCGCTGGTGGCTACCAGCGCACTCGGAATGGGCTTCGACAAGCCGGACCTGGGCTTCGTGGTCCACCTGGGTGCACCAAGCTCCCCGGTGGCCTACTACCAGCAGGTGGGGCGTGCCGGCCGCGGAACCCCCAACGCGGACGTACTGCTGCTGCCGGGCACCGAGGACCGGGACATTTGGGAGTACTTCGCCACCGCCTCGATGCCCAACGAGGGGACCGCCACCGCGGTGCTGCGCGAGCTCGCCGCTCCCGGAACGGTGCTGTCCACGGCGGCGCTGGAGACGTTGGTGAACCTGAAGCGATCGCCGCTGGAACTGCTGCTGAAGGTCTTATCCGTGGACGGCGCGGTGCGCAAGGTCAGCGGCGGCTGGGAGGGAACCGGCCAGCCCTGGGCCTATGACGCGGAGCGCTACGGGCGCATCGCGCAGGCCCGGGTGGCCGAGCAGAACGCCATGCTGGACTACGAGAACACCTCCGGCTGCCGGATGGAATTCCTGGCCAGCGCGCTGGATGATCCGGCGGCCGCCCCGTGCGGTCGCTGCGACAACTGCGCCGGGCCGTGGTACTCGGACAGCATCGCGGCCGAAGCCACCGAAAGCGCCGGCGCCGCCCTGCAGCGGGCCGGCGTCGAACTGGAGCCCCGGGCCATGTGGCCCAGCGGGATGGACAAACTGGGCGTGCCGGTCAAGGGCAAGATCCCGCCGGCCGAGGCCAACGGCAGCGGCCGGGCGCTGGCCCGCCTAACGGATCTGGGCTGGGGCGGGCAGCTGCGGGAGGTCTTTTCCACCGATGCTCCCGACCGGGAGGTGCCCGCCGGCATGCTGAAAGCCTGCGTGCAGGTCCTGGCCCAGTGGGGCTGGGCCCAGCGGCCGGTGGCCATCGTGAACGTGCCGTCGCGGAGCCGGCCGCTGCTGGTGCAGTCGCTGGCCCGCGGACTCTCGGAGATAGGCCAGTTGCCGTACCTCGGCGAACTCGCTGTCCCGCACGGCGGCCCCCGCAGCGGCCCGGGCGGCAACAGTGCCTTCCGGCTGGCCGATGTCTGGGACCAGTTCCAGGTCCCCGCCGGTGGTGAAGCATGGCTGGCGCAGAACCGCGGCCCGGTGCTGCTGGTCGACGACCTCGCCGACAGCCGCTGGACACTCACTGTGGCTGGCCGCGCGCTGCGCCTGGCCGGCGCCGAATCGGTCCTGCCTTTCGCGCTCGCGCTCAAGGGCTGACGCCTCCGCGGAGAGACCAGGCCTGATTGCGCCGCGGTCCGCTGGTGCATAGCCACGGTTCATGGATTAGCGTGGTGCCATGCCCAGCCGGCTAGCTACCATAGCCATCGACGCGGTTCGGCCACAGGTGGTGGCCGACTTCTGGTGCGCGGTCCTCGGCTGGCAGGTTCTCGAAGAGGATGATGGCTTCATCAGCATTGCGCCGCAGGATTCATCATGGCCCACCATCGATATCGCTCCGGTGCCTGAGGGCAAGACGATCAAGAACCGACTGCATTTCGATCTGCGGGCCGACGGCGTGTCCACCGCCCAGGAGCTCGAGCGGCTGCTCGCCCTTGGAGCGCGGCGCGTCGACGTCGGCCAGAGGCCGGATGTCAGCTGGGTGGTCCTCGCCGATCCCGAGGGCAACGAGTTCTGCCTGTTGTCCCGATCCGTCCAGGACATCGAAGAGCAGGATTGACCTCCGGTGCTGGAACCGGTGAGGCTGAGGACGCAGGCACAACCCAACACTTCGGAAAAGACAGCAGCGCGTTGACGATCGGCCGCGCCGGGGCCACAATCGCATTGTCAACGCGGACGAGATGCTGCAGGGCTAGGTGAAGAGCATGGCCGAGAAGAAGGTCAAGCACCCGAGCGTCGAGGAGCGTGCATCCCACGGCAAGGAATGCCGCCAGAGGACCCCTGTCTCCAGCCACACCGGCTGGGTTCCCGCCGCGGACCGACCCGATCCGATAGCACTCCTTGAGGAACAGAACCGGACCAGGGAGCGGGACCTTGTGCCGGTGCGTCACGGGCGCATGCTGGCCTCGCCGTTCACGTTTTACCGGGGCGCGGCCAAGATCATGGCCGCGGATCTAAAGGACACGCCACGGGCCGGCCTGAACGCCCAATTGTGCGGGGACGCCCACCTGTCCAACTTTGGCGTGTTCGCCTCGCCCGAGCGAACCCTCCTGTTCGACCTGAACGACTTCGACGAGACTCTTCCGGGGCCGTTCGAGTACGACGTCGAACGTATGTCCGCGAGCTTCACGATCGCAGCCCGGAACAACGGGTTCACCACGGACGAAACACGCGAGGTGACACTCACCGCGGTTCGGGCCTACCGGGAAGCGATGGCCCAGTTCGCACAAATGCGTACCCTGGACATTTGGTACGCCCGCTTGTCCGAGGATCAGTTGGTGGAAGCCATCGACCTGGCCGTGAAAACCCAAAAGGGCAAAGCGCTCAAAAAGGCAGCCAAGGGGATGGGAAAGGCGGCGCGCCAGAGCCTCGCAAAGGCCCACGCTCGAGACAGCCTGCAGGCACTCTCCAAGCTCGCCGAGCGCGTGGACGGGAAGTACCGCATTGTCAATCAGCCACCCATTGTTATTCCCGTGCGGGACCTGGCGGAGACGTACGGGATGTCCGGCGATGAGGTGGAGAACACGGTTCATGAACAGCTCCGATCCTACCGGGGCACCCTGCAGGATGACCGGCGGCAGCTGCTCGAACAATTCGAAGTCATCGACGTCGCGCGCAAGGTCGTGGGCGTCGGCAGTGTCGGGACGCGGGCGTTCATCGCCTTGCTCCAGGGGCGGGATCAAAAGGATCCGCTGTTTCTCCAGGTCAAGGAGGCCACGCGATCGGTGCTTGAGGACCACCTGCCGAGGAGTAAGTTCTGGCAGCCGGGTGAGCGCGTGGTGCAGGGACAGCGGATGATGCAGGCCGCGAGCGACATCTTCCTGGGCTGGACCAAGGGGGCGCAGGACAACCGGTACCTGTATTGGCGCCAACTCCGGGACATGAAGGGCTCAGCGCTGGTGGAAGTGATGAAGCCGCGCGGCATGGCCTTCTATGCCAGCGCCTGCGGTTGGACACTGGCACGCGCGCACGCCCGATCAGGTGACCCGATTGCGATCGCTGCGTACTTGGGCAAGAGCAGCAAATTCGACGCCTCGATCGCCGATTTCTCCGAGCGTTACGCCGACCAGAATGAGAAGGACTACCAGGCCTTCGCCGAGGCAGTTCGGACCGGCCGCCTGGAAGCGACCGAAGGCGTCTAAGTCCGCCACTTCCAATCTAGCGCGCACACACGGGGGCTTGTGGCAAGGCCCCGGTCATGCCTCAAACTGGCTCGGACGTGCCCGGCTGAGGCGCACGGAAAAGGCTTGGAGAGGCGGGGGCTGTGATGGTTGATGTGGTCGTTGCCGGGGGCGGTCCGACCGGGATGATGCTGGCCGGTGAGCTGGCACTGGCAGGAGTGGACACGGCCATTGTGGAGCGCCGCCCGACGCCGGAACTGGCGGGTTCGCGTGCCGGGGGATTCCACCCACGGACCACCGAAATCCTCGATCAGCGCGGAATAGCCGACCGGTTCCTCGCCGAGGGGCAACGCGTCCAGGCGGCGTTCTTCGGGAGCACGAAGCTGGACGTCAGCGACTTTCCTACCCGGTACCCCTACACGCTTGGCCTGTGGCAGAACCATATTGAGCGGATCCTGGCCGGCTGGATCGAGGAGCTGGGCGTGCCGGTTCATCGCGGACTCGAGGTGGCCGGCTTCGGCCAGGACTACAGCGGGGTCGACGTGCAGCTAGCCGACGGACGTCGGATGCACGCGCAGTACCTGGTCGGCGCTGACGGCGGGCGCAGCGCCGTCCGGAAGGCGGCCGGGATCGAGTTCCCCGGCTGGGACGCGACGAGGAGCAGCCTGATCGCCGAAGTTGAAGCCACCGAGGAGACGCCGGCGGGCGCCCGCATCGACGAGGTGGGGATCCACGGGCTGCACTTGATGGAGGACGGGCGCACCATGCGGGTGATCGTGACCGAGAAGCAGCTTGGACCGGCCACCGAGCCCACCCTGGCCGACCTAGGCAAGGCGCTGACCGACATCTATGACACCGACTTCGGAGTCCACCATCCGACCTGGATTTCGCGGTTTACCGATGCCACGCGGCAGGCCGCCGCCTACCGCAGCGGCCGGGTGTTGCTGGCCGGGGACGCTGCGCATATCCATGCCCCGTCCGGCGGGCAGGGGATCGGGCTCGGCATCCAGGACGCCGTGAACCTCGGCTGGAAGCTCGCCCAGGTGGTCAAGGGCATCACGCCGGACAGCCTGTTGGATACCTACCACGCCGAGCGGCACCCCGCCGGAGCCCGCGCGCTGAAACACACCATGGCGCAGTCACTCATGCAGCGGGCCGACCCGCGCATCGGCGCCTTGGCCGACACGGTGGCCGGCCTGTTGACGATCGACGAGGCACGGAAACAGTTGGCCGGGCTCATTTGCGGTCTGGACGTCCGCTACGACCTCGGCGACGGACACCCGCTGCTCGGGCGCCGGATGCCCGATCTCGACGTCGTCACCGCCAACGGCCCGCTGCGCGTGTTCACCCTCCTGCACGATGCCCGGGCGGTGCTGCTCAACCTCGGTTCGCCCGGCAGCGTCGATGTGGGGCCGTGGGCGGACCGGGTGCAATTGGTGGACGCCACGTACGACGGCGGTTGGGAACTTCCGGTGATCGGTTCGGTCAGCGCTCCCGCCGCCGTGCTGGTCCGGCCCGACGGTCATGTGGCCTGGACGGGAGGCGGGACGAGGTCGGGACTGGAGGAAGCGCTGGCCAAGTGGTTCGGCCCGGCCCGGCGACAACAGCGCGGAGACGCAAAAACTCCCCCGGTTTCCCGGGGGAGTTGACGCGGAGACGGGGGGATTTGAACCCCCGGTCGAGTTTAACCCCGACCCTTCATTAGCAGTGAAGTCCATTCGGCCGCTCTGGCACGTCTCCATACGCTATTGCTAGCCACACAAGACTACCCAGAACCGAGGGTCAAGAGCAAAACCGCCGAACGGCTTAACCTGTCAGCGCCCGCCACAGGAACGTGTGCGAGAGGGCCTGTAGCCGGGCGGTCTGCTTGTTATCGCTGGCGCCGGCGTGTCCGCCTTCCAATGCCTCGTGGAACCAGACGTTCTCAACGCCCAACTCCAGCATCCGCGCGGCCATTTTCCGTGCCTGCACCGGGCCCACCCGGTCGTCCGAAGTGGCCGTCCAGATCAGCGCATCGGGATACTCGGTGTCGGGCTGGAGCAAGTGGTAGGGCGAGAAGGTGCGGATGAACTCCCACTGAGCCGGGTCCTGGGGATCCCCGTACTCGGCAATCCAGGAGTAGCCGGCGGAAAGCTGGGTGTAGCGGGCCATGTCCAGCAGCGGCACCCCGCAGGAGACCGCGCCGAACAAATGCGGGTAGCTGGTCAGCATATTGCCCACCAGCAGTCCGCCGTTCGAGCCGCCCGCGCAGCCCAACCGCTCCCGGCGGGTGACGCCACGGTCCATCAGGTCCTGCGCCACCGCCGCGAAGTCCTCGTAGGCCCGGTGCCGGTTGGCCTGCAGCGCCGCCCGGTGCCATGCCGGACCGTATTCGCCGCCGCCGCGGATATTGGCCACCACGTACACTCCGCCGCGGCCGTCCGGGGTGCGCTGTTCCAGCCACGCCCGGCCCACGGTGCCGCTGTAGCCGGGTGTCCTGGCGATCTCGAACCCGCCGTAACCCGAGAGCAGCACCGGATTGCCGCCGTCGTACTTGAGATCTTTTGGCGCCACCTGGAAGTAGGGCACCTGCGTGCCGTCCTTGGAGGTGGCGAAGTACTGCTGGACCTCGTAGGCAGCGGCATCAAAGTACGACGGCGAGGCCTTGACTTCCGCTGCCGGCCCGCCGATGGTGCCGCGCGAGAGGGTGGAGGGCGTGAGGAAGCCGGTGGCCACCAGCCAGTAGTCGTCCGACTCTTCGTCATCCACGGCCGAGGCATCCACAGCGTGCAGCGGCGGGCAATCTTGGAGCTCGGAGGCGGACCAGCCGGCCGCCGGATCGAGCACGCGCACCTGCGAGGAAACATCGTGCAACAGGTTCAGCAGCAGGTAGTTCTTCGTCCAACTCCAGGACTGCAGCGAGGTTGCCGCATCCGGCGCGAACAGCACCTGGACGCTGCGGTCTCCGGCCAGAAAGGCTTTCAGCTCAGCGGCCAGCAGCGAGCCGGCCGGGTGGACGGAACCGCCGAGTTCCCAGTCGCCCTGCGGCCGCATCAGCAGCCACTGGCGGTGGATGTCCACGTTCACGTCGGTGGGAACGTCGATGGGCAGCCACCCTCCGTCGCGCCGGAGGTAGGTGCGGTAGTTGAAGAAGTCGATGACGTCCACCGCGACGTCGCGTTCGAATCCGGGGGTGGAGTCGTGGCCTACCTGGGCCAGCATGTGGTCCTCGGGGACGTCGAAGTATTCCTCCGCCGCCTCCGGCGCCTGGCCGCGCTGCAGGATGCGGCTGGTCCGCGGGTAGGAGGAGGTGGTCAACGAGCCCGGTCCGAAGTCGGTGCCCAACAGGATCCGGTCCTGATCCAGCCAGGAGACGTAGCTCTTGGCCACCGGGATGTCGAAGCCTCCGGCAACGAAGGCGCGGTCCTCGACGTCGAACTCCCGCAGCCGCACGGCGTCGCCACCATCGGGTGAAAGCCGCAGCATCGCGCGCCGGTAGCTGACGCCGTCGGCCGGGCGCAGGAAGGCGGAGCCGGCGTAGACCCACTCGATGCCCTCGGCCGCGGCCAACGCATCCACATCCAGCAGGATCTCCCATTCGGGCGAGTCGGTCAGGTAGCTCTCCCAGGAAGTGCGTCGCAGCAGGCCTCGTGGGTTCGCCTTGTCCCGCCAGAAGTTGTAGTAGTAAGTGCCGCGCTTAGTGACGGCCGGGATCCGGTCCTCCGCGTCGAGGACCTCCAAGACGCCGGCTTCCAGCGCGGTGAACTGCCCGTCCACCAGCTTGTCCTCGGTGCGGCGGTTCTGGCCTTTCACCCACTCCAGCGGCCGGTCGCCGTAGATGTCCTCCAGCCAGATGAAGTCGTCCTGGGGCAAATGCGTGCTGTCCTGCGCGGGGTCTTGGGCCATGCCACCATCCTAGGCATGCCGCCGCGGAGGCCCGGTGTCCGGCCGTGCGATGCGCGGCCGGGAACATCCGGCGTCCCGGCCTGCGCTCGCGGCCGGCTCCCCGCCTGGCACGTCCTGCTTGGCCTGCGGCCGCGCCGTGAACAGTATGCGCCACATTGTCCTCCCTCCGGTAAGCAAACCTGGCGCTGCTTTCCCCGGATGGGCGGCCACCACAATGGTCACGCCAGCGCAGGCGTGAGGAATGCTTGCCCTTCTCGGCGAATGTGGCGCCCAGTGTACAAGCGGGGGCGTGTGGCGCCGGCTGTAGAAGCGCAGGGCGGGTGGCGTCCAATGTACAAACGGGGGCATGTGGCGCCTCCGCGGTCCTCCGGCCGGGCGACCACTCGGTAGACCTTAGGCTAGAAAGCATGGATAATCCGGGCATCTATCGTGTGGCTATCGTGGGCGCAGGCCCGCGGGGCACCTCCGTGTTGGAACGATTGCTGTCCAACCAGCAGGCATGCGGCGGAGCGCGGCTGCGGATCCATCTGGTGGATCCGTTCCCGCCCGGGCCGGGCCACGTCTGGCAGCCCGGCCAGTCCCGGTTGTTCCTGATGAACACGCCCTGCCTGTTCCCGACGGTGGTGCCGGCGCCCGGGACCGAGCATGTGGGGCCCGCACCGGTGGCCGGGATGACTTTCGAGGCCTGGCGCTCCGCGGTGGCGGACGGCAGCATTCCGGATGTGCCGGCGGATGATGCTGAGGAGGCAGCGGCGCTGGGGCCGGCGGATTTTCCCAGCCGCGCGCTATACGGGCGCTATCTGGCCTGGACCTTCGCGCACCTAGCCGCCCGGACCGGGGCGGATGCCTCGCTGACCGTTCACGCGGCGGAAGCCACCGGTCTGGCACTTCACGACGGCGGGTGGCAGCTTGAGCTGAACGACGGCACCACTCTGCCGGCCGACGCCGTGGTGCTGGCGCTAGGTCATGTGCCTGCCGCGCTGAACCCGGAGCAGCAGCAGCTCCAGGATGCGGCGGCGCGGCACGGCCTGCACTACCTGCCGCCGAACGTGCCGGCCGATGTGGACTGGGGCCGGCTCCCGCCCGGGCGCACGGTGCTGGTGCGCGGAATGGGCCTGAACTTTTTCGACCTGATGGTCCAAGTGACCGAAGGCCGCGGCGGACGGTTCGTGCCCGCGACGGACGCCGAGCCGCTGACGTACCTCCCGTCGGGGAAGGAACCGCGGCTGGTGGCCGGGTCCCGGCGCGGCACCCCCTACCGGGCGAAGGCCAGAATCGATAGCTACATCCCGGCCGGCGTCGAGCTGCAGCACTTCACCACGCACGCGGCCCGCCTGTTCGCCGAAGCCGGCGTGCAGCCCGGCTTCGACCACGACTTGTGGCCGATGCTGCACCGCGACGTCTATTGGACCTACTACTCCACTTTGGCGCGGGTGGAACCGGAGTGCCTGAAGGTGGCGCCGCAGGAGCTGCTGGCCGGGCTGGACCAGCTGTTGGCAGAGAAATGGGAGCCAGGAAACCGCACACTGCTGACGCGGGTTCGGGCGTACTTGGCCGAGCGGGTCAGCGAGGACAGGCTGCTGGACGTGGAAGGCCTGGCCAAGCCCTTCAATGGCCGCAAGTTCGCGTCCGCAGCGGAGTATCAGCAGGCGGTGCTGGACTATCTGGACACCGACGCGAACGGCTCTGCGCGCGGTACCGATGATCCGCTCAAGATGGCCATCGGGGCCCTCAACGCCGGTCGCTCGCTGCTCAAGAAGATTGTGGCCGACGGCGGCATTACCGAGGAATCGTGGCTGGCCGAACTTCGCGGCTGGTTCGAGCCGCTGGTCGAGGGGCTGGCCAGCGGACCGCCGGCCCAGCGCATCGAGCAGTTGGCTGCTCTGGCGCGGGCGGGCATCGTCCAGTTTGCGGGCCCCGAGCCGGTCTACCAAGTGGATCCGGACACCGGCCGCTTCCGGGTCACCTCGCCGTGGGTCGACGACGCCGACTACAGTGCCGCCTACCTGGTGGAGGCGATGATGCCGGCCAACCGGGTGGCCCACAACCGGTCGCCGCTGCTGCGCCGGATGTTGGAGGACGGCCTGGTCAGGCCCAAGCTGATGATCGGCCCCAACGGAACACCGGTAACAGGCTCCGGCCTGGACGTCACGCAGCCGCCGTACCGCCCGCTGGATCGGAACGGACAACCGGTGGCGAACCTGTATGTGATCGGGCTGCAGCTGTCCTCGGTGCAGTGGGGCACGTCGATTGCCGCCGAAGCCGGAGCTTCCGGGGAGACCGGCGGCCGGACCCTGCAGGATGCCAACCGGGTAGCCGCTGCCATCCTGGACGCAGCCGACAACAGAAGTCGGGCCGCCGCCGCGCAGGTGGGCACCGCCGTCGTTGGCAGCGGGATGCAAGCGCGCTGACGCCGTCACTGCCGCCGCCCAGGCGGGCCTGGGCAGAAAAGACAGGCAGGCCCTCCCCGAGTGGGAAAGCCTGCCTGTCTTTGTGCGTGGCTGCCGGTGGCTGAACCGCTGAGGCTTGCCTAGCGCTTCTTTCCGCCGTTGCCGCGGTCCTTGTCCATGTCCAGGCCCACGATGATCGGATCGTGGTCACTGGCCCGGTAGGGATTCGGGGCGTAGAAGTTGGTGGCGTTGTAGTTGTACCGGCTGTATTCCAGCGCGATGGATTCCACCGAGTTGATGTTCCAGATGTCGGCGCCCTTGACCTTTGCGTCCGCTGCGGGCGAGGCGAAGATGTAGTCCAGCGAGCCGACCATGCCGCCGAAACTGTAGCTGTGTTCGCCGGTCTTGGCGCCCTGATCCACGTAGTAGGCCTCGGTGAGGACCTTGATCGGGTCCTCCTTCGCGTAGGAGTTGAAGTCGCCGGTCAGCAGCACCTTGTCGGTCCGGAACTTCTCCTGCATCTGCTCTGCGAAGTCCACCAGTGAATGCGCCTGCGCGGTGCGGGCTGCATTCCAGGCACCCTGGCCGTGGTCGGCGTTCTCGCCGGAGTTGGGGCCAGAGCCCTTGGACTTGAAGTGGTTGGCGATCACGATGAAGGTATCCGAGGGTCCGTTCTTGGCCTTGAACGCCTGGGCCAGCGGTTTGCGCGCGTTGGCGAAGGCTTCGGTGTCGTTGTGGATCACCGACTCCTGGACCGTCTTCACCTCGTCCTTCTTGTAGATGAACGCGGTGCGGATGAAGTCCTCGTCCGCCAGCGCCGGCAGCTGCTCGGGCGACCGGACGTAGTCCCAGCCGCCGTGCGCCTTGCCCTTGTCCGAATGCTTGCCGTTGTGGCGGGTGTCGCCCAGATCAGCGTTCAGTGCCTTGGTCAGTGCGGCCAGGGCGGCGTCGCGGTCCTTGCCGAACTGGGCGGAGTTCTCGATCTCCTCCAGCGCCACAATGTCCGCGTTCAGCGTGTTGATGGCCGCAACAATCTTGGCCTGCTGGCGTTCCAGGTTCTCCGCGTCCCAGGCCCCGCGGGCATCGCAGTTGCGGGCCGTGATCGGGTTGCCGTCGCGGTCCGTGAAGGCACCGCAGCCGGCCACCTGGTCGCCGGTGGTGCTGAAGTAGTTCAGCACGTTGAACGCAGCGAGCTTTACGCCGCCGACCTGCTCCGGCGCATCGGTGCGGGTGTTCTGGAACGACGCCGGCTGGACAGTTTCAGCGTTGTCCACCATCAGGTGGCCCAGCGGCTGGAAACGCCAGAGGTCGAACCGGTAATCCAGCACCACGTTGGTGGCGAACTCGGCGGGGGAGCCCACCCGGACCGGATCCTCGGCGGACAGGTAGGGCAGCGGGATGTCCTTGTTGGCGTCCGCGCCCAGATAGTTGACACTCGAGCCGTCGTCCAGTGTGACGGCCAGGGCGGCGTTCTTCTCGGTCTCGGCCCAGAACGCGTCCGAGCCGTAGGCACCGACCGCGGTGGGCTGCACCAGCGGGGAGTTTCCGGCGGCAAGGCCGATCTCGCCGTACTGGTTCAGAGCGAAGTTGTCGGTGACGGTGAAACTGCCTTGGGGCGCCAGCAGCATACCCTCGAACTTCTCGCGCTCCGCCTCCGTGGCCGGCCAGCCGATGGCTGCTGCCTTTGGTGCTTCCGCGGCCTCCTTGAGCACCGTCAGGCCGTCCGCAGGCACGGTGATTTCGGTCAGGCCGTGGAACTCGCTGACCTTGCCGGTGACCTCCACGAAATCGCCAAGCTCCACCTCACCGACGGTCTCGGGGGAGAAGACGAACACCGCGTCCGACCCGGTCCGGTCGCTGGTGTTGGTGTCGCCGCCGGTCCCTTCAGTCTGCAGGTAGTAGCCATCGAACCCGCCGGTGGCGTAGGCCGCGGTCACTACACCGCGGGTGGTCACGGTCTTGCCGGCCAGCGGGGACTGCGTGCCGGTGCCCTGGATTTCAGCGATGGTGGCTGCCTCCGGCTCCGGATCACCGCCGCCGTTGCCCTCGCCGGAACCCCTGCGGGGAGATGTCTTCGCTGAGGCTGAAGTCCGCCGCGTTGTTGTTGGTGTCGGTTCCGTCGGCGCGGTTCATCGACCGCACGTCCGTGTTGTTCCGCGGCGACTGGGCCGCTGCGGTCTCGAAGGTGTTCGAGCTGCCGTAGCCCAGCAGGTCCACCACATTGCTGCGGTCGACCACCGAACCGGTGCCTAGGTCGGCCACTGCGCCGGCCTGGTTGGCCAGCAGCAGGGTGCCGGTGGTCCCGGACGGCGACAGGCTGGTCACCAGGTCAGGTTCCGGCAAGTTTTTGCCGCTGGGACCGTTGGAGTTGGCCTGCACCAGGAAGTAGCCGCCGGCCTCGATGCTGCCGGACAGCGCCGCCACACCGGTGGGGGTGGCGGTTCCCGTGGCCGACCGGTACTGCAGCGACCAGCCGTCCAGGCTGACCTCGGCGTCGGTGGGGTTGTAGAGCTCGATGAACTTGTTCTGGTAGGCAGCGCCGGCGCTGCCGCCGGACAGGTAGGCCTCGTTGATCACCACATGGTCGGCACCGGCGCTGCCGCCGGCCTCGATGGCGGACGGCAGCCGGAAGGTGGTTCCGGAGGCGGCAGCGCTCAGTTCGAAGTAGCCGCCGTCCAGAGCGGAAGGAGCAGCGAACTCGATGGAGGCACCGCCGTCGGCCACCGGGAAAGTGCCCAGCTCGGTGCGGGTGCCGGCCGCGTCAACGTAGGCCAGCGACACCTCCTTGTTTACTGGAGCGCCCAGCGAGGTCAGGTCCAGCCTGGCTAGCTTCACGCTGACCTGCTGGCCGGGGCCGATGGATTCCGGTGCCCCGGTCAGCTGCACGGTGCGGCGGGCGAAGTCCGGCGAGAGCGGGCTGTTGTCCTGGATATAGGCGATCCAGGCGTCGCGGTCCACCAGGCCGGAGTCGCGGGTGTCCGCGCCCTTGGTGAAGACGTGGAAGTTGTCTCCGCCCTGGGCCAGGAAGCTGAAGGTGCCCACCCGGTAGCCGCGTTCCGGGTCCAGCCGTTCGCCGTTGACCCAGACGCCGGTGATGCGCTCGCCTTCGGGCAGCGCCGCGTCGTAGGTGTAGTTGACGTTCTTGCTCAGGCCCAGCTGCAGGTAGGCGCGGCTGGGCACCTCGCCGGCAGCGGTGCGCTGCCATTGCTGCTCCAGCAGGGTCTTGAGCTGGGCGCCGGTCAGTGTGGTGGTCCACAGGTTGTTCAGGAAGGGCAGCACCCCGTTGGCCTCGGCGTAGGTGACCGTGCCGTCGGGTGCGTAGTAGAGCTCGTTCCGCAGCCCGCCGGGGTTCACCACACCGATTTCCGCCCCGCCGCGTTCGGCGGAGGCGAGGGATGCCAGCAGCGAATCGGCCACCAGGTTGCCCAGCGTCGATTCGGAGCCGCGGTCGTCTCGGTCCGGCTCGGTATCCGCGTCCGGGCCGTCGGGCAGGAAGGCGGTGGTGATGTCGCCGGTGACCGAGCCGACCGGCTGGGCGCCGACCTTTTCGGCGTTTTCCAGCGCGGCCTGGACGAGTGAGGACACTTCGGCTACCCGCGGATAGGCGGACACCAGTTCGCTGTCGGCGGTGCCGGTCCGCGGCACGACGGCGGCGGTGTGCGCCAGCACCTCGTCGGTTTCGGCGTCGTAGCTCAGTTGGACTTGGCCGATGTTCGCGCCATAGGAACCGGTCTGCACCACGGGCCGAGTCTTGCCGTCCGCGCCCGGAACCGGGGCGTCGAAGCTGTAGGCCTGGTGGGTGTGGCCGTTGAAAATGACGTCCACGTCCGGGCTCGTCTCGTTGACGATCCGGTTGAACACCGCACTCGCCGCCACGGCGCTGGCCAGGTCCGCGTTCGTGTTGGCGCCCTCGTGGTAGGAGGCCATGATGATGTCGGCTTCGTCACCTGCGCCGTCCGTCAGTTCAGCCGCCACCCGGTTGACGGCGTCCACCGGGTCGCCAAACTCCAGGTCGGCGATCCCGCCCGGGGACACCAGCGAGGCGGTTTCCTCGGTGACCACGCCGACCACGCCGACGGTCACGCCGTTGACCGGGACCAGCTCGTACTCCGGCAGGGCAGGTTCAGTGGTGCCGGCCCGGTACACGTTGGCGCCCAGTTGGGGGTACTTGGACGCAGGGGCCACACGGTCCGTCAGGTCGGCGAAGCCGCGGTCGAACTCGTGGTTGCCCACCGCCGTCGTCGCCAATTCCAAGGCATTGAGCACATCGATGGTCGGCTGGTCCTGCTGGGTGGATGACGCGAAGACCGAGGCGCCGATGTTGTCGCCGGCGGAGGTGAGCAGCGTTCCCTGGGGGTTCTGCGCCCGGAGTTGTTCCACGGTGCCCGCGAACTTGACCGTATTGGCGTCGATCCGTCCGTGGAAATCGTTAATGCTCAGAAGATTGAGTTCGACTGGATCGGCCGCATGCGCAGGTAGCGCCGCGAAGGGCGCCGCCACCAGGCCTGCCGTCAGGACCGCAGCCAGCGCGGTCTTCGGTGATGAAGTAGGCATTTGGCCCTATCTCTCAAGGTGAAAGTGATGATCCGCGCACCCAGGGAACGGCTGCGGCACGGCTGCACGGTGCAAGCACCGCTCCCCAGTCCATCTGGCAGGGATGAACGGGAGGTTACCCGAGGGCCAGAACCAGCGGAATACTTCTGTGAAAGAACAGCTTCAAAGAGGGTGAAACGTTCCCCAGGTCTTGACAGAAAGGCCTAAGCCGGTTGAGCAGTGGAGCGGCGGACCCGCTGGGCAGAGTGGCGCCCGGCGGGGCTAGCCCCCGCCGTGAGCGGCCCGCTCGACTACCGGCGGCTGTCCTTGAGCGTGCCGGTGGTGGGCTCATCCTTGGCGCCCACCAAGCAGAGCAGTTCACGGTCCTGCTCGCTGCTCCAGCTTGCCTCGGTGGGGTTCAGATGGATCAGCTCCAGCGCGGAGTCGTCGTAGGGGATGCCGGCGAAAGCCTTGAACTCTGCCACACAGAACTCTTCGGCCTTGGCCGCCACTTCCTTGTCGCCGGGGTAGTCGCCGTCGGGCAGATTGCTGGACGCGAACGCCTCCAGTTCGTGCGGCTGATCGCACGGCACGAACTCCACCTCGGTGAGGCGCTCCGCGCGCGGGTTGTTCAGGCAGTCGCCCACCTTGATGGCGTACGCGCCGGCGGAAGCGGCTTCGGTCACGGCACCGGATTCATCCCGCGGCGGCTCCTGCGGGCCGTCCAAGCCGCAACCGCTCAGCGCTGCCATAAGGACGACGACGGCGGACGCCTTGAGCGGGCGGCGGCGGACAGGCGCGGACTGACTGGGCACGGGGTCTCCTCGGCTTCTGGTGCAACGGCTCCTAGCCGAGGGTATACCGGCGGTGCGGGCGAGGCAGAATACACGCCCACCTTGGCCGTGACGCTCCCGTCTTATGACATGAAAAGCAGCAGGTGCCCGGCCGGACGGCCTGGACACCTGCTGCTGAAGCGGAAGGTATGGGATTTGAACCCATGAGACGGGGTTACCGCCTACTGGTTTTCAAGACCAGCTCCTTCGGCCGCTCGGACAACCTTCCTCGCCTTGTAGTCTGTCACGGAGGGGCGCGCCCGGGCAAAGTGCGCGCCCGCAACGTTTCTGTCCGGACATGGCGAGTGAGGCTGGCAATGAGAGCGGTGTTTTACCAGGAAGCGGGCGGCCCCGAGGTCCTGAGGCTGCGGGACACTGAAGCCCCGCAGCCGGCCGAGGGCGAGGTGGTGATCGATGTGGCTGCCGCCGGCGTCAATCGCGCGGACGTGCAGCAGCGGATCGGCGTCTACCCGCCGCCGCCGGGTGCCTCCGAGATCCCGGGCCTGGAAGTATCCGGCCGGGTGTCCGCCGTCGGCCCCGGCGTCACCGCACCCCGGGTCGGCGACGAAGTGTGCGCCCTCCTGGCCGGCGGCGGCTACGCCGAACAGGTTGCGGTCCCCGCGGGTCAGGTGCTGCCGGTGCCCCGGGGCGTGGACCTGGTGACGGCCGCGGCGCTGCCGGAAGTGGCCGCCACGGTCTTCTCCAACCTGTTCATGGCCGCCGGCGTGCAGGCTGGCGAAACCGTACTCATCCACGGCGGGGCCGGCGGCATCGGCACCATGGCCATCCAATTGGTCGCGGCATTCGGAGCCGTCCCGGCGGTGACGGCCGGCAGTCAGGAAAAGCTCGACGTCGCGCGCGAACTGGGTGCCGAGGTGCTGATCAACTACCGCGAGGAAGACTTCGTGGAGCGGATCAAAGAGGCTACCGGGGGCCGCGGCGCGGACGTCATCCTGGACGTCGTGGGTGCCAAGTATCTGCAGCGGAACGTGGACGCCCTTGCCACCTCCGGCCGGCTGGTCGTGATCGGCCTGCAGGGCGGGGCCAAGGCTGAACTGAACCTGGGCCAGCTCATGGCCAAGCGCGGTGCGGTGATCGGCACCACCCTGCGGGCGCGCCCTGTGGAGGAAAAGGCAGCCATAATGCACGCGGTTGCCGAGCATGTTTGGCCGCTGGTGGTGTCCGGGGACGTCAAACCGCAGGTGCACCGCACCTTTGCTTTGGCGGATGCTGCTGCGGCCCACGAGTACTTCGATTCGGGCGCCCACACCGGCAAGATCCTGCTCACTACCCGCTGAAAAGGGCGGCTCCGTTCCCTGTAGACGGCGGCGCTGCTACGGTGCATCGTTAATAGCATCGGCGTTCCACGAAGGGGGAGCATCATGAGTGAGAAACCCGCCGGGGCCCTGTCCGGGCAAGCCGGAAATGAGCCGGATTCCGACGTGCTGGTCCAGGACCCGAACCTGCCGCCGGTAGCGCTGGATCCGGCTGCGGAGGCCGCGCAATATAAGTGGACGCCTACCAAGATCGTTATCTGGGTCGCCATCGCGCTGCTGGGCGGGGTCAGCTGGAGCATGCTCGCCTTTTCCCGGGGTGAAACGATCAACGCGATTTGGTTCGTCTTCGCCGCGGTGTGCACCTATTTCATCGCCTACCGCTTTTACTCCAAGTACATCGAGAACAAGCTGACCCGCCCCAACGATCGGCGTGCAACACCGGCCGAGTACAACGCGGACGGCAAGGATTTTGTCGTCACCGACCGGCGGGTGCTCTACGGCCACCACTTCGCCGCTATCGCCGGCGCCGGTCCGCTGGTCGGGCCCATCCTGGCCGCGCAGATGGGCTACCTGCCCGGCACCTTGTGGATCATCGTCGGCGTCGTCCTGGCCGGCGCGGTGCAGGACTACCTGGTGCTGTTCTTCTCGATGCGCCGCGGCGGCCGCTCGGTGGGCCAGATGGCCCGTGAGGAACTCGGCGTCGTCGGCGGCATCGCGGCTCTGATTGCCACGCTGGCCATCATGATCATCATCGTGGCGATCCTCGCCCTGGTCGTCGTGAACGCCCTGGGCGAGTCGCCCTGGGGCGTCTTCTCGGTTTCGATGACCATCCCGATCGCCCTCTTCATGGGCATCTACCTGCGCTTCCTCCGGCCGGGCAAGGTCAGTGAAGTCTCCATCATCGGTTTCGTGCTGCTCATTGCCGCCATCATCGGCGGCGGGGCGATCGCCGAAACCGGGTGGGGTGCGGCAATCTTCACGCTGGACCGGACCACCATCGCCTGGGGCATCATCATCTACGGCTTCATCGCGGCTGTGCTGCCGGTCTGGCTGTTGCTCGCCCCGCGCGATTATCTTTCCACTTTCATGAAGATCGGCACCATCCTGATGCTGGCGCTGGCCATTGTGCTGGTCCGGCCTGAGATCAACGTCCCGGCCTTCAGCGAGTTCGCCGGCCGGTCCGACGGGCCCGTAGTCCCCGGTTCGCTGTTCCCGTTCCTCTTCGTCACCATCGCCTGCGGCGCAATCTCCGGATTCCACGCGCTGATTGCTTCCGGTACCACGCCAAAGATGCTGCACAAGGAAAAGCAGACCCGCTTCATTGGCTACGGCGGAATGTTGATGGAGTCGTTCGTGGCCATCATGGCGTTGGTCGCGGCCCTCTCGATCGACCGCGGGATCTACTTCGCGATGAACTCTTCCGCGGGGGCGACGGGTGGCACGGTGGAAGGTGCAGTGGCCTTCGTCAACAGCCTGGGCTTGTCTAACGTGAACCTGACGCCGGACATGCTGACCGAACTGGCCCGCAACGTCGGCGAGCAATCAGTGGTCTCACGGACCGGCGGCGCGCCCACCCTCGCCGTCGGTCTCTCGCATATTATGCACGGGCTGATTGGCGGCGTGGCGATGATGGGCTTTTGGTACCACTTCGCCATCATGTTCGAGGCATTGTTCATCCTCACCGCGGTTGATGCCGGAACCCGGGTGGCCCGCTTCATGTTGCAGGACACCATCGGCAATGTCCTGCCGAAGTTCAAGAACATGTCCTGGCGCCCCGGCGTCTGGATCTGCACAGCGATCATGGTGGCCGGCTGGGGGTACATATTGATCCTGGGCGTAACCGATCCATTGGGCGGCATCAATACGTTCTTCCCGCTCTTCGGCATTGCCAACCAACTGCTGGCTGCCATCGCGCTCGCGGTCTGCCTGGCGATCGCGGCGAAGCGCGGGGCGTTCAAGTACCTGTGGATCATCGCGCTGCCGCTGGCCTTCGTGACTGTCATCACCGTCTGGGCTTCGATCTTGAAGATCTTCAGCCCTGATGTGAAGGTGGGCTACTGGGCCAACAACATCGCCAACCGCAATGCCCTGGCTGCCGGCGAGACCAGCTTGGGGAACGCGCACTCGGTGTCTGAAATGGAGGCGGTGGTCCGCAACACCGCGGTGCAGGGCACGCTGTCCATCATTTTCGTGGTCCTGACCATCATCGTCATCGCCACCGCCCTCTGGGCCACCTACAAGTCCTGGCGGCTGGGCGGGGAACCGTCGCACGAGGATCCGGCGGTTGTCTCCTCGACCTACGGGCCGGCGAGCCTCTTTGCCACTCGGCAGGAGAAGGAACTGGAGAAACAGTGGAACGCACTGCCCGTCGCGACAAGGCGGCATGGACATGATGTCGAGCATTAACTGGCCCCAGGCACGGCGCGGCTGGCGGAGCTTCGCCTGGTACTTCAAAGGAGTGATGGGCGAACACGCCTACCAGGACTATCTGGAACACCACCGGCGGGCCCACCCCGGCACTGAACCGATGAGCGAACGCGAGTTTTGGCGGGACAAGACGGACCGGCAGGAGAACAACCCGCAGGGCCGCTGCTGCTGACTCGAGAATAACGAGGCGGTGCCCGCACCCGAGCGTTGAAAAGGAACGTTCCGGTGCGGGCACCGTCCCGCCCGGACCGGGACGGGGTCCGGTCTGCGCCGGGTGGCTGTCTCTGGCAAGATGAAAACATGAGCGAAGAGCAGACGTCGCAGCCCGAAGAACCGGTCATCGTCGGCGCACTATCCGGCCAGCGCCAGGATGGCGGTGAACCGCAGCCCGAGGAGGCCGACGCCGACGCGCCCCGGTCCGGCCGCGGTGGCGGCTCCAAACTCGCGGACCTGGTGGACGAACCGGCCAAGGTGATGCGGATCGGCACCATGGTTCGCCAGTTGCTGGAAGAAGTACGCAGTGCACCGCTCGATGACGCCGCCCGCACCCGTCTGGCCGAAATCCACGAGCGGTCCGTCAAGGAACTCGAGGACGGGCTGGCACCGGAGCTGGTCGAAGAGCTGCACCGCATCAACCTGCCCTTCACCGACGATTCCACGCCGTCGGACGCCGAGTTGCGGATTGCCCAGGCGCAGCTGGTCGGCTGGCTGGAAGGCCTGTTCCACGGAATCCAGACCGCCATCGCAGCACAGCAGGCAATCAACCAACAGATGGCGGCGCGGATGCAGATGCGCCAGCTGCCGCCCGGCACCATGATTGCGCCGGGCGTCGTGATCGGCGACGACGGCGAACCGCGCCGCGCCCCCGGAGCCGAGGGGGAGAACGCCGGCCAGAGCGGCGAACGCCACGTCGGTCCCGGGCAGTACCTCTAGGACCGTGGCGCTCTTCGGCGTTGCCCGGCAGGCCCGCCGGGACGATAAGGACCTCGGCAAAGGTATCTGGCGCCGCGCGCATGACCGCTTCCGCCGTGCCCTGGAGCGCTACCATCAAGTCCTCGAAGGCGTGCAGGACGACGGACTCTACGGCGAATTGCTGCCCATCGCCAACCAGTTGGCGGCGCTGTTGCCCCGGGTGCGCAACTGCTGTGTTGCGGCGCAATCGATGCATCCAACCGACGGCCTGGACATCCCGGGCGGCGCCTTGGCCGAGGTCCACCGAAGCCTCTCCAAGGCCGGCAACTCGCTGGCTGCCACAGCGCAGGCAGCAGCCATGGCGAGGCTCGGCGGCACCCAGGACTATGCGACCGGGGTCGAGAACGTGCGTCGCCACGCCGCCGTCGTCCTGTCGGATCTAGCCGAGGCCGAGCGCCTGCTGGCCGGCCTGGAGCGCGGCGGCGCAGGGCAGCCCTAGCCGGCATCAGCCCATCGCCACCATGGCCTCTGGGATCCGGCCGTGCCATCATGTTGGCAATCAGGTGCCAGTGTCGACGGCCCGGTGCCGGGCGGAACGGACGCACGCTCATGGCCTACATCAACCCATTCGACGATGTGGGAGAAGGGGATCTTGCCGCCGCCGGTGGCAAGGGCGTTGGCTTGGGCGGCCTCATCCGAGCCGGGGTACCGGTGCCCCCGGGCTTTGTGCTGAACACCGCGGCCTATGCAGCTTTCGTTGATGCCAATCACCTTGCGGCGCGCATCCAAGAGCTGGCCAATCTGGGACCGCAAGCGGCGATGCAGGACTACCAGCGGGCCTCGGAGCAGATCCGCGCCCTGTTCACCGGCGGCACTATGCCGGACGACGTCGCCGCTGAACTCGGCGCTGCGTACCAGGGGCTAGGTAACGGGGATACGCCGGTGGCAGTGCGCTCCTCTGCCACCGCCGAGGACCTCGCCGCGGCCAGCTTCGCCGGACAACAGGACAGCTACCTCAACGTGCACGGCGCCCAGGCCCTTGCCGCCGCCGTGACTGACTGCTGGGCCTCGCTGTGGACGGCCCGCGCCATGGCCTACCGGGCGCGTGAAGGCATCGGACCTGCGTCGGTGCGCCTGGCGGTGGTGGTCCAGCGGATGGTCAGCGCCAACGCGGCCGGGGTCATGTTTACCGCCAATCCGGCCAACGGCCGCCGCGACCAGATCGTGATCAGCGCCGCTTGGGGCCTGGGCGAATCCGTGGTCAGCGGCACGGTCACCCCCGACAACATCGTCGTCGACGCGGCGACTGGCCGCGTGCTCGCGCGGCAGACAGCCGGCAAGGAAGTCATGACTGTCGACGCGGAGCAGGGCACCCGGGAGCAGCCGGTTCCGCAGGAGCTCCGCCGCCAGCAGGTACTGGATGATCCGGCAGCTACGGGACTGGCCCGCTATGGAGCACGGATCGAGGACCACTTCGGGGCGCCGCAGGACATCGAGTGGGCACGAACCGGCGACGGGTTTTTCTTCCTCCAGTCGCGGCCCGTTACGGCGCTTCCTGAACCGGCGGCTGACCCCCCGGTCAGCTGGCCCCTGCCCTACCGCAACGGGCTCTACTTCCGCGCGAGCATCGTGGAACAGTTGCCGGACCCGCTCTCGCCGCTGTTTGCTGACCTGATTGACGGCGCCGTGTCGCGGTCGCTCAGAGTCCTGATGGACGAAGCTGTGGGCAAGAACGTGATTCACGACGGCGATGTGGGGCTGCCCACCGTCAACGGCTACGCCTACTATTACTACCGCAGCCGGGCGATGGTGCGGATGATGGGCCGGACACCCACCGCGATGATGGCACTGGTGCGCGGCAAGGCCCACATGGGGATCACCGGATGGCGGGAATACTCCCACCCCCGCTACGAGCGGATCGTTGCGGAGTGGTCGGCGAAGCCGGTACGGGAACTGTCGGGCGAGGAACTGATCGGGGGCATGCAGTCCTTGGTGGATGCTTGTGCCGTGTACTACACGGCGGTGCAGTCGATCATTCCGCTTGCCGCGACCAGCGAAATCTGCTTCACCGCGTTTTACAACAAGGCCGTCCGCCGAACCGAAGATCCGCCCGCGGTGACGTTCCTGCTGGGTTATGACAGCGAACCCATCCGGGCGGAAAAGTCCCTCTATGACCTCGCTGCCTGGGCCCGCGATGTGCCGGGGCTGGTCACAGCGCTCCTTGATACGCCGGCAACAGTGCTGGCCGAATCACAGCGCGCGCAAACCCCTCCAGCCGGAGTGGATCCTACCCTGTGGCGGCAGTGGCAGCCGCGGCTGCAGGCCCACCTCGACCGTTTCGGGCATGCGGTCTTCAACCTCGACTTCATTCATTCGGTGCCTGCCGATGATCCTTCACCACTGCTGGAAACGGTGAAGTTCTACCTGCGCGGCCAGGGCCAAGACCCGTACGAACGCCAGAGCACGTCGGCCGCCCGCAGGGAGGACCACACCAACCGCATCGCCGCCCGGCTCGGGCAAACCCGCAGGGCCGCCGCATTCTTCCGGTTGCTGCGGTGGGCGCAGAACGCCGCACCCATCCGCGAGGACGCCCTGGCCGACGTCGGCCTGGCCTGGCCGCTGGTCCGCCGGATGCTGCTGGAGCTCGGACAACGGCTGGTCGACGCCGGCGTGATCGCAGAGCCCGCCGACGTGTTCTGGCTGCGCCGCCAGGAACTGGCCAGCGCCGTCGACTTCGGCCTCGCCGCCCCGCGGACCCGCGAAGCCCCGGTAATCCGGGGCCCGGAGCAGCCCGGAACCCCGGCGGTAGTCATCACCGGAGCAGACCGTCCAGTCCGGGCAGACGCCGTCGAGGAGCGCAAGATGCTGTGGCGCGGCCAGCTCAAAGCTGCCGCCCCGCAGATGCTACCCGAGAGCCGACTGATGGAACGAGCCTTCGGGTCCATGATGCCCGCGCGTCCGCAGCAGGCTGACGGCACCATCAAAGGGATAGCAGCCAGTCCCGGCCGGGTCAGCGCTCCCGCTCGGGTTTTGAGCGGTCCGGAGGACTTCGCCCGGATGGCGCCCGGCGATGTCCTGGTCGCCCGCATCACTACTCCTGCCTGGACGGCGCTGTTCGCCATGGCCTCGGCCGTGGTCACCGACGTCGGCGGGCCCTTGAGCCACAGCTCCATCGTGGCCCGGGAATACGGCATCCCCGCCGTGCTCGGCACGGCAGTGGCCACCCGCCGCATCACCAGCGGCCAGCGGATCCACGTCGACGGCGACGCCGGCACTGTCACGACCGAACACCCGCCCGCTACCTAGCGTTGGAGTTCCAGCGGCTGCTGCAGGTGTTGGAAGGTCTCCACGATGAGCTCGACGCTCAGCGCTTCGGGAACGTCCGGGTCGCCGGCTTCGAACTCGGCCAGCTCCACGCCGCGGATACTCTCGGTGGGCAGCGCCGCAAAGACCGCGGCGACCTGGCGGGGCAGCAGCCCGGAAGGAATTTGGTAAGCGGCGGGAATGTAACCGGGCTCCAGCACGTCCCAGTCCACATGGATCCAGACGGGGCGGCCGGCAACGAGCTCCAGCACCGCCTCCGGGGTGGCCTGCTCCGGTGACAAGATGGTGACCGCGGCGTGCTGAAGCAGGTCCATCTCGGCGGCGTCGATGTCCCGAGCGCCGGCCAGAATCACGTTCCGCGGGTCCACAGTGCCGCCGTGGCCGCTGTCCCACAGTCCGCAGGCGCCCGCCAGCGCCATCCCGCCGAGGTAGCCGGACTCGGTGGTGTCCGGCGTGTTGAAGTCCCCATGGGCATCGATCCACAGGACTACGGCGTCGGGATACCTTTCCGCTGCCACAGGCAGGGTGGCCAGGCTGGCCGCGCAGGTGTTGGTGACCAACAGCGGTATCTCGCCGGCGGCCAGGGACGAGCCGACGGCGTCGGCGAGCCCGCGCAGAGTCTCCGCTGCCTGGTCAAGGGCCGGCCGCCAGTCATCCTGGATCGCCGGCGACGGCTGACCCACAACGGTCGCCTCGACCGACAGGTGCTCGGCCAACGCACGTCCGGCCTTCCGCGCCCCGACGAGGGCGCCTTCGGTGCGATCGGCCACCCTGCCCTGGTTGATGATCAGGCGGTAATCCAAGGTTGTCCTTCTTTCCAAACACATGTCATCGGTGACCGGGCATGCAGCGGCGGCCTTCCCCATTCTTCCCGAAGGTGCGACGGCCACCGAAACCCACGGACCTCTGGCCGGGCATCACTCGCCGGCGGACGGGGTATGTGTTCGTCGCATCTCTCGGGCGAGGGCAGGGTTGCCCTGCTCCAGCTGGGCGATGACGTTCTGCACGATGTCGGGCTGCTTGTTCTGGCTGAGCTTCGCTCTCGCGTCGAACCGTTCCACGAGCATCCGCAGTCCGACGGTGCCCTTGGCTATGCGGCGGGTTCCTTGTTCGTCTTCGCTGAGGTGCCGGCCGCCCGGATGATGCTGCTCAAAGTGGTCGGTGAGACGGGTGAGCATGTCGTAGTTCTCTTCATCGCTGAGGATTTCCGGCGTTCCGTAAAGATGTGCGGTGACATGGTTCCAGGTCGGGACCAGATCGCCGGGTGCGTACCAGCTGGGGGATACATAGTCGTGTGGGCCTTGGATGATGACGAGAATTTCGTGGCTGCCTAGCTCATGCAAGGTCTCGTCGGGGCGGCCGAAGTGGCTCACGATGGTGATCTCGTCACGGTCTTCCGCGAGCAACACCGGGTAGTGCGAGGCAACCAGGCCGTTGCTTGTCGCCGAAACGAAGGTGGCCCAGGGGTTGTTCCGGATCAAGCGCTTGACTTCGGCCGGATCGGTCATCAGGTAGGCGGGCGTGTGCCGCATCAGGGAGTTCCTTTCGGGAATGCACCGAGGCAACCCAGGAGAACAAGGGTCTACCGGGCCAGCATGCCACCTTCTGAGTCCTCAGGGATACGAAAACCCTTAGAACCATGGGTCCTAAGGGTTTGCTGGAGCCCCCTGCCAGAATCGAACTGGCGACCTTTTCATTACGAGTGAAACGCTCTACCGACTGAGCTAAGGAGGCGGGACGCTGCACCGTTACCGGGCTGAATCCACGAAGAACAACTATATGGGAGCCGTGGCGGGGCGGTCAAAACGGACCAGCCCGCCGGGCGGGCCGGCCTAGGAGCAGACGGTGCCTTCGGCAGGCATGGTCCCGTCGGCGAAGTAGCGGTCCACGGCCTCGCGGATGCAGGTGTTCCCGCGCCCGTACGCCGTGTGCCCCTCGCCCTCGTAGGTCAGCAGCGTCGCCGACTCCAGTTGCGCGGCCATCGATTCGGACCACTCATAGGGGGTGGCCGGATCCCCGGTCGTGCCGATCACCAGCATGGGGGCGGCGCCCTCGGCGTGGATCGGGGCGGGTTCACCTGTTGGTTCGTACGGCCAGTCCCGGCAGTTCACCCCGCCGAAGGCCAGGTAGCGGCCGATGGTGGGGGAGGCCTGCTCCAGTTCCTTGGCGTCCTGCCGCATACCGGCCAGATCGGTCACCATCGGGTAGTCCAGGCAGTTGATCGCCATGAACGCGTCCGTGGTGTTGTTGGTGTAGTGGCCGTCCGGATCGCGTCCGGCGCCGGCGTCGGCCAGCAACAGCATGCTGCTGGGATCACCCCGGAACGCGGTGCTCAGGGCCTGGGTCAGCTCCGGCCAAAGGGCGTCGTTGTACAGCGGGACCAGCAGGCCGGACACGAAGGTGCCCACCGGGACCAAGCGGCCGTCCGGCGCGGTGAGCGGGCTCTCTTCGACAGAGCGGATCAGGTCCCGCAACTGGTCAACGGCGTGGTCCACGCTGCCGCTCATCGGGCAGTCGGCATTGTCCAGGCAGTACGCCGTGTAGGCGTGGATGGCCTTCTCGAAAGCGGCCGCCTGGCCCAGCGTGACCTGCTCGTTGCTCAGCGCGGGATCCAGCGCGCCGTCGAGCACCATCCGTCCCGTCCGTTCCGGGAAAAGCCCGGCATAGGTGGCACCCAGGAACGTGCCGTAGGAAAAGCCCAGGTAGTTCAGCTTTTCATCACCGACCACAGCGCGCAGGATGTCCATGTCCTTGGCGGCGCTGACCGTGTCAACATGTCCCAGCACCGGACCCGTCTTCTCCGCGCACTTGGCGGCGAGTTTGGCGGCGTCGTCGATGGCCCGCTCAATATCCGCATCCGAGTCGCGGTTGTAGTCAGTCTGCCGGGCCTCATCGCGTTCGGCATCGGTCTGGCAGGTCACCGGCGCGGACCGCTGGACCCCGCGCGGGTCAAAGCCAACCAGGTCGTAGTCGCTGCGGAGCTGCTTGGAGAACATCGTCTGCAGGCCGTCGCGCAGCAGGTCGTAGCCGGAGGCGCCGGGACCGCCCGGATTCACCAGAATGGACCCCTGGGCGGAACCGCCGGCGTCGCTGCGGATCGCGGCAATCTTGATTTTCTCGCCGCCGGCGTCCGCGTAGTCCAGCGGCACGTCTATATTGGCGCACTCCAAACCGTTCTCGCAGGGCTTCCAGTCAACGGTCTGCGTGTAGAACGGCATCAGCTCTTCGGCCACACCGTCGGTCACTTGGGCCGGGTCCGCGGGCCCGCGTGCCTGTTCCGGTGCGATCACCGAACAGCCGGAGCCCAGCAGAAGGACGACGGCGGCCAGCACCGCCGCAGCGGAATGGCGCAGCGTGGTTGCGGGGTGCCTGTGGCTGGTGCGGGGCATGCGGGCGGCTCCTGGGTAGTGCTGCAACGAAATTCGGGTCGGACTCAGAGCAGGCTGACGGCCATGGCTTCCATGGCTAAAACGGGGGCAACGTTGGTGCCAAGGCGCTGCCGGGCCTGGGCGATGGCGTCCATCCTGCCCAACGTCTGTTCGGGGGTGGAACGTTCCGCGTAGTTGGTCAGGTCCTGGCGCAGGTAGTCATTGACCAACTCTGTGCCGGTGCCCAGTTGCAGGGTTAGCACGTCCCGGAAGAAGGTGCTCAGGTCGATCAGCACCCGGTCCAGCGAGTCGCTGAGGCTGCGCTTGGCACGGCGTTTCTGGTCTTCTTCCAGCCGCTTGAGCTGGCTGCGGATGGCCGGTGGCATGGCGCCTTTTTCCGGCGCGCCCAACGCGATCAGCAACGCTTCGCGCTCGGCTTCGTTGCGCTGTTCAGAGGCGGCCGCGGCGTCGGCGTTGGAAATTTCCACCAGCTCGCCGGCGGCGGTGACGGCATCGGCCACCCCGCGCAGCCGCAGCGGCAGCCGAACAATCGTGTCGCGCCGATGCCGCGCGTCGGCGTCGGAGGCCAGGCGGCGGGCCACACCGATGTGGCTCTGCGAGACCCGGGCGGCGAAACCGGCCAGGTCGGGATCGGCGCCGTCCCGGCGGACCAGCAGCGCCGCAACGTCGTCGGCCGGCGGAATGCGCAGGCTGACCGGGCGGCAGCGCGACCGGATGGTGACCAGCACGTCCGCCGGGCTGGGAGTGCACAGCATCCAGATGGTCCGCGGTGGCGGTTCTTCGATGGCCTTGAGCAGCACATTGGTGGTGCGTTCGGTCATCCGGTCCGCGTCCTCGATGATGATCACACGCCAGCGGCCCGAGGACGGTTTGTCCTGCGCCTTGCCGACCAGCTCGCGCATCTCCTGAATGGAAAAGGTCACGTTCTCGGTGGCCACCAGGGTGGCGTCCGCGTTGGAGCCCGCCAGCACGGTGTGGCAGGCGTGGCAGGTTCCGCAGCCGCGCTCGGCCGGATCCTGCTGTTCGCAGAGCAGCGCGGCGGCGAAGGACGTGGCGGCGTTGCTGCGGCCGGAGCCGGGCGGGCCGGTGAACAGCCAGGCGTGCGCGGGGCGTTCGGCGGCCGCCGCGCGGCTGAGCTGTTCGATCACCGCGCTCTGGCCGGGCAAGTCGGACCAGACGCTCATGAGATCAGCTCCTGAACCCGGTCCATGATGGCTGCGGTGATGTCCTCCCGGGCGGCGCCGGCGTCCAGGATGAGGTATTTTTCCGGGGCAGCGCCGGCCAGCTCCAGGAACGCCCCGCGGATCCGCGAGTGGAAATCGTCGGGCTCGGACTCCAGCCGGTCTTCGGCAGCGTCGCCGGCCGTTCGGCGGTCGCGGCCCTGCTGCGGGGCGACGTCCAAGAGCACGGTCAGGTCCGGCAGCAGCCGCTCCGTGGCCCACAGGTTGAGCTCCCAGACTTCCGCCAGGCCGAGCCCGCGGCCGGCACCCTGGTAGGCCACCGAGGAGTCGATGAAGCGGTCGCACAGCACCACGTCGCCGCGTTCCAGCGCCGGCCGGATGACCTGTTCCACGTGGGCGGCGCGGGAGGCGGAAAAGATCAGCGCTTCGGTGCGGGCATCGATCTCGCCGTGGCCGTGTTCGAGCACCAGCGCACGCAGCTTTTCGCCAACCGGCGTGCCGCCCGGCTCCCGGGTGCGGAGCACCGTGCGGCCCATCGCCCGCAGGCGGTGCTCGACGGCGGTGGCCTGGGTTGATTTTCCGGCCCCATCCCCGCCTTCGAATGCGATGAAGAGGCCGCTGGCGTGGGCGGGCTGGCGGTCGGAACTCACCTGATTAGCCTAGCCGGAATCGTCGGTGCACGCGGGACGGTCACAGTTAACGTGTGAATGGCGGCCGGTACTAATCTGCTGTCATGACCGACGCCTCCTCCCGCGACCTTCAGCATGCCGAGCATCTTGCTCCGGACACCGTGGTGGTGTCTGCCGGACGCCCGCCTCGGGACCACGATGCCCCGGTCAATCCGCCGGTGGTGCTGTCCTCCACCTTCTTTGGCCGTGGCGAAGTGGTCCAAGGAGACCGCGCCTACGGGCGTTACTCCAACCCGACCTGGGATCCCTTTGAGGAGACCTTGGCCGAGTTGGAGGGCGCCTCGCTGCCCGGCCTTGTCTTCGCGTCGGGCCTGGCCGCCGTCTCGGCCGCGTTGTCGCTGATTCCCTCCGGCGGCGTTTTGGTGATGCCGCGGCACAGCTACCAGGGCAGCCTGGCCATGGCCGAGCAATTGGCCGAGCGGGGCGAACTGCAGTTGCGCACGGTGGACATTGCGGACACCGACGCCGTGACAGCGCAGCTGGGCGGCGCCGACATGCTGTGGCTGGAAAGCCCAACGAACCCGATGCTCGAGATCGCCGAAATGGAGGTTCTTGCCAGCGCCGCGCAGCAGGCCGGTGCCATCGTGGTCGCGGACAATACCTTTTCCACGCCCTTGGGGCAGCGTCCGCTGGCGGCGGGGGTCGACGTCGTGGTGCATTCGGTGACCAAATATCTGGCCGGCCATTCGGACGTGGTGCTGGGCGCCGTCGTGACCTCCAACGAAGAGCTGCGCTCCAGGCTGCTGGTGCACCGGTCGCTGCACGGGGCCATCGCCGGACCGTTCGAAACCTGGCTGGCGCTGCGCGGAGTTCGGACCATGGCGCTGCGGATCGAGCGCTCGCAGGCCACCGCCGGCGAGCTGGCCCGTAAATTGCAGCAGCACCCGGCGGTGGAGGCCCTGCGGTATCCGGGCCTGCCCGAGGATCCGGGTCATGCCCGCGCCGCCGCCCAGATGGACGGCTTCGGCTCCATCATCGCCATCCAGGTCAAGGGTGGTGCCGCCGCCGCGGACAAGGTCATCGACGCGCTGCAGCTGTGGCTGCCAGCAACCTCGCTCGGAGGGGTCGAGTCGCTGATCGAGCGGCGCCGTCGCCATGTCAATGAGCCGGACAGCGTGCCGGAGGACCTGCTGCGGCTCTCGGTAGGGATCGAGAACCCTGCCGACCTGTGGGCGGACCTCGACCAGGCGCTGATCGCGGCGGACGTGTGAGGCTGCCGAAACATACCGCCACCAGTTAGGCTTAAGGCGTGCAACTTGCCTACGAGATCCAGTACTGGCTTTACATGGTCCTGGGGCTGATCGCCCTGGTTATTGAACTGTGGGCGTTGGCCGATTGCGTGGGCCGCAAGGCCGACTATTTTCAGGCCGCGTTCAAGAAGACCAAGGGGTTCTGGCTCGGCGTGCTGGTGGCCGCCACGGCAGTCGGCGCGTTGGCCGCTTTGGGGGCCGGCGGCCTGGGTACGTGGATGATCTTCCAGTTGGCTGCCGCCGCCGCGGCCGGCGTCTACCTGGCGGACGTCAAGCCCGCCCTGATCGAGGTCAAGGGCGGCGGTTCGGCTTACCCCTGGTAAGTGGACCGCAACAACGCATCCGACTGTGCTGATCTGGCCCAGCGCCCGGGCGATTCCGGGCGTTATCCGTACAGCGGTTTGGGAGCGACCGCTTTCCACGCGACGGTGACCTCACCCAGACGCCAGCGCGAGGGGCCATCCAAAACCGGCCATCCGGCGTCGTGCATTGATTTGCACATGGCCAGCCAGCGCTGCCGGTGCCCGAACGGGGCCAGCGGAGCCGCATCCGCCCAGGCTCTGTCCAGCGCCCGCAGATAGCGGTGCACCGGCTCGCCGGGGACGTTGTGGTGGATCAGGGCCTTGGGCAGCCGTTCGGCCACTTCCGACGGCCGCGTGAACGCGCCGAAGCGCAGCGAGATGCTCAGCGAGAGCGGCCCTTCCGGGGCAACGGCGATCCACGTGGCCCGGCGTCCGATTTCATCGCAGGTGCCGTCGACGAACAACCCGCCGGAGGCCAGCCGGCCGCATACGGTGTCCCACGCTGCGCCGAATTCGGATTCCGGGTACTGCCGCAGCACGTTGAAGGCGCGGACCACCGCGGGACGCCGGCCGGAGACCGGGATTTCGAACCCGCCCTGGCGGAAGCTCAGGCCCGGGCGTTCCAGCGGCTTGGCGACGGCGACGCGGGCCGGTTCGATCTCAATGCCGATCACTTCAACATCGGCGCGCACCCGGCAGAGGCGGTGGTGAAGTTCGACGGCGGTGGTTGGCGCGGCTCCATAGCCCAGGTCGATGACCAGCGGATCCACCGCCCGGCGCAGGCGGGTGGCTTCGGGGCCGGCTAGCCAGCGGTCCATTCGCCGCAGTCGGTTGGGATTGGTGGTGCCCCGGGTGACAGTTCCAATGGGTCGGCGGACCGGCCGGCTGGCGGTCGTGGTGGTCTGGGGCACGAAAAAAAAGAATAAGCGAACTGCTGCCCGGCTCAGGTCGCAGTGGGGCCGATTGTGCCCAAGCTCACGCGGGAATTTCTTCCCTCCACCAGCCGGTCCGACGGCGTAACGTCCCGGCGGAGCCGCCGGTGTCGGGCAGCACTCCGCTAGGATTGCTGCCATGACAGCCACTTCGAAACACACGCTGGTCCTGTTGCGCCACGGGCAGAGCGACTGGAACGAAAAGAACCTCTTCACCGGCTGGGTTGACGTCCCGCTGACCGACCTGGGACGCAAGGAAGCGCACCGGGGCGGCGAACTGCTGGTGGAGCACAACCTGCTGCCGGACGTTCTGTACACCTCCCGGCTGAAGCGCGCCATTGTCACCGCCAACATTGCGCTGGAAGCCGCCGACCGCAGCTGGATCGACGTCAAGCGCAGCTGGCGGCTGAATGAGCGCCACTACGGTGCCCTACAGGGCAAGGACAAGTCCCAGATCCGCGACGAATTCGGCGAGGAACAGTTCATGATGTGGCGCCGATCCTACGACACCCCGCCGCCCGCCTTGGACGACGCCAGCGAGTGGTCGCAGGTCAACGACCCGCGCTACGCGGATCTGGGCGACAATGTTCCGCGGACCGAGTGCCTCAAGGATGTGCTGGAGCGCTTCCTGCCGTACTGGGAGTCGGACATCTCCGTGGATCTGACGTCGGGCAAGACCGTGCTGGTGGCCGCCCACGGCAACTCGTTGCGCGCGCTGGTCAAGCACCTGGACGGCATCACTGACGATGACATTGCCGGGCTGAATATCCCCACCGGCATCCCGCTGGTATACGAACTGGACGAGAACCTGAAGCCGGTCAACCCGGGCGGCACCTACCTGGACGCCGACGCCGCGGCCGAAGCTATCCAGGCCGTGGCCAATCAGGGCAAGAAGTAACCGCTGGCTTAAACCGGAAGGCCGACTCCCCGCGGGGGAGTCGGCCTACCGTTTAAGGGTCTGACTAAATCGACTGGGCGTTGGGGCGCCACTCGCCGGTCACCAGGTAGGTCACCTTGCGGGACACCGAGACGCCGTGGTCGGCGAAGCGCTCGAAGTAGCGGCTGGCCAGCGAGACGTCCACCGTGGTCGGTCCGGAGGAGTTCCATGCCGGATCGGCGATGGCCTTGAAGACGCCGGCGTGCAGTTCATTGACGCGGGAGTTGCTCACGTCGATCTGGGCGGCGAGGTCCAGGTCGCGGGTCTCCAGCATTTCAGTCAGCTTCTCCGAGATCGCAATGTCCTGCACCGCGAACTCCCGGAACGTGGCGCGCATTGACTCGGGGATCACGTAGTCCGGGTAGCGCAGGCGGACCAGCTGGGCGATGTGCCGGGCAAGGTCACCCATCCGCTCCAACGAGGTGCTCATCCGCAGTGCGCCCACGATCATGCGCAGGTCGGATGCGACCGGCCCTTGCAGCGCCAGGATGTCGATGGAGCGCTCGTCCAGATCCGTCTGGAGGAAATCAATTCGGGCGTCGGCGGCAATGACTTCCTGGGCCAACTCGATGTCTGCGGTGTCGAGCGCAGTGGTTGCCTTTTGCATTGCCTCGGTGACGAGCCGGGAAATTTCTACCAGCTGTTCTCCGACTTGATGGAGCTCGGCCTGGAAAACCTTGCGCACTGGCGTCCTTTCGCTTGTGTTCGTGAGCATACGGGACCTAGCATCCCATTCGCATCACACCTTGTCAGGCTGCGGTTAACTATTACGTTGCCTCAGGTGAACGTTAGTTGAACGCCCTGACGATTACTACTGGATCGGCCAGATGCTGTGCGACGCTGCGCCTAAGCTAGAGGCGTGGATCCACTGTTTATTGGCCTGCTGGCAGGCCTCGTAGGCTTGGCGCTGGGCAGCTTCGGCGTGCTCGCGTTCGGCCTGAGCGACCGCCAGCGGCGCCGGCTGCAGGAAGTTGCCGAGCCCACCTTGCCGGACGGCGCTGCCGAGGTGCTGTCCGTCGTCGGCCGCGCCTACGTAGTGGTGGACGCGATCGACGGCGTGGTGCGCGCCAGTCCGGCCGCCTACGCCTTCGGGCTGGTCCGCGGCCATACGATGGTGCACTCCGAACTGTTGGAGCTCACTGCCCGGGTCCGCCGCGACGGCGTGATTGAAGAGCGGCAATTGGAACTGCCGCGCGGACCGCTGGGCCAGGGCACCATTGTGGTGCAAGTGCGGGTGGCGCCGATCGGCGAGGAGTACATCCTGCTGCTGGCCGACGACCGGACCGAAATCACCAGGACCGAGGCGATGCGCAACGACTTCGTCGCCAACGTCTCGCACGAGCTGAAGACGCCGGTCGGGGCCATCTCGCTGCTGGCCGAAGCCATCGACGATGCCGCCGACGACGCGGAAGCCGTCCGGCGCTTCGCCGGCCGCATGCACAAGGAAGCCCGCAGGCTGGGCGCGCTGGTGCAGGACATTATTGAGCTGAGCCGGTTGCAGGGCGCGGACGTGGTGCAGGGCGGCACCGAGGTGGACCTGAACGCAGTGGTCGCCGAAGCCGTGGACCGCAACAAGCTCACCGCGGAAAGCCGCCACATTGAACTGTCGGTGGGCGGAAGTATTGGTGTTCCGGTCTTCGGCGACGCCGAATTGCTGACCACCGCGCTGCGGAATCTGATCGACAACGCGATCCGCTACGCCCCGGAACGAAGCAAGGTCGGCGTGGGCCTGCGCGTGCGCGAAGGCCTGGCGACCGTCTCGGTGACCGACCAGGGCCCGGGCATCACCCCCGACCAGCAGGACCGGATCTTCGAGCGGTTCTACCGCCTCGACGACGCCCGCTCGCGGCAGACCGGTGGAACAGGCCTGGGCCTGAGCATTGTTAAACACGTCATCTCCCAACACGGCGGGGAAGTATCGGTGTGGTCGCAGCCCGGCCAGGGCTCCACCTTCACCATACGGCTGCCGGAAATGGAGCAGGAAGACGGCGGCACCACTGAATCCGTGGAGCCGCGTACGCAGGGCGCCGGTGTGGCGCATGAACAAGGAGTCGGTGCTTGACCCGCATTCTGGTCGTCGAAGATGAAGAGTCGCTGAGCGATCCGTTGAGCTATCTGTTGGGTAAAGAAGGCTTCGAAGTCGAGGTGGTGGATAACGGGCTGGAAGCCATTGTGGCGTTCGACCGGTCGGGCGCGGATCTGGTCCTGTTGGACCTGATGTTGCCGGGACAGTCCGGAACGGAGGTATGCCGGCAGTTGCGGCAGCGTTCCTCGGTGCCGGTCATCATGCTCACCGCCAAGGACTCGGAGATCGACAAGGTCGTGGGACTCGAATTGGGCGCCGACGACTATGTCACCAAGCCCTATTCCTCGCGCGAGCTGGTGGCCCGGGTGCGTGCGGTGCTGCGCCGCCAGGGCGAACCGGAGGAATTGGTGCCGAACACCGTATCCTCCGGCCCGGTGCGGATGGATGTGGAACGGCACGTAGTCAGCGTGGACGGCGAACCGGTGTCGCTGCCGCTGAAGGAATTCGAACTGCTGGAGATGCTGCTGCGCAACTCCGGCCGGGTACTGACCCGCGGGCAGCTGATTGACCGGGTCTGGGGCTCCGACTACGTGGGTGACACCAAGACCCTTGACGTGCACGTCAAGCGGCTCCGCAGCAAGATTGAGCCCGATCCGTCGGCACCGCGCTACCTGGTCACCGTGCGCGGGCTGGGTTACAAGTTCGAACCGTAAGCCCGCCGCACCGCCAGCCAACTAAAAGGCCGGGCCGCTTCCTGGAAGGGAAGCGGCCCGGCCTTTGAGCTGTGACCGTGGGATCAGGCGCCGGACTCTTCGGTGGCCTCGCCCGATGGTGCTGTGCTTTCCTTCGGCGCGGACGTTTTGGTCGGCGCCGGGGTGGGGATGTAGCTGCTGTACTCCGGCAGCGTGCCGTCCAGCACCGGGACCTTCACGTCCGCGGATTCGTTGTTCACGCGGACCGTCACATTGGCCAGGGCGCCGGGAGCGGCCCCCGGGCGGTCCACGGTGGTCTTGTTCGCGTCGTCCTCAAAGCGGATCTGACCGTCGGCCGGAACGGTGACGGTGGCGGTGCTGCCCGAGCCCGTCAGGCTCAGCTGCACGGGGGAGTCGGAGCTGTTCACCACGGTGCCGAGGAGGCGGCCGGTGGAGTCTGCGTTCTCGGCAACAACCATCAGGTTGCGCAGGCCGATCGGGCCAACGTTGGCCACAATGCCGTCGCTGGCGGAGTAGGACTTGGTGGTGGCCTGTTCGTTGATTGCGCCGCATCCGGTCGATGCGAGCAGGGTGAGCGCGGCGGCGCCTGCTACAAGGGTGCGCTGCACACGGTTCTTCGGCGCAATCTTCACGGCAGAAACTCCTCAGTATCAATCAGGTGCGGTGCTGCAGATCTAGGCAGCTTGCCTCGCCTAGCCTAGCGGCAAACCGGTGAAAAGTAGGATTCGACGTTTGTAAGAATCCGCTCAGATGCATCAAATCGATGATCCGTCAAGGGGGTCAAGGGCTGTATTTTAGCCCCCGGACAGCCTGCTAGCCCTGCAAACTCGCGGAAGTGGCTAAATCATCCGTGGTAAACTAGTGGTCGGGAAAGGGGATACTACAGATGGTATTTGAGGTCGGCGAGACGGTTGTTTACCCTCACCACGGTGCCGCAAAGATCGAAGAGATCAAAATGCGCACCATCAAAGGTGAAGAGAAGATGTATCTCAAGCTCCGGGTTGCCCAGGGCGATCTGACAATTGAAGTTCCGGCGGAGAATGTGGACCTGGTCGGGGTTCGCGATGTGGTGGGCAAGGAAGGCCTCGAGCATGTGTTCGATGTGCTCCGTGCCGAGTTCACCGAAGAACCGACCAACTGGTCCCGCCGCTACAAGGCGAACCTGGAAAAGCTGGCCTCCGGCGACGTCATCAAGGTAGCGGAAGTTGTCCGCGACCTGTGGCGTCGGGACCATGACCGCGGCCTCTCCGCGGGCGAGAAGCGGATGCTGGCCAAGGCACGGCAAATCCTGGTTTCCGAACTCGCGCTGGCCGAGAAAACCGACGAAGACAAGGCAGCAGAGGTCCTCGACGAGGTCCTCGCCTCCTGATTGTGCTCCAAAGCGGCCGGCATCCCCACAGGGTGCCGGCCGCTTTTTGCATGCCGCGGACGGCCCGGGTTCGCCGATTAGGCTAGGGGGATGAGCACAGCACAGGCATCAGTGGGCGTGATCGTGGTGGCGGCAGGCTCCGGCACGCGGCTGGGCTACGGCCTGCCGAAGGCACAGGTCCCGCTGGCCGGTGAGCCGATCCTCGCGCACGCGCTGCGCGGCGTCTTGGCAGCCGGGGTCGCATCACGGATCTGCGTGGCCGTTCCCGCCGGGGATACAACGCTGCGGCAGGTCTGTGCCGACTTCACTGCGGACCATCCGGAGGTAGCAATTTCAACGGTCGACGGCGGCACCTCCCGGGCGGCCTCGGTCGCCGCCGCGCTGCGCGGGCTGGGGGAGGGCACCACGTCGGTCCTGGTGCACGACGCCGCCCGGGCACTCACCCCGCCCGAGGTGTTCCAGCGGGTCGCGGCCGCGCTGGCGGCCGGCGCACGCGCCGTCGTTCCTGCGGTAGCAGTGGTGGACACCATTAAGACGGCGACGCCGAGCACCGGAGCGGAGGCGGACATCGCACCGGAGAAAGTGGCAGCGACGGTGGACCGCGCGCAACTGCGGGCCGTGCAGACGCCGCAGGGGTTCGACGCCGCGGCGCTGGCCCAAGCGCATAACGGGCTGGCCGGCTTGGCACCGGGCGAGGCCGACGGCATCACCGATGAGGCGCTGCTGATGGAACGCAGCGGCGTGGAGGTCATGCTGGTGCCCGGCTCGGCGCAGGCCCTGAAGATCACCACGCAGCTTGATCTGGCCGTGGCCGAAGCCCTGCTGGCCGCCCGCCAGCCCCGACACATCATGGAAGGCTGACCGTGTCTGAATTCCCGTACCCCATCCCGCGCACCGGCATTGGTGTGGACGTGCACGCTTTCGCCACCTCGGCCGACCCTCAGCCGTTGTGGTTGGGCGGACTGCTGTGGGAGGGGGAGCAGGGCCTGGCCGGCCATTCCGACGGCGATGCTGCTGCGCACGCCGCCGCCGACGCGCTGTTCTCCGCCGCCGGAGTGGGCGACTTGGGCACGCACTTCGGCACCGACCGGCCGGAGTACGCGGGCGCTTCGGGCGTGCAGCTGCTGGCCGAGGCCGCCCGGATTGTCCGCGAGGCCGGGTTCGAGATCGGCAACATTGCGGTCCAGCTGGTCTGCAACCGGCCCAAGTTCGGGCCCCGGCGGCAGGAATCCGAGGCCGTGCTCAGCGAGGCCGCGGGCGCACCGGTCAGTGTCTCGGCCACCACTAGTGACGGATTGGGGTTCACCGGCCGTGGCGAGGGGATCGCGGCGGTGGCCACCGCCGTCGTTGTACCGCTGCCCTGAGCAAGGCACGGCTTTCAGCAACGCACGGCTTTCAGCAACGCACCCGGCGGACCGTTGGCACGAGTTCGAACCGGTGGACGCGCACCGGGCGGAACCAGACAGCGGTTCGCACCGGTACCGCGCGCGCGGCTACGCTAGAGCGGTGAGCCTGAGATTCTATGACACCGCCACCGCACAAGTCCGCGATTTCGTCCCGCTGGTTCCGGGCAATGTGGGACTCTATTACTGCGGTGCCACGGTGCAGGGCGACCCGCACGTGGGGCATATCCGATCGGCCATCGCCTTCGACCAGCTCACCCGCTGGCTGCGCTACAGCGGCTATGACGTCACCGTGGTGCGCAACGTGACGGATATTGACGACAAGATCCTGGTCAAGTCCGCCGAATCCTTCCGCCCGGATGCGGCCGAGGATCCGCTGGTGCCGGTGCCGAACGAGCCCTGGTGGGCGCTGGCCTACCGTTATGAGCAGGAGTTCGCCAAGGCCTACGACACGCTCGGTGTGGAACGGCCCACCTACGAACCGCGCGCCACCGGGCACATCCCGGAGATGCACCGGCTGATCCAGCAGCTGATCGACCGCGGCCATGCCTACCCTGCGCTGGACGATTCAGGCGACGTCTACTTCGACGTGCGCTCCTGGCCTGAATACGGCTCGCTGACGCACCAGCGGATCGAGGACATGCAGGCCGCGCCCGACGCCGGCCCGCGCGGCAAGAAGGATCCGCGCGACTTCGCGCTGTGGAAGGGACACAAGGAAGGGGAGCCGGAGACCGCCAGCTGGACCAGCCCGTGGGGCGCCGGCCGGCCGGGCTGGCACCTGGAGTGCTCCGCCATGGTCACCAAATACCTGGGCACCGAGTTCGACATCCACGGCGGCGGACTGGACCTGCGGTTCCCGCACCACGAGAACGAAGTGGCGCAGTCCCGGGCAGCCGGCCACGGTTTCGCCAACTTCTGGATGCACAACGGCATGGTCACCTTCGAGGGCGAGAAGATGTCCAAGTCGATCGGCAACATCATCACCCCGGCGCAAATGCTGCAGGACGCCAGGCCGCTGGTGGTCCGCTACTACCTGGGCCAGGCACAGTACCGGTCCGCGCTGGATTACAACCCCGGCTCCCTAGTGGAAGCGGCCGCCGCGGTGGAGCGTATTGAGGGCTTCATGCAGCGGGCGCTGAAGTTCCTCTACGGCGAGGGGCAGTTCGGGCTGATGGTCACGGAACGGGTGCCGGAGGCCTTCGCCGCCGCGATGGACGACGACCTGAACGTGCCGCAGGCGCTGGCCGCGGTCCATGAAACGGTGCGGGCCGGCAACACTGCGCTGGACGCCAAGGACAAGGAAGCAGCCACCCGCGCGCTGCACCAGGTCATGGCGATGACCGATGTGCTGCACATCAACCCACTAAACCCGCACTGGCACTCCGGCAGCGCGGACACCGCTGCCCACCAGGCCTTGGACACGCTGGTGCGCGCCCAGCTGGAGGAGCGCCGTGCGGCCCGGGCAGCAAAGGACTGGTCCCGCGCCGATGCCATTCGCGACACCCTGGCCGCGGCCGGAATTGTGGTGGAGGACTCGGCCGAGGGCGTGAACTGGAGCCTCGGCTGACGGCAGCTTGCACGGTTGGCGGTACCCTTAAGCCAGACGGTTCCCGTCGGGCTAGCCGGCCACCGCCGGTGTACGCCAGTGGGAACGCACCTTCCCCAACACCAAAGGTAGTTTTCGATGGCCAACAAACCTCGCCCCGGAGCGGTGCGCAAGTCCAAGAAGGGACCCACCACAGGAACCGGCGGCCACGGGCGCAAAGCGCTTGAAGGCAAGGGGCCGACGCCGAAGGCCGAAGACCGCCCCTACCACAAGGCGTACCGCAGCAAGCAGCTCTCCGAACGCTCAGCCGCCAAACACCAAGGCGGCCAGCGCGGCCCCTCCGCCCGCCGCGGCAAGTCCGCCGGCGAGATGGTGACCGGACGCAATTCAGTGGTGGAAGCTTTGCGCGCCGGGGTGCCGGCCAAGGCGCTGCATGTAGCGGTCCGGATCGAGATGGACGACCGCGTCAAGGAGTCCCTGAAGATCGCCGCCGAGCGCGGCGTCCCGGTGCTGGAATCGCACAAGCCGGAACTGGACCGGATGACCGACGACGCCGTCCACCAGGGCTTGGTCTTGCAGATCCCGCCCTACGAATACCAGGACGCGTTGGAACTGGCCGAGGAAACCATGGCCAAGTTCAAGAAGGGCTACATCAACAACGCCCCGCTGTTCGTGGCACTGGACGGGATTACCGATCCGCGCAACCTCGGCGCCATCATCCGTTCCGCGTCCGCCTTCAGCGGCCACGGCGTGGTCGTGCCCGAGCGCCGCTCCGTGGGCATGACGGCCTCCGCCTGGAAGACCAGCGCCGGCGCGGCCGTGCGCGTGCCCGTGGCCAAGGCGAACAACCTGACCAACACGCTCAAGGCCTTCCAGCAGCTGGGCATCTTTGTGCTGGGACTGGACGGCGAGGGCGACGTCTCGCTGCCTGACCTGTCCCTGGCCACCGAGCCGGTGTGCCTGGTCGTTGGATCCGAGGGCAAGGGCCTCTCCCGGCTGGTCCGCGAAAATTGCGACCAGATCGTCTCCATCCCGATCGATTCGGCAATGGAATCGCTCAACGCCTCGATGGCGGTGGGCATCAGCCTGTACGAAATCTCGCGACAGCGAGCCCGCTAGGAGCTGGACCGTTTGGCCCGTCACGCCAAGAGCATCGCCCCCAAGCTGCGCGTCCGCCCGCAACAGCTTTCGCGTGCCTTCCCGTTGGGCATCAGCGAGACTGCCCCGGGCGTGCCGCCGACCCCGGGTGCGGTGAACGTGGCGGTGTTCGCCCCTGGGGTTGCCACCATGGACGTGCACTTCCAGGACGCCGCCGGTGTGGGGCAGTGCGTTGAGCTGAATGCTTTCACCGACGGCGTCCACCACGGCACCGTCAAAGGGCTGGATGCCGGCAGCCGCTACGCCTTCTGGCCGCACGGCGAGGCGCTCCCGGCCTCGGGGCAGCTGCTGCTGGACCCCTATGGCCGGGCCATTGACGACGACGGCGGCGTGCTGCGTTCGGTGTACGTCACCAGCGGCTTCGACTGGGGGAACGACGCCCGCCCGCACATACCGTGGCGCGACACGGTGGTCTACGAGTGCCACGTCAAGGGCCAGACCATGCTGCACCCGGAGATTCCCGAGGAGCTGCGCGGCACCTATGCCGGTTTGGCGCATCCGGTCATGGTTGATTACCTGCTGGAACTGGGAATCACCACGCTGGAGCTACTGCCGGTGCACTACCATCTGGACGAGCCGCACCTGCAGGAGCTGGGCCTGGTTAACTACTGGGGCTACAACACGCTGGGCTTCTTCGCGCTCTGGCCGGGCTACGCCACCGCGGCCGCCCAAGCCGCAGGCCCCCGGGCGGTGCAGGACGAGTTCCGCACGATGGTGAAGAAGCTGCACTCGGTGGGGATCGAGGTGATCCTGGATGTGGTCTACAACCACACCGCCGAGGGTGGGAAAGACCAGGACACGTACTCCTTCCGCGGCCTGGCGGACCACGTGTACTACCGGCACGATGGCCAGGGGAACTACCTGGACACCACCGGCTGCGGAAACACGATGAACTTCAACGAGCCGCGGGTGATCCAGTTGGCCTTGGACTCGCTGCGCTACTGGGTGGAAGAGTTCCACATCGACGGCTTCCGCTTCGATCTAGCCGTGTCCCTGGGCCGGGATGGGCATAACCACTTCAATCCCCGCCATCCGTTTTTGGTGGCCGTCGGCGCCGACTCCGTCTTGTCCGGAGCCAAGCTGATTTCCGAACCCTGGGACCTGGGCGACGGTGGCTGGCAGACCGGCCACTTTCCGCCGGGCTGGGCCGACTGGAACGACCGCTTCCGCGATACCGTCCGTGATTTCTGGCTGGCTGACCAAGCAGCCGCGGCGTCCGGCGGCCGCGGCGGGACCGTGGCCAGACTGGCCAGCTGCCTGGCCGGATCCACCGAGCTGTTCGCCGGTTCCGGCCGCACGGCGCTGGCTTCACTGAACTTCGTCACCGCCCATGACGGTTTCACCTTGGCCGACTTGACGTCATACCACCGCAAGCACAACGAGGCGAACGGCGAAGAAAACCGCGACGGCCACGACCACAACCGCAGCTACAACCACGGCGTCGAAGGGCATACCGGGGACAGCCGGGTCCTGGATGCGCGCGAGCGGACGGCGCGGAACCTGATGGCCACGCTGCTGCTGTCGCTCGGCGTGCCAATGATCTGCGCCGGCGACGAAATCGGGCGGAGCCAGCAAGGGAACAACAACGCGTACTGCCAGGACAACGCCCTGGCCTGGACCAACTGGCAACTGGATGAGCGTGAACACCGCATGTTCGATGCCACCCGCCGGCTGATCCAGATCCGCCGCTCCTTCCTGGCGCATCAGCCCTACAACTATCCGGGGCGGGAAGAGAGTTCCTACCTGCTCTGGTTCAATGCCGACGGCGAACCGATGACGCCGGATGACTGGAACGACCCGGACTGCCGCATGGTCCAACTGTTGATGGGGTCGCCGCAAGGCATGATCGACGGTCTGGTGGTCATCAACGGGGGGCACCGGCCGCAAAAGATCGTGATGCCCGGTCCAGGATCGTTGCAGGATTTCGGCAAGCACCGCGGCGAAAAAATTCCTTTCGAGCTGCTCTACACCAGCTCGCACGTCGACGATCAACGGCGCGGGGCCAAGGTCCGCAGCGGCGAGAAGGACATCATCGCCGCCAACGCCATCTCAATCTACCGCTCCTGACTTGCATCCGGCGCCGGGGGCCCTGAGGGGCCCATCCGACGCCGGATGACTACGCGGCGGAACGCGATCCGTGGCGGGTTAGATCTGCCGCGGCGGCTCCTGCACATTCCCGCGGGCCTCCTGTGCCCGGTCCTTGACGTCCTGCGCGGCGGACGTGCCTTCGGACTTGACCTTGTCCATGGAGTCCTGGGCAGAGGACTTCAGGTCCTCGGCCGCCTCCCGGGCCGGCTCCTTCATGTCCTGGGCCACCTCTTGGGCGGCGTCCTTGACTTGTTGGACAACCGGCTGGGCTCCCTCCTTGACCTTGTCAGCAGCCTGCTGCTCCACCCGGCTGGCGGGGAACAGCGAGGACAGCAACCAACCTGCGCCGAAGGCGATCAGGCCTGCGGCCAAGGGGTTGCCCTCCGCCTTGCGGGCAATCTGCTGCGGGACGTCGCTGGCCATTTCGCCGGCGTCGTGCATCATGGACCTCGTGCCGCTGCCGGCGTCGTGCACCATGGACATCGTGTTGCTGCCGACGTCGTCCGCGGCGCCCATGACCTTGTCCTTGACCCGGCCCACGGAATCTTTCACCTTGTCCGTCTGCCGGTGGACGATGTTCGACGGCGAGGCTTTCTCCGCCACAGCGTCCACGTCGGTGCCCAGCCGTGCGCGTGTCCGTTCGATGTCGGCTCGGATTTCTTCTGGTGACTGGCTCATAGTGCTTCCTCACTTGGCTTCAATGTTTCCGGAATCTGTTTCACTGACTCGGTCGTCCGGGGCAACCCTTGGACGGTCTTCATCTTCTTCCTGCCGGACGCATAGAGAATGGCGGCGACGATGGCCCAGATGACTGCCACAATCAGGGCGGACCACGCCAAGCCGATTCCGTAGGCGATCCAGGCCCACAGGGCGAGGGACAGGAAGAGCAGGACGAAATGCCCGGCGACGCCGGCTCCGCCTAGCATCCCTGCGCTCTTGCCGGCCCTGGTTCCGGTCTCCTTGAGTTCGGCCTTCGCCAACTCCAGTTCCTGCCGCATCAGCACGGAGATGTCCTTGGTGACCTGGCTGAGCAGGTCGCCAAGCGACTCATTCTCGGCCTTGATTTCCGCCCGGGTAGGTTGGGCGCCATCCTGACCGGGCACGTGCTGCTGGCTTGGGCCGGGCATCTGCTGGTGACTCATCGCGTACCTCCGCCTTCATAGGGGTTTCGGTCCGGGATTGCGGTGCCGCGGCCGCCCAAGGGCGGTTCGCCGGCCGGGTAGGTGGTCTCTGGCTGTGCCGGCGCGCCACCGATCGCCGAGCCCGTCTGCGCCCCCGGTGCCGCAAAGCCCGCTGCGCTCTGAGTGTCATAGCCGCCAACCGTCTCCGGCGAAGCGTAGACCGGGCCGGCGGTAGCACGGTGCGTGCCCATGCCTTGCCCCGTTCCGACGCCGCTGCCCGATCCGCTGTCGGCGGTCAGGCCCTTGGTCAGCCTGCCGGCCAGGACGCCCGCGCCTGCCGCGATGGCCAGGAAAGCACCGGGACGCTGGCGGGCAAAGCGCTTGACCTCGTCCAGCAACGAGCCCGGGTCGCGGTTTTCCAGCCAGCCAGCCACGGAGTCAGCCCTGTCTGCGGCTCGGCTCACCAAATTGGTCGCGGTCCCGGACTGATCGGAGTTGCGAGCCATGGAGCTTAGCTCTTCCCCGATTGAGCGCAGGCCGGACGCCACGCGCTGCTGCTGGGTGTGGGCCTGGCCGTAGACGCCATCGCCCAGTTCGGACACCAGGTTGCGGGCCTTTTCCTTGGCTTCGTGGGCCACCTGTTTTGCTTCGCCCTTAGCCGTTTCGGCCACATGCTGCCCGGCTTCGACCCCTTCGCGGCCTACGTCCATGGCCTCGGTCTTGGCCGTTTCGCTCTTGGACTGGCCGGTCATCGGCGGATTCGTGGGCGGCGGGACTGCCGCGCCGCCGGCCGGGTAAACGGGAACTCCCTCGTCGTAACTGCCGGAACTTGAATTCGTGGTCATGGCAATTCCTTTTCTGTATCGGGTTTCTTCCTGTCAGTCCTGACGTTTTCAGGTGTGTTCACGGGATTCCTCCCCCTGCCCGTAGGCATGACGGAGCTTGCGGCCCCGCGCGATGTCCTCCTCTTCCTTCTCGGCGTTCTTGTCGCTCTTGCGAGTGTCACGGGCCGGAAGCTGAATGTTTTCTTCGGCGGCGATGCCGGCCTGGAGCTGCCGGCCGCGTTCGGTTTCTGCGTCGAACTCAGCGCCGAACAGCAGGGCAAGATTGGCCAGCCAGAACCACAGCAGCAGTACGATCACGCCGCCGATGGCACCGTAGGTCTTGTTGTAGTTGCCGAAGTTGCCCACGTAGAAGGCAAAACCGAGGGTTGCCAGAGCCAGCACCAGGAGCGCGATGAGCGCGCCGAGGCTCATCCAGCGGAATTTCGGCTGCTTCACGTTCGGCGTCGCGTAGTACAGCACTGCGATCATCACCACCGCGAAGATGACCAGCAACGGCCACTTGGCGATGTTCCAGACCGTGAGCGCCGCTTCGCCCAGGCCGATAAAGGAGCCGACGGCCTGAGCGACCGGCCCGGAGAGCACCAGCATCAGCATCATCAGCACCGCCAGCAGCAGCACCACGATCGTGATCAGCAGCATGACCGGGCGGAGCTTCCAGAACGGCCGGCCTTCATCGACCTCATAGATCCTGTTCATCGCCCGGCCGAAGGCGTTGACGTAGCCGGAGGCGGACCAGATGGCACCCACCAGGCCAACAACGAACGCCAGCCCTGCTCCTTGGGAGCTGGCCAACTGCTCGATGGGCTGCCGGATGACATCCGCCGCCTGTCCCGGGGCCACGCTTTCGACCATGCGCATCATGGCGTCGGTGGTGGCTTCGGCCTGTCCAACCAGTCCCAGGACCGAGACCAAAGCCAGCAGGCCCGGGAACAGGGACAGCACGCCGTAGTACGTCAGCCCAGCCGCCAGATCCGTACAGTCGTCGTCGATGAATTCACGGAACGTCTTACGGAAGACGTACTTCCAGGAGGCCTTCTTCACCTGTGGGGGAGTCTGAGGCTTGTCCTTATGGTCCGGCGGTGGTGCGGTGCCTTGCTCGGTACCGGTGCCCATATGCGCCTCCTTTGCGGTTCGTTCGGACGGAACACCCTCATGCTATTAGTCAGCATGCTGATAATAAAGGGGTGTGCCACACAGAAGGACGTACGTAGGGGCAGATTTTCCGGTGCTATCGAAGTGCGAACCGGGCAGCGCGCGACGAGCGAGAACCGGGCGCTTCCGCGGATTCACGGCAACCGCAGGCGCCGGGCACCGGGCAAGGCGCGGCGACCCAAGGCGGCTGCAGGAGTGGGTTAAAATTCGGTTGAATTTCACCCGCCGCCGAGTGGCTGTGGTCCCCGCCTGGGCCGGCCAGGCGGGGACCACAGCCCTTCCGGATGGGTGATCAGTTGCTGGCGTTGGCAACCAGGCCGAGTTCGGCCTGGTTAGCCAGCGCCTCATGCTTGGGCAGCACCCGCACGCTGTAGCCGAACGAACCGGAACGGTCGATCGTCACCGCGCCCGTGAACAGGTAGCGACCGTCGCCCAACTGCTCGGCGACGACCAGATCATCGCTGGACGTCTGCGCGAGATCGTCGTTTTCGGTGACTTGCCCGTGGACCACCTGGACGGTGACGTTATCCGGTGCCAGAGGGCCGAGCCGGACGTAGGCATTGACCGTCAGGGACTCGCCGATCTGCGGTTCGTCGGTAATGCCCATTGAGTCCACGTGTTCCACCGACACGTCGCCCCAGGCATTGCGGACCCTGCTGGTCCACGCGGCCAGTTCCTTTGCCGCGGCGAAATCGTCAGCGCGGGCAGCCCGCCCGGACGTCGCTGCGGGACGGTAGAGCTGCTCCACATAGTCCTGCAGCATCCGTTCCGCGGAGACGGCCGGCCCCAGGTTGGCCAGCGTGTGCTTGATCATGGCGATCCACTGATGCGGCACGTTGTCCGTCCCGATCGGCTCGGACGGGCCCGCGGCACCGGCACCTTCGGGTATCTCCGCGGCGTAAAAACGCGGCGCCACATGGTGCTCCACCAGGTCATAGAGTGCCGCGGCTTCTATGTCGTCCCGCTCGTCCGGGTCAAACACGTCGGCGGTCCCGGCTTCGGTGGAGGGGTTCGCCGTCGGAATCGCCCAGCCGTTGTCGCCGTCGTACATTTCGTCCCACCAGCCGTCCAGCACGGAGAGATTCAAGCCGCCATTGATGGCCGCCTTCATTCCCGACGTGCCGCAGGCTTCCAGCGGACGCAGCGGATTGTTCAGCCACACGTCGCAACCTGGGAAGAGCGTGCGGGCCATGGCGATGTCGTAATTGGGCAGGAAGACGATCCGGTGCCGGACCTCCGGGTCGTCGGTGAAACGCACCAGATCCTGGATCATCCGCTTGCCCTGTTCATCGGCCGGATGGGATTTGCCGGCGATGACCAATTGGATGGGCCGTTCAGGATGCAGCAGCAGCGCCTTGAGCCGGGCCGGATCGCGCAGCATCAAGGTCAGCCGTTTGTAGGTGGGCACCCGCCGGGCAAAACCGATGGTCAGCACGTCCGGGTCCAGCACCGAATCAGTCCACGCCAGCTCGGCGTCCGCGGCGCCGCGTTTCTTCCAGGAGGCACGCAGCCGGCGGCGCACATCGTGAATGAGGTTTGTCCGCAGGCTGCGGCGCAACGCCCAAATGTCCTCGTCGGCGGCGTCGTACACGCGGTCCCACTGGCGGTCGATCACGGTTTGGTCGCCGAACGCCGACCGGGCGAACTCCGCAACCCGCGGGTCCACCCACGTGGGCACGTGCACGCCGTTGGTCACCGAGCCGATCGGCACTTCCTGCTGGTCGAAGCCCGGCCAGAGCCCGCAGAACATGCCGCGTGAGACCACGCCATGCAGCTTGGCCACTCCGTTGGCCCGCTGGGCCAGCCGCAGGCCCATGACGGCCATGTTGAACTTGGACGGATCCCCGCCGTCGTAATTCTCATCTCCCAGTTCCAGGATCTTGGCAGTGGGCACATCCGGGGCGAGCCCGGCACTGAAGAAGTGCTGGATCTGTGCCTTGTCGAACCGGTCGATGCCGGCAGGCACCGGCGTGTGCGTGGTGAAGACGGTGTTGGCGCGCCCGGCGGCCAGTGCTTCGTCCCAGTTCAGGCCGGCGGCCGCCAACTCCTGGATGCGTTCGATGCCCAGGAAACCGGCGTGCCCCTCGTTGGTGTGGAAGACTTCCGGGGCCGGAGCGCCGGTGAGCCGCTGGTGGACGCGCAGCGCCTTCACGCCGCCCATGCCCAGCAGCAGTTCCTGTTGCAGCCGGTGGTCGCCGCCGCCTCCGTAGAGCCGGTCGGTGATGCCACGGGCGGCCTCATCGTTGCCCGGAATGTTGGAATCCAGCAGCAGCAGCGGAACCCGGCCTACATCGGCGCGCCAGATGTAGGCGCCGAGCCGGCGCCCGTTCGGCAGCGGCAAGCTGACCTGGGCGGGCTGCCCATCCGCCTCGCGCAACAGGGTCAACGGCAGGCCGTCCGGGTCCAGCACGGGATAGGTCTCCTGCTGCCACGCGTCGCGGCTCAGCGACTGGTTGAAGTAGCCGGCCGCATAAAGCAGGCCCACACCCACCAGCGGTACGCCCAGATCGGACGCGGCCTTCAAATGGTCGCCGGCCAGGATGCCCAGGCCGCCGGAATACTGCGGGAGAACGTGGGTGATGCCGTATTCGGGGGAGAAGTAAGCGATCGACGCCGGGGCCTCAGCTCCCAGCGTCTGGTACCAGCGGTCTTCGGTGAGGTATTCCTCCAAGTCCGCATCCAGTTCGCGTACTCGGGTCACCACCTGCTGGTCGGCGGCGAGCCCCCGCAGCCGTTCGCGGGTAAAGGAGCCCAGCAGGGCCACTGGATCCTGGCCCACTTCGGCCCAGCCCTGCGGGTCCAATTGTTCGAAGAGCTGCTGGGTTGGCCGGTGCCAGGACCAGCGCAGGTTGCCTGCCAGGCGGGCCAGCGGAGCAATGCTCTCGGGGAGGACAGTGCGGACGGTAAATCTGCGGATTGCCTTCACCCGGCCTAGGTTAGCGCAGATACTTCCACGGGCGGTGACCGGCAGGTGAAGGCACGCCGAACTGGCCGCCAAAGCGTCTCCGGGGCGCCGGGTTCCTTCGCAATCGGGAGGGATTCTCGCTAACGTCTAGTCTTGTGACGACTTCGACGCAGGAGCACAGCCCGTCCCAACCAACGCAGCGCCTGAAATTCGGCCGGATCCCGGTGGTCGATGTGTGGCCGGTGGTCGGCGGCGGCGATTTCCCAGCCAAGGCGATCCCGGGCGAGGACATAGAGGTGGCCGCCACCGTCTTCCGCGAGGGGCACGACAAGATCGGCGCAACCGCGGTGCTGTTCGACCCGGACGGCAACCCGGTCCAGCGCGCCAGGCTGGCACCCGGGGCCGCCGGCACCGACCGCTGGCACGGCCATCTCCGGCCCACTGGCACCGGCCTGTGGACCTTCCACGTTGAAGGCTGGGCAGACAACTACGCCACCTGGCAGCACAACGCCGAGGTGAAGATCGCCGCCGGCGTCGATGTGGAACTGATGCTCACCGAAGGCCGGCTGCTGCTGGAACAGGCCGGCGGGCAAGACGGGCGGCCGGAAGAGAATGCACAGGTGCTGCGCCACGCGGCCGCCGCGCTCGCCGACGAATCGCTGTCGGTGCACGAGCGGCTGGGCGCGGGTACCTCGGCGGCTGTGCTGGACGCGGTGCGCAGCCACCCGATCCGGAGCCTGGTCAGCCCCTCGAAGCAGTACCCCATCCTGGTGGAACGCGAACGGGCCGGCCGCGGCGCCTGGTACGAATTCTTTCCACGCTCGGAAGGCGCGCACTATGACCCCGCAACCGGGATTTGGACCTCCGGGGACTTTACGACGGCGGCGGAGCGGCTGCCGGCCGTCGCCGCGATGGGCTTTGATGTGATCTATCTGCCGCCGATCCACCCGATCGGCGAGGTGAACCGCAAGGGTCCGAACAACACCTTGACCGCCGGTCCGGGGGACCCCGGATCGCCTTGGGCTATCGGCTCCAAGGACGGCGGACACGATGCCATTCACCCCGATCTGGGCGGCTTCGAGCAGTTCGACGCTTTCGTGGCGGCAGCCGAAGCGGTCGGCCTGGAAGTGGCACTGGACCTGGCGTTGCAGGCAGCCCCGGACCATCCATGGGCCACCGAGCATCCCGAATGGTTCACCACCCGGGTGGACGGCACTATTGCCTACGCAGAGAACCCGCCGAAGAAGTACCAGGACATTTATCCGCTGAACTTCGACAACGACCCGCGCGGCCTCTCCGAAGAGGTCCTGCGGATTGTGAAGCTGTGGATCTCCCACGGAGTGAAGATCTTCCGGGTGGACAACCCGCACACCAAACCCGTGTGGTTCTGGGAATGGCTGATCGGCACGGTAAACCGCGAGCATCCGGACGTGGTGTTCCTGGCCGAGGCCTTCACCCGGCCGGCGATGATGCACGCGCTGGGGCGCGCCGGTTTCCAGCAGTCCTACAGCTACTTCACGTGGCGCAACACCAAGGAAGAGATCGAAGAGTACTTCACCGAGGTCAGCCATGAGAGCGCGGCGTACTTCCGGCCCAACTTCTTTGTCAACACTCCGGACATCCTCACCGAGTACCTGCAGTATGGTGGCCCGGCCGCGTTCAAGATCCGCGCGGTGCTCGCAGCGACGGCCAGCCCGCTCTGGGGCGTGTACGCCGGCTATGAGCTCTACGAACACGTGGCCCGGCCGGGCGCCGAAGAGTACATCGACAACGAAAAGTACGAGTACAAGGCGCGCGACTTCGCCGCCGCGGAGGCCGAAGGGCGCTCGCTGGCGCCGTACCTGACCCGGCTGAACTCCATCCGGCGGGCCCACCCTGCACTCGGCGACTTGGGCAACCTCACCGTGCACCGCAGCACGGATCCGGCCACCGTGGTGTATTCCAAACACAAGGCGCACCTGCCTGAATCCCACGCGGGTGGGCGGGACACCGTGATCGTGGTGGTGAATGTGGATCCGCACAGTGCGCGCGAATCCACAGTCTCGCTGGATCTGGCGGCGCTGGGACTGCGGGACGAGGACTACAACGACGACGGCACGTTCTGGGTGGACGACCTGCTCACCGGACAGAGCTGGCGCTGGGGCGAGCACAATTACGTGCGGCTGGACGCGCACGTGGAACCGGCCCACATCCTGCATGTCCGTAGGAACCGCTGATGGCCAGTCCCTTCCAGCTGCATGCTCCGGGCCTGGCGCACGACCCGCACTGGTACCGCAAGGCCGTGTTCTACGAAGTGCTGGTGCGCGGCTTCGCGGACGCGAACGGGGACGGGTCCGGTGACTTCTCCGGGCTGATCGACAAGCTCGACTACCTGCAGTGGCTGGGGGTCGACTGCCTGTGGGTACCGCCGTTCTTCAAGTCTCCGCTGCGCGACGGCGGGTACGACGTCGAGGACTACTATGACGTGCTGGACGAGTTCGGCACCATCGGCGACTTCAAACGACTGGTGGCCGAGGCCCACGCCCGCGGCGTGCGCGTGATCATCGACCTGCCGCTGAACCACACCTCGGACAAGCACGACTGGTTCGAGCAGTCCCGGCGCGACCCGGACGGCCCATACGGCGATTTCTACGTCTGGTCCGACACGGACGAGAAGTACCAGGACGCGCGGATCATTTTCGTGGACACCGAAGACTCCAACTGGGCCTTCGACCCGATCCGCCGGCAGTTTTACTGGCACCGTTTCTTCAGCCACCAGCCGGACCTGAACTTCGAGAACCCCAAGGTGATCGAGGCAGTGTTCGATGTGGTGCGGTTTTGGCTGGACCAGGGGATCGACGGTTTCCGCGCGGACGCCGTCCCTTACCTGTTCGAAGAAGACGGGACCAACTGCGAAAACCTGCCTGCTACGCACACTTTCCTGCAGGACCTGCGCGCGATGGTGGACGCCGAATACCCGGGCCGCGTGATTATCGCCGAAGCCAACCAGCTGCCGCATGAGGTGGTGGAATACTTCGGCCAGCAGGACGACGACGGCGGGCTCCGGCCGGAGTGCCACATGGCTTTCCATTTCCCGATCATGCCGCGGCTCTACTATGCCTTGCGGGACCAGAACGCCGACCCGATCGTGGCCACCATGGAGGAGACGCCGGCGATCCCGGCCGGTGCTCAATGGGCAACATTCCTGCGCAACCATGACGAACTGACGCTGGAAATGGTCAGCATGGAAGAGCGCGAGGCGATGTTCGGCTGGTACGCGCCGGACTCGCGGATGCGCTCCAATATCGGCATCCGCCGCCGGCTTGCCCCGCTGCTGGACAATTCCCGGGCCGAAATCGAACTGATCCACGCGCTGCTGCTCTCGCTGCCGGGGAGCCCGTTCCTGTACTACGGGGACGAGATTGGCATGGGCGACAACATCTGGCTGGAAGACCGCGACTCCTCCCGCACGCCGATGCAGTGGAACCCGGACCGCAACGCGGGATTCTCCAACGCGGACCCGGGCAAGCTCTATCTGCCGGTGGTGCAGTCGCTGGTGTACCACTACAACTACGTGAACGTAGAGGCGCAGCTGGCGCACAACAGCTCGCTGCTGCACTGGGTGCGCCAGATGCTGGCGGTGCGCAAAGCCCACCCGGCCTTCGGCCTGGGCAGCTACCGCAACGTGCCGGTGGAATCGGAATCGGTGCTGGCCTTCCTCCGCGAGGTGCCGGAAAACAATCCGGAGGGCGTGGACAAAGAAGTGCTGTTGTGCATCTTCAACCTCTCGCAGCACCCGGTGGCTGCCCCGCTGCAGTTGCCCCAATATGCCGGCCGCGGGTTGCGCGACCTGTTCGGCGGCACCCCGTTCCCGGCCTTTGACGACGCCGGCCAGCTCACCCTGACGCTGGGCAGCCACGACTTTTTCTGGCTGCGCCTGCGCTCCATCGCTTCCAACCTGGCATCACCGCAGACGGAGACCCTTCCGGTCATCAGATCCACTGAAGAAACCGAGGTGGCAACAACACATGCCTAAATTCACGCCGAGCATTCCCGAACTGCTGCGCCCGTGGCTGACCGCACAGCGCTGGTTCCCGGCCAAGGGCCAGGAATTTGTGCTGCACCGACTGGGCGGCATCCGGCTGCAGGATCCGTCCGGCCAGGTGGGACTGGAGGTGCACATCGTCGCCGTGCACACCGCCAACGCCGTGCACGTGGTCAACGTGCCGCTGAGCTACCGCCGGGAGCCGTTGGCCGGCGGGGACGCCGCTCTGGTGGGGCGCGCCCAGCAGGAGCCCGAAGACAGCACCAGTGGCGGTGACGATGCCGCGGCCTGGACCGGTGACGGTGACGGCGGCACGGACAACGGCACCGGGGAGCGCTGGATTTACGACGGCGCGCACGATCCGGTGTTCGTCGCCGCCTGGCTGGAACTGATGCGGCGGCAGGCGGTGACCGGTGATGGGCATACCCGTGGTCATGCGGGTGCAGGGTTCGACACGTGGCCGGAGTTCTCCACCGGTCTGCAGGCCTCAGTGCTGTTGGGCGAGCAGTCCAATACCTCTGTGGTGGTTCAGTCCGAGCACGGACCGCTGATCGTGAAGTTCTTCCGGGTCCTGGAAGCCGGAGCCAACCCGGATGTGGAAGTGGGCGTGCTGCTCACGGATGCCGGCAGCCGGGAAGTCCCGGCCACCTACGGCTGGGTCACCGGCGGCTGGCTCACCCCCGGCCAGAACGACGACGGCAGCGACCGTCTCTGGGATACCGGGCACCTGAGCGTGCTGCGGGAGTTCCTTCCGGACAGCCAGGATGCGTGGCGCACGGCGTCCGGCTCGGCCCTGGACGGCACGGACTTCAGCTCGCAGGCGCGCCAGCTGGGCGCCGTCACCGGCCGGATCCACCGCAGCCTCCGCGAAGCGGCCGGCAGCCACCGGGCGGATGCCGCGGAAGTCGGCGCGTTCAAGGCCGCGCTGGCGGAACGGATCCGGTGGGGCTGGGCTCAGGCCGGTGCGTCCGTGGGGCCCATGGATGAGGCGGTGCAGGAACTGCTGGACCGGCTGGACCAGATCACCGAGCTGCCCGAGCTGCAGCGGATCCACGGCGATTACCATCTGGGCCAGGTACTGGACTCCGCGCAACGAGGCTGGGTGGTACTGGACTTCGAGGGCGAACCGCTGCGGCCGATGGGCGAACGCGGCACGGACGACGTGCCGCTGCGCGACGTGGTCGGCATGCTGCGCTCCTTCGATTACGCCGCTGGGGTGGCCCGACTGGCCGGGCCCGACGATGCGGCAGCTGCGGCCGCCGCCGATGAATGGGCGGCGCAGGCCAGCACTGCCTTCCTGGACGGCTACCGCGAAGAGACCGGTGACCCGGTAGACACCTCGTCCACCCTGTATCTGGCGCTGCTGCTGGACAAGGCACTCTATGAAGTGGTCTACGAACAGCGCAATCGCCCGCGCTGGGTCAAGGTTCCGGTCCGCGGTGTCCGCGAGGCGTTGGCACCGCTGGCCGGAGCGGGCGGGGAAGCCGCGGGCAGCCGCGACATGGCCGCCGCCGGAGTCGGCGCGGCCGGCGGTGCAGCGGGCCTGGGGCCCAATACGGCCGCCGCGTCCGTCGGGCCCACCGCTGAGGAGGCCTCCGCGCCGCCGTCGTCGGGCCGCCGATCCGGCACTCCCGTCGCCGTCGATGCGGAGGTGCTCTCCGCCGTCGCGCACGGTGCCTACCACCAGCCGCACGCTGTTCTCGGCGCGCACCTGGACGACCACGGGCACGTCACGGTCCGCACCCGGCGTCCGCTGGCCGACTCCGTCACCGTGGTCACGCCCTCGCTGCGCGTGCCGATGGAGCACGAACACGAAGGCATCTGGGTGGCGGTTTTCCCCGCCGACGACCCGGGCCATGTGCCGGATTACCGCCTCGAGGTGGCGTACGACGGCGGCGCCCCCAGCATCGTCGACGACCCGTACCATTACCTGCCCAGCCTGGGCGAAATCGACTTGCACCTGATCGGCGAGGGCCGGCACGAGACGCTGTGGACCGCGCTGGGCTCCCACGTGCGGCGCTACAACTCCACGCTGGGCGACACTTCCGGCGCCAGCTTCGCCGTCTGGGCCCCGAATGCGCGGGCCGTCCGGGTTAAGGGCGACTTCAACCACTGGGACGGATCCCGGCACGCGATGCGTTCAATGGGCGGATCCGGCGTGTGGGAGCTGTTCATTCCCGGTGTCGAGGCCGGCGCCGTGTACAAATACGAGCTGCTGGGCCAGGACGGCCAGTGGCGCGAAAAAGCCGACCCGATGGCCCGCTGGACCGAGGTCCCGCCGCTGACCGGCTCGCGGGTGGTGGAGTCGCATTACCGCTTTGGCGACCAGGAGTGGATGGAACGGCGTGCTGTCCGCGACCCGCACAACGGGCCGATGAGCGTCTACGAAGTGCACCTGGGGTCGTGGCGGCTGGGGCTGGATTACCGCCAGCTGGCCGACCAGCTGGCCGAATACGTCACCTGGCAGGGCTTCACCCACGTGGAGTTCATGCCGGTGGCCGAGCATCCGTTCGGCGGATCGTGGGGTTACCAGGTCACCTCCTACTACGCGCCGACTTCGCGTTTCGGGCATCCGGACGACTTCAAGTATCTGGTGGACAAACTGCACCAGGCCGGCATCGGCGTGATTCTGGACTGGGTGCCGGCGCACTTCCCCAAGGACGAGTGGGCGCTGGCCCGCTTTGACGGCCAGCCGCTGTACGAGCACTCCGACCCGCGCCTGGGCGAGCACCCGGACTGGGGCACACTGATCTTCGACTTCGGCCGCAGCGAGGTGCGCAACTTCCTGGTCGCCAACGCGTTGTACTGGCTGGAGGAATTCCACATCGACGGGCTTCGGGTGGATGCGGTGGCTTCAATGCTTTACCGCGACTACTCCCGCAAGGAAGGGGAGTGGTTCCCCAACATCCACGGCGGCCGCGAAAACCTGGAGGCGATCTCCTTCCTGCAGGAAGTCAACGCCACCGCCTACAAGCGGGTGCCGGGCATCGTCACCATTGCGGAAGAGTCCACCGCGTTCGACGGCGTGACCCGCCCGACCAGCGCGGGCGGCCTCGGATTCGGCCTTAAATGGAACATGGGCTGGATGCACGACACCCTCGAGTACATGGCTGAGGACCCGATCAACCGGATGTACCACCACGGCAAGGCCACCTTCTCGATGGTCTATGCCTACACGGAGAACTTCCTGCTGCCGATCAGCCATGACGAAGTAGTGCACGGCAAGGGGTCGATGCTGCGCAAGATGCCGGGCGACCGCTGGCAGCAGCTGGCCAACCTGCGCGCCTACCTGGCGTTCCAGTGGGCGCACCCGGGAAAGCAGCTGATTTTCATGGGCACCGAATTCGGCCAAGAATCCGAATGGTCCGAACAGCATGGACTGGACTGGTGGCTCTCCGAAAACGTTCCGCACAAGGGACTGCAGCGGCTGGTCCGCAACCTCAACGGGATCTACCGCTCCACGCCGGCTCTCTACGAACGGGACAATGAGCCCGCCGGCTTCCAATGGATCGATGAGAACGACGGCGTGCACAGCACACTGTCCTTCATCCGCTGGGACCAGCAGGGGAACCCGCTGGTCTGCGTGGCGAACTTCGCCGGCGCTCCGCATGAAGGGTTCCGGCTGGGGCTGCCGTGGGCAGGAGCCTGGGACGAGACCCTCAATACGGACGCGGCCGAATACGGCGGATCCGGGGTCGGCAACCTGGGAGAGGTCACAGCTGAAGAAGGCGGCTGGAAGGGCAGCCCGGCCTCGACCATTTTGCGCGTTCCCCCGCTGGGCGTCATGTACCTGAAGCCCTCGGCCGGGACCTCGGCGGGGGACGGCAGATGAACAGCAGCGGAATTTACATCCCGGCCGAGCGGTGCTAGAGTTTATATCCGCGCAGGGCGGTGAAGCCGCCAGCGCGAAGCCGACCGGAGGCCTTGGCCGCCGGAAGGAACCGGCCGGACAGTTTGACAAAGACTGAGGGTGCGGGTAAGTTAGAAAAGTTGCTCCGGAGCGATGGAGGGCCTGTGAGGGTCGTCTTGGTGCCGGGTGCTCCTGTTGTTTGAGAACTCAATAGTGTGCCAAGTTTGTTGATACCAATTATTTATTGGTTGAAGTGCCGTGGCGTGCCGCCCCTGTGGTGTGTCGCGGTTTTATCAGCCTGGTTTGAATTTAGTGCAGTGTCTTTGGTCGTTTTCCCGGCCTTTGGTGCTGTGTCTGTTTGAAACATTAACGGAGAGTTTGATCCTGGCTCAGGACGAACGCTGGCGGCGTGCTTAACACATGCAAGTCGAACGATGAT